>CAMCSF010000007.1 GCA_945877625.1 Methylomonas koyamae | reverse complement strand
GTGTGCGGGGTGTTACAGTGCGTTTGCTGCGTTGGAACTTTATGCTGAAGCCTTTGAAAGTGCGAATGCGTTGGATAAATTAGAAGGTTTTGCGAGCTTTTACGGCGCGGATTTTTATGGTTTGTCACGAAATGGGGAGACGGTAACGTTAGAAAAACGTGATTGGATTATTCCCGCAAGCTATGACGAAATTAAACCGTTAAAATCGGGCGAATTGTTGCAGTGGACAATGGTTTAGTTATTTGTTTTTGAAAAAAAAATCTAATTTTATTGTGCTAAAAAAATTAGATTTTTTAAAATAAAAATTGACGACAAAACCTTGAGGAATTATCATATGTGTTCTTAGTCTTAAGGACTAAGGATTTCAAGCAAAGATTTTCGGGGTATAGCGCAGTCTGGTAGCGCGCCTGCTTTGGGAGCAGGATGTCGGGAGTTCGAATCTCTCTACCCCGACCAATTTTCTTTGCGCTTGTAGCTCAACTGGATAGAGCACCGACCTTCTAAGTCGGGGGTCGCAGGTTCGAGTCCTGCCAAGCGCACCAAAAAATCCTCGTTTTTACATTGTTATACGCTATGGTGAGCGTAGCTCAGTTGGTAGAGTCCCGGATTGTGATTCCGGTTGTCGTGGGTTCGAGCCCCATCGTTCACCCCACCTGATTTTCCAGTATAAACAATGCATTATTCAAATAATCATTGTTAAAACCTATCCAAACCTTCCTGATTAAAACGCATTTAAGCTACTATCTTCTTGATTAAATATCGCGTATTTTGCAAAGGTTCTGCTGTTACAAGCATGAGTTAATGCGGCACAATCAACTCTGATTTCAAATCAAACGTTTTTTTAATTCGAGTTTTGACGCTATTTGCTTCTTGTTTGGATTGAAACGGCCCGGCAATCACTTCGAACTTTTCTTGCTTAGGTAAACTCCTGACCGGAATCGCTGGCCCTTGGTGATTCAACATCGCCGCCAGTTTTTTGGCTGAATATTCTTCCATTGCTTCATCAACTGACAAATACCAATGTTGATTGTCGAGATTAGCTTCGATGATAGGTTGGGCTTTTAAAGCCGGCGGATGATCAAGCGCAATCCGCGTTACTGGAGGTTCAGGTAAAGTCACAGGACTTGGCACGCCATCCGCTTGTTTTAATACCTGCTGCACTTTCTGCCAGTCCACCGTTAAATGATAACTAGCCGCGGCGGCTTTCAAGCGTTTCAGCAAATTAGCTTGTTGGCTTTTTTGTTGCGATTTCCATTTTTCCAGCGAAGGATGGGCTTCGACATATAACACTTTGTCTTTAAAACCCAACATATAAGGCTGATGAATAATATTGACTTGGGTATTCAGATCAACTTGCGGAAACAGCGCTTCAATATCTTCAGGATACATTTGAATACAGCCATGACTGACTTGCATCCCAATCCCATAAGGTTTATTGGTGCCATGAATTAAATAACCTTTAAAACCCAGATTCATGGCATACAATCCGAGCGGATTATCAGGGCCACTGCGTATCACTTTGGGCAAAGGCTCATGCAATTGCTGATGTTCTTTTAAGATCGATTCAGGCGCAGTCCAATCGGGTTTGTAGCGTTTAGTAATCACGCTAGTTTTACCTAATGGCGTGCTCCAACCATCGCGACCGATACCAATTGGATAAGTGACCACGGTATTGATTTGCTTGGGCGGATAGAAAAACAGCCGCATATTGGCGAGATTGATGACGATGCCTTTCTTTGGCGCTTCTGGCAATAGATATTGCAAGGGCAAGACAATGCCTTGCTTGTCGGTTAAAACCCAAGGATCAACCCCAGGATTAGCCATTTGTATCTCGTCAAAACCTAAACCAAAATGGCGGGCGAGATCGGACAAGGTATCGCTAGCTTTTGCAGGCACATGAGCATTAAGGCCAATACTGGATTGCTGATCCTGCACTTTAAAGACATGAGTTTCGACATTGGTGGGTAAAGGTTCAACAGTCACTTCAGCTTGTCGGGTAATCGGCAACATAGTTTCACAAGCGGTTAAACCTTGAACAGCAATGATTGCCAAGCACAGATTAGGAAGACGAAATAACGACCTTGAGCAAAATGTCATATAGGTTTGAAGATAAGTGACGTCGGCTTTATCTTAACAGCAAACTTGTTACAAACTTCAATCTGTTTTTACGCAACTAATTATAAAATAAAAGTTTTTTCGGTTTTTATGTGCAAAACCCGACATAAAAACCTACCAATCCAGATACGCACCACCATAAACGGCGGCGCCGACATAATTAAAACCGTATAAATCGGGGGTGAGTTGGTTGTTGATATTTTCGCCCCGCACGTTTAAGCGCAATGTTGGGCTGACTTGGTAGTTAATGCTGGCGTTCAATCGCGGCGCTGAGCCAATTTTGACGGTGTGTTCAGAATCAACCCAATAACCGTCACGAAAAGTCATATCCAGCCGAAATCGAACCGGCTCCAATAATCGCCATTCACTCCAAAATTGGCCTTGATGCGGTGGACGTTGCGGTGAAGAAAATCCAGAAGGAATGGCATTGTTATAACTGCGGGAATTCATATAGGTATAGCTAATACCACTGCTTAAAACCTGATTCCAAGCGTGTTTGCCCTGAATTTCTACACCAAACACTTCTGCTTCCGGCAAATTGGCAGCTCTAATAGTGCCTTTGCTAACACTTTGTTCTAAATAGATGATGTTGTCATAGAACTGCATATAAGCTGTGACACTGACATCATCATGCTTGTCTTTAAAGCGCCAACCCACTTCGCCACCAAGGCTTTTTTCTGGCAATAAATTTGGATTGCCGAAAACCGGATGCAGTAACTCATTGACTGCCGGAATTCGATAAGCGTTGCCTGCTTTAGCCCAAATCAACATATCAGGATTTAACCGCCAGCCAGTGCTGGCATTTAAAACGGGGTGATCGCCATAATTTTGATAATGATCAAAACGTAGTTCGACATTCGCCAACCATCTTCCCCAATCAATTTCGCCCCGCACTAAAGGGCTAAGCAAATGATTGTTTAGCTCAAACACTTTGTAGGGGTTAAACGGACTGTGACCGCTTTGTTGCTGAGATTCTATGCCCCAAATCCAGCGCAGGGCATCGGTAGATTGCGGATTAATCGCCACCGTGTGGGTATTTTGCCAGCGGCCAAGTAGTAGCTGACTGTTTAGATTCATTGGCAAAGGTCCGCTAGGAAGAGAGCCTATCCGTCCGGTTTGTTGATCTTGGGTAAAGCCGATTTTTAGCGAACTTTCCCAATTATTTGCAATTTGATAACTGCCGTGAGTTTGGGTCACCCAAATTTCATGATCGACGGCGCCATTTAAATCATCCGTCCAACCAAATTTAGCATCGGCTAAGCGACCCGGACCGTCCCAGCCTTCATGGGATCGAGCGAAATACAGCGAACTATCAAGGTTGCCGCGACTTAATTCACGATTCCATCGCAATAAGCCATTACTCATACCAAAGTTATCACGCTCACTACCGTCATTTGCAGGCCCAGCTTGACTGACCGATTCAAAAATATCGCTACGCCCGCCAATCATGGTCAAGTTGCCCAAATCACCACTAATTCCAGTCCCTAAATGATTACGCAAAGTCCCGTAACTGCCGCCTTCGGTATGTAAAAATCCTCTACCCGATTCAATTTGACGACTGGACAGATTAATCGCACCACCGATAGTTCGACTACTGTCTCGTTCACTGTTCAGACCTCGGTCAACGGTCACACCATCAAAAAAATCCAGCGGGTAATGGCTGAGTGGGAAAAAGCCAACAAAACTGTTAAATAAAGGAACGCCGTCTAAAGTCACCATCCCTAAGCCACCACTGACAGCGCGCACTTGTAATGTTGACGGAGTAGCTGTATTACTTTGTGCAATATTCACCCCGGCCAGACTTCGCAACATGCCGTTTAAATCGGCTTTATCTGCCGCATCTAAATCGCTACGGTTAAATTCAGAGGCTTGTTGGAGTGGTTGGGTGCTTTTATTGGACGACGGCGATTCCACCAATACTTCGCTTAATGAAGCATCTTGTTTGGCATTGGCGCAAAAGCTACAAGTAAAGGCCAATAAACCAGATCCAATCAGGCGGTTTGAGGAGTTCATAGATTGAAGTTAGCAATAAAGCTTGATTTGGTTCTTGCTAGTGGTTGGGATTTTATCTGTCATACTCAAGCTCGCCTAATTGATATAAAAGTGGTTTGAGCAATTTGAAACAATCAGGTGAAAATCGTTAATAGACGGCTTGGTATCGACCTTAGCCGTCTAGCTAAAACCTTCAGTGCTTTTAAATATTACTTAGTCTTCAGCGAATACATTACATAGGCAACGTAAGCGACAGTTAATAAGTAAATAGCGGCTGAAATCATGGTGTTCTCCTGTTTTAGTTATTATAGTTTTTTAGCTTTATATCAAAATTACGAGGATTCGGCTTGATTGAATTATCAAACACGCTGTTGGCGTATAGCGTTGGCGGCCTTGGTGTAGTGGTCGAATGGCGTGCTTATTGGCTAGATTGTGGTCAAGCGTTTAGACGTTGGTCGGCGGTTGGTGCGGCTTTATGGGCGCTGCAATATGCGTTATTAGAGGCTTGGACGGCTTGTTTAACCATGGCGATGACCGCGTTGAGAACGCTGTTGTCTTCAAATAATCAATCCAAACATCAACATTGGCTGACAGCTGGCTTTATCGGTTTGTTTATCGGCCTAACAGTTATCTCTTGGCAGGGTTATGTGTCTTTATTACCGGCTTTTGCGGTGATTAACACCACGATTGCCTTGTTTTATCTGGATAACTTCAAGATGCGAAAACTGTTGTTAGCATCGAGTTTAGCGTGGATTGCTAATGATATTTACTGGCAAGCTTGGCCGGCTTTGTTAGCGGAAACGGTGGCGATGCTAATCAATCTCCGCACCATCCACCGTTTAAATCAGGCTTAACGCTGGTGAAAGCGATTAAACACCACAAAACCGACCAACATCGCGCCTATAAAGACCAAAACTGCTGGTAAGCCTGAACTTAATCCCACCAACGCTGGCCCCGGGCAAATCCCCGACAAGCCCCAACCAATCCCGAATATTGCTGAGCCTATTAACAATTTACGGTCGATTCCCTGTTTAACACCGTCGCAAGAGGTTTGGGTTTCGGGTGATAAATCCATCAAGCGCTGGATAGCTGCCAAGGTGATTAAGGCACTCGCCATCACTATCGCCAAACTCGGGTCCCATTCGCCACTCACATCCAAAAACGCCAACACTTTGCTGGGATTGGTCATATTGGCAATGATTAAGCCAAAGCCAAACAACAGCCCTAACAAGCCCGCCACTAAATTTTTAATCATGATTTTTTGCCTTATAAAAGGTGGCGCTGGATGTAAACCGTTACACCTGCGGTAAACATAAACATTAAAGTCGCGACAATCGAACGTACCGATAAACGAGCGATGCCACAAACGCCATGACCGCTAGTACAACCGCCACCTAAGCGACTGCCGTAACCAACCAATACCCCCGCAACCGCCAAAATCGGCAACGGCGCATCCAGATTGATGACTATCTCGCCGACCGTGATTCGATACAAAGGCGCACTGCCAATCAAGCCCAATACAAACCATAGCCGCCAGCCGGATTCTGCATTCCAAGGCAATAAAAGCCCCGAAGCGATCCCCGAAATCCCCGCCACCCGCTTATGGGTAAGCAATAATAATCCAGCCGCAAGGCCAATAACCACACCGCCCAATGCGGCCGATAAAATCGTTATTTCTGTCATTTAATGTCTAGTTTTAAAGTTTGAAAAGACTACAAACGCTATATTAGCTTTTTTTGATAGTACCTAAGCTACTGAGTCGAGTCAAAACCAACAGCAATCTGTTTAAAGATTCAATACCTTGACATTAACCCTCAACAACAAGTAACTTGGCTTTTTACCCACAATCATCCCTACAAGGAATCGAAAATGGCTCATTGGTACCCAGACAATTCACAATCCATCGGCAACACACCTTTAGTCCGTCTTAACCGAATTACCGACGGCGCACCGGTGACATTATTGGCCAAAATCGAAGGCCGTAATCCGGCTTATTCGGTGAAATGCCGAATTGGTGCGGCGATGATTAAAGATGCCGAACAACGCGGTTTACTGGGCGCAGGTAAAGAAATTATTGAGCCAACCAGCGGTAACACCGGTATCGCTTTAGCCTTTGTTGCAGCAGCCAAAGGCATTCCATTGACTTTAACTATGCCAGACACCATGAGCATCGAGCGCCGCAAATTACTCGCCGCTTATGGTGCCAAATTAGTGCTAACCGAAGGCGCCAAAGGCATGAAAGGCGCAATTGCTAAAGCCGAAGAAATAGCCGCTTCCGATCCAGATCGCTATTTGTTATTACAACAATTTAAAAACCCCGCTAACCCACAAATTCATTTTGAAACCACTGGCCCTGAAATTTGGGCGGATACTGATGGTGCGATTGATATCTTGGTGGCCGGTGTCGGCACAGGCGGCACCATTACCGGTGTTTCTCGCTTTGTAAAACAAGCGCAAAATAAAGCGATTACTTCAATTGCCGTTGAACCCGAATCCAGTCCAGTATTAAGCCAACATCGCGCTGGTTTAGAAATTCAACCAGCACCACATAAAATCCAAGGCATAGGCGCCGGCTTTGTGCCTGATGTATTGGATTTATCGTTAATTGATGACATCGAACAAGTCAGCAACGATGATGCCATCGAGTATGGACGTCGTTTAGCGCGCGAAGAAGGCATTTTGGCCGGTATTTCGTGCGGCGCGGCAGTTGCTGCAGCAGTCAGAGTCGCTAAACGCCCAGAAAACAGCGGCAAAACCATCGTGGTGATTTTGCCAGATTCCGGTGAACGCTATTTAAGCTCGGCTTTATTTGAAGGCTTATTTGACGCCCAAGGGATTGCGGCATGAGTTTGATTGATAATGGCCAAAATTGGGGCATTGATCATTTAGTCAGCGAATTGCGAACTTTGCGTTTGCAATCGTTAGAAAGCCGCCAACGTCGCCACCAACCGCCTAAATTACCGTCACGCGCCGAGCTGGGTTTGATTGTCGATAATTTAAAGGCGGTGCTATTCCCCAATCGTCTTGGCGTTCCGGGTTTAACCGAAGAAAGCATTGATTATTTTGTTGGGCATACGCTCGATAAATCGCTTGGTCAGCTGCATAAACAGTTAGTTTTAGAGCTAAATTTTGCCGCTGAACAACAGCAATTAAGTATTGATGCCCATGATGAAGCCGCGCAATTAACCCGTCAATTTGCCGCGCATTTGCCGGAAATCAGACACTTAATTGATACCGATATTCAAGCTGCTTACGAAGGCGATCCGGCTGCTCGTAGTTCTGATGAAGTATTGGTTTGTTATCCTGGCATCGTCGCAGTGATTCACCATCGTCTTGCCCATGTCTTGTATCAATTGGGCACGCCGTTAGTGGCGAGAATGATTGCCGAAATCGCTCATTCCAACACCGGTATCGACATTCATCCCGGCGCACAAATTGCCGATAGTTTTTTCATCGACCACGGCACAGGCGTGGTGATTGGTGAAACTGCGATTATTGGTCGCAACGTGCGTTTGTATCAGGCAGTAACATTGGGCGCTAAACGCTTTGATAAAGATGACAATGGTATGTTGGTCAAAGGCAATGCCCGTCATCCTATCGTTGAAGATAATGTGGTGATTTATGCCGGTGCAACCATTTTAGGCCGGATTACCATCGGCCAAGGTTCAACGATAGGCGGCAATGTCTGGCTAACCCACAGCGTCCCTGAAAACAGTCATATTAGCCAAGCCCAAACCCGAAGTTAGCGTTCATCAATTCAACCCAGGTGGTTTTATGTTGCCAGATCCATGTACCTACATTATTTTTGGCGCCACCGGTAATTTAGCGCGACTGAAATTGTTACCGGGTTTTTATAATCTGGAAATCGATAACAAACTACCGCCGGAATGCTCCATTTTGGCGGTGGGGCGTAGGGCTTGGGATCAAAGCCATTGGATCAGCGAAGTTCGCAGCATCTTGGAACAAAAAACCCAGCTGGACGAAACCGTATTTGAACGGTTTTGCCAGCGTTTGTTTTATCACCAAGGCGATATGGATAACCCCGAATGCTATCAACAACTCGCCGAACGCCTAAGCAACAATCCGCAGTTTTCTAAAAATATCGCTTTTTACCTAGCGATTAGCCCCGAGAATTTTGGCCCTGTGATTGAGTCGCTCAGTCATGTCAATTTATTCAATCAAGCCTATGGCTGGCGACGAGTAGTGATTGAAAAACCGTTTGGTTATGACTTGGAAAGCGCACAAGTTCTGCAAAAACGCATCCATCGTTATTTAGACGAATCGCAAATTTTCCGAATTGATCATTACCTTGGCAAAGGCATGGTGCAGAATGTGTTGGTGTTTCGTTTTGCCAATGTGATGTTCGAGCCGCTGTGGAATCGTAACTATATTGATCACATTCAAATTACCCATGCCGAACAATTAGGCATCGGCAGTCGCGGTGACTATTACGATAGCGCTGGTGCGATGCGCGATATGGTGCAAAGTCATTTGCTGCAATTGCTGACGTTAGTGACGATGGAGCCACCGGTTTCAATGGATGCCGAATCCTTGCGCGATGAAAAAGTCAAAGTACTGAAATCGATTCGGCCGATTCCCAAATCAGCAGTCCACGCTCATGCCTTTCGCGGCCAATACAGCAAAGGCACGATTAAAGGCGAAACCGTCAACGGCTATTTGGATGAAGCCGATATTGCTGCGGATAGCTCGACTGAAACCTATGCGGCGCTGAAATTGTTTATTGATAACTGGCGTTGGCGTGGGGTGCCGTTTTATTTACATACCGGTAAACGCATGGCTGCCAGTCAATCGACTATTTCCATCTGCTTTCGTCATCCACCGTTGCAGTTGTTTCATGGCACCGGCGTTAGTTGCATGACGCCTAATTGGATTTTGATGGGGATTCAACCCGACGAATCAATTCGACTAGAAATGACGATTAAAGAGGCGGGCTTGGAAATGCGAACCCGCACCACTAGCTTGGATGCCAGTTTCCGATTACCGAATCAACGCGCGGTTGATGCTTATGAAGATTTATTGCTGGATGTGATGAAAGGCGATCATTCGCTGTTTTTGCGCTTTGATGAAGTGGAATACGCTTGGCGAATTATTGACCCGATTTTGCAACACTGGGCCACCGAGCGTGATTACATAGCCACCTATCCCGCTGGCAGTTGGGGGCCAGCGGAAAGCAGACGGCTATTTGAAAAAGAAGGCCAGTTCTGGCGCACCTCGATGCTGCCAGAATGCGAGATTTAGACTATATGCTCGCGAATCTGTTTTTCAGACTCATCCACTAGATTTTTATCCAGTGAACTGCCGACCAAATCCTGAATATGGTCGCTAAGGATTTGCCTTAGCACACCTAGAAAAAACGGCGGTGCAATCAAAATCAGCTTTTGATATTGGTGATTTACCCGACCATACTCCAGCTTGGCCTCAATTTGTCGGGCAAATACCTCGGCTTCATGTTGCTTTAAATCGGTCGGTGCTTCAAAAGTATGATCGCCTTCGCCATGACCGCCGGCAATGCCGCCTTGTCGATCACACAACTCATCGCGCCCCGTCATTCGACCTTCTTCATGCACCATGCCCTCAAATTCCTGCATTGGCTCAATCCGGCTTTGCAATAAGAAAAATCGTGCTCTGCTTCTATCCGCGACTACCACCCAAGTGTTACGCATAAATTCTCCTGTTAATAATTAATAACGAAATCGACTTATTTAACAAGATAATCAAGCGCAATATTTATATTTGAATCACATTAATTGATTTATGTAAAACATCAAAACAAAGTTCAAAGACAGAAAAAAATAATCCGATTTTATTTTCTATAAAATTAAAAACGGCTTTAATCCAAAGTCTGTTGTTATGAGTAATTTCAATGAAAAAAAGGAAACTGAAAATGAACAATTTAACGCCATTTGTTAGTCACAGCTTATTTGATGAACTGTTTCGAGATACTAATCCGTCGTATTTTATTAAGCCATTACACGGTGACCCTTTACCGAGCCAACTGAGAATTGATGTCAAAGAGACGCCGGCTGAATTTACGGTGAAAGCCGATATTCCGGGTGCCAGTAAAGAAAATATCAATGTCGATATTGATGGCAGTGTGGTTAGTATTCATGCCCATATTGATCAAGTCGATAGCGAGTGTAAAGACGAAAAGACGCTACGCACTGAGCGTTACTATGGTGAGATTTCTAGGAGTTTTCAGTTGGCTAATGAGATTGATGAACAAGCCAGCAAAGCACATTATGAAAATGGCGTTTTGACTTTGAATTTAGCTAAATTGCAGAAAAAAACCGGCAAGCGAATTGAAATTGCTTGATTAAGACAAGGTTGGGTTATAGGGCAAGCCATAACCCAACTAAAATCTAAAGATTAGGCACTGGCCTTTTTAAGAATGGCGTAAAGCTGGTCTTTCAATAAAAGTTTTTCTTTCTTTAAATCTTCAATTTCTTCCGGCGTTGCGTTTTCAATATGCGCCTCAAGATTTTTAATTTGCTGATCTAGTTCATTATGTTTATCAAACAACTTAATAAAATGATGATCGCTAGTTTTTAATTCTGAAATTAGGTCACGATATTCTGGGAACATAAATTTTTTCTTCCAAAAAAAATTCAGAAAACCACCCATCTCGATATTGATGAGTGGCTACGCAGCCAATGAGTTTTCTCAAACTTCATTAAGCTTGTCACCATCATACGCAAGCGCTATAAATCCTGCAATTATTTGTGGTAATTGCGATTTACTCGGTGGTGCTGGCAATGATTTTATGTATCCGTTTGGCGCTAATCGCGATGATGATCAAAATAAACGGAATCGATACGCCTTCAACAATTTCAGGATTAACTTCCCAACCAAAGCCATGCAAAGCCTCGGCAATCTTGCCGACTAGACTGGCCGCGTAGTAGGTAATTGCCACCATTGAAATGCTTTCCACCATTTGTTGCATCCGCAATTGCATTTTCGCCCGTAAATCCATCGATGACAGCAAGGCTTGGTTTTGGCGTTCAATCAAAATATCAACTTTAGTGCGTAACAACTGGCTGGCGTTGCTCACCCGTTCTGAAATCAGCGTAAAGCGGTGCGATGTTGAATTACAGGTATTCATCGCTGGCTCTAAGCGGCGTTTGGTAAATTCGCCCAAAGTTTGAATCCCTTGAATCCGCATTTCCCGTAAATCTTCCAGACGCTGTCCAACTAATTGATAGTAAGCGCTGGCAGCGGCAAAGCGGAAATGATGGGTAGAAATATGATTTTCAACTTCTGCGGCCAAGGCGGTTAATTCATCCAGCAATTTGGCGTCATCATTGTCGGGCTGGGTCATTGAATTGGTGATGGTGTAAAGCTGACGATCGGCTTTTTTAAGCTCGGGATACAGTTTGCGAGCAATCGGGAATGCCAATAACGCCATCACCCGATAAATTTCAATGTCAAACAAACGATGCAACAAGCGGCCGGCTTGTGCGGTTTTTAAGGTATGGTTAATCACCAAAAAACGGCTGAAGCCATCACCATGAATCCGAAAATCGGTGAAAACCGACGCCGCACCGCCACTGACTTTAGAACCAACAATCGGATTATTGGAGAAATAAGTCGATAACGGTGATAAATCCATTTCATCGCTGTAATTAATTTCAGTGGCAGACACCACGCTGGTATGAGCGGCGACAATCACTTTGCCGCTAATTTGCGACAACCAATCAATTGGGACTTTTTTCAAAGCCGGCGCTGAAAACGGCGCTTCGGTAGCGTCATAAGCATAAAAGGTATAAGCGCTAAACTCGCCGTGCTGCTCCCAACTCATTTGGAATGAATCGAACTGGGCGCTGAAGTGGTCGGCATCAAAATCAGGTGGGGTCGCGGCGAATCTTTCACACAATGCAATCAAATGCTGACGTTCAAGGGCTTTTTCTTCGCTGGTTAATGATAAGGCTAAATAACTGGCCCGCACCGGCAAACTCAGAATTGACGAAGCTCTGGCGTGGACTTCGTTATGTAAAACAAAGCGTTGCGGATGATTTTGGGGGATTGGGAATAAAGTAGTCACGGCTATTTTGATAAAAGTTGTTGGTAAGCGTTTAAGCTAAAACTGACAGCATTTTACCGAACATCGTGGGGTTGGATTTCTTTTCTTGTGCAAATAAGCGGATAAAGACGAGAAGAGATAATCCTCAGATGCCAGGCGGTTGTCGCCTTTAAATAGGTTTGAGCTAGTACAGTTCATACCATCTAAAATCGCAATCTCAAGTTCCAAACCACAAAATTTCCCGATATACTCAAATCTCCTTTAGACATTTGGAGTTTGATTATGAAAAGATTCATTTCAATTCGCGAACTAACAACTAGAATTAATCGCAGATTGGCTAAAGACTCAAAGCAGCTCTTAAAGTACAAACCTAGGATTAGCAGCGACCATCCGATTGATGAATATGCAATCGTGGATATTAAAACCAATTCGATTATCAACTTTCACATGGCAAGTGAGTTACAGGAATTTGCAAGGAGCTTAGGCTGTTTAAAACTCATGGAAGAAATTGCTATTTAAGCTGTAATCAAGGCTTGTATTTAATGGTACGAGCCTTTTTAACTTAAACCAATCGTATTTAAGGGTAAAACAAAGTCGAAAGCTACTTCCAACCCTGCAACCAGTTATCCAGGTTTTTTAATTCTCGCCAGTTCATTACGATAACCCGCTGACTAAAAATTGCTTCAAGTTCAATCAACTCAAGCGGATCGCCTTCAATTTCTGGATCAATCAATTTAATCACAAGGAAATGTTTTTCTTTGTTCACTGGTCTAACCGCAGTCCATTTACTCAGCAGTAATTTGGTGGGATTAATCTGTCTTGTCATTTGAGCCCCCTGATTCAGATCGAATAGGCGATTTAGCTTACCGTGAAATAGTCATTGTTTTCTAATACGCTGTGATGAGTCGCGAATTAAGACAGCAAGCGCCACATATCGGCTATAGTAAGCAGATGGCCTACACAGATAGGGCTTTGCTTATGATCAAAAAACCAACCGATGACCATGCCTTTCAAACCCAAAGTTATTTTCCTGATTCTTCTATTGGCAGCGCTTTACACCATCCATTATTGGTGGAAATTAGGACAGCCCATAGATTTGGTTGAAGCGCCGGTTGAAAAACTCAATTGCGTTTCCTATTCGCCTTTTCATAAACCAGGGCAAACGCCATTAGATAGTCAGCTAACGATTAGCAAACAACAAATTGAAGCGGATCTTAATCAACTATCAAAACAATTCGCTTGTGTGCGGACTTATTCTGTCAGCCAAGGACTCGCTGAGGTTCCGCAGATTGCCAAGCAATTAGATATGCGGGTTTTACTCGGCATTTGGATAGGCCGAAATCCAATCGATAATGAAAAAGAGTTGGCGATTGGTGCCGGTTTAGCACGCGAATATCCTGAGACGGTGAGTGCTTTGATTATTGGTAACGAAGTATTGATGCGCCGCGAGCAAACCCCCAGCAACATGCGTCAATATTTGATGGAAATCAAAACCCGCGCGCCCGGTGTCGCAATAAGCTATGCAGATAGTTGGGATTTTTGGCTGCGTTACCAAAATGAGCTGTTAGATGTTGTGTCGTTTGCAACCGTGCACATCCTACCTTTTTGGGATGACGATACCGTCGCTGTGTCAGAGGCGGCTGAATATGTGGGTAACACCTATCGCCGCATTCAGGAAGCATTCAACGGCAAACCAATACTGATAGGCGAAACCGGCTGGCCCAGTTACGGTCGTCAGCGTCAAGATGCCGCATCGTCACAGATTAATCAAGCCCGTTTTATTCGCGAATTTTCGGTTATTGCTAAGCAGCAGAACATTCCCTACAACATTATTGAAGCCTTCGATCAGCCTTGGAAACGTCATTCTGAAGGCGCCGTGGGCGGTTATTGGGGGATGTTTTCAGAAGATGGTACGGCAAAGTTTTCTTTAAAAGGCGCCGTTGCTGAGGCACCGCAATGGCAAGCGATTGCGATTTTTACCAGTCTATTGCTGTTTACCTTATTACTGATCAATCATAAAGTTAACCCTCTCTCAGATTTAACAACCACCATGATTTTGGCGATTGCCAGCATTTCGGGCGGCGGAGCAAGTGTGAGTTATTGGCGAGATATGTTTATGACCAACCGCACTTGGCTGGAATGGTCATACTCGGGCCTTTATGCCTTGTCCTTGATTGGTGTTATTTTCTTATCCAGTCGCTACTTTGTTGCTTGGTTTAGTCAAAATCAGCTGCCGCCTTCGGTTTCCCAGCCCCATCGATTGATGACCCTGAATCTGACAACCCTCAGAGATATTGATAATTGGCAGAGCATTTTGCGTCAGTTGTTCTTATTGGGGGCAACGATTGCCTGTATCTTGTTAGTGTTTGATTTACGCAATCGCGATTATCCGTTGGCGTTATTTGCGGTGCCGTCGCTGAGCTTTGCTGTGTTGGCTTGGATTAAAGCGAAACATGATGCTTGTTTGGAGGAGATTGTGATGGCCGCTTGGATAGCGATTGCCGGTTTATGGCTGCCTATCATTGAGCATTTGATATTCGCCCCCGATATGAGCAGTCACTTTTCTGACGGCATCAATGTCAATGTGTTTTATTGGACGGCTATTTGTTTAATCTTATCAGGCTCAATTTTGGTGCCGGCGTTTTTCGAATTGCGTGCGCGCCAGCGTCAAAAATCCCAGAACAAAACCCAGTGAACTGTACTCAACACCGTTATGTTTACCGCCATGAATAACCAGTGCTGTCATGCCGATGACAGCACACAGTAAACCTATCGCACCAGAACCCAGCGTGAAAGCGACTAAACCAAGCCCAAGCACCCAATAGCCAACGGCATTGTCGTAAAAAATCGTCATTAACTGTTTACGCATCATGCAAGACCAATCTTCCACACCCGACTCACAGACGATAGAAAGCGCTTGCGGTTCTATGTATTCAATTCGCATCCACCACGCGATGATGAACACCAATAAAAGGAATGCCCAAGGTACGATAAATTTCATTAATAAGCGGTGATTTTTAGAAAGGGTTGGCGACAAAACTTGCGGTTAGGTGCCGCATAATGCCCTAGTCACATCCATTAGGCAAAAAAAAGGACTTAACATTATTGTTAAGTCCTTGCTCTTCATGGTCCAGTGATCCAATTGCCATTGACCCTATAAGTGAGATTTTATTTTTTTATAAAGTGGTAAATATCACCAAACTTGCCTTTAAGCGTCATGCCTTTGTCATCTTTTTCGACCAAGGAAAACACATCAAACTTATCTGATCTGCCCAACAGCGATACTTTCAATTTGCCATTTTCTATTTCATAAGCGACCGGTAATTGGTCATAAAACGTACCTTCACGGGGAATGTGAGTAATCGTGACTTTTCCCTCTTTAAAGCTCCAAGTGTCTTCGCGCGGCAGGGTATCGGTACTGGTGGCAGATTTCTTGGTGTATTCCAATTTCCAACTGCCGGTTAACTCATCACTCGATTGCAATGCAATGTCAGCAAAACCCAAGCTGGCATATAGCGATAAACCGAATAAAACGCTGGCTAATTTTATTTTTTTCATAACTGACTCCTATTTTTATAATTATCAAGTCTGCCATTTTACCTGGCTATTTCTAAATAGCTTTAATTATTAGCGGATAAGCTGAAATGATTAATTTTTTAAGATCAGATTTTTGATATTTGATATGGAATTAATTCGCTATTTAGGGAGTTTTTTCCTTGGTTTTAGTTAGTGATTTTGTTAGTTAAATTATTTGTAACTATATGTAATACAAGGAATTTTATATTTTTTAAGATTTTTTTATTGTTATTCAGATAGTTAGGTTTTTAAGTTTATGGTGAAGGTTTTTGTCGGCGAGAAAATCAGGGGGAAATAAATATTGGCACGAAAATAGCATTAACAAAAGGGTACGGTAAACGCTGTACATTAAATTCAGTTAAATACTGTATTTTTTTAACCTTTTGGAGATGTCATCATGGCAAAAGTTCAAAAATCAACAGAATCTTCTAGCTTAGCTGAAGTCGTTGACCGCATCCTAGACAAAGGCATTGTTGTTGATGCTTGGGTCAAGGTTTCATTAGTAGGTATCGAATTATTATCTATCGAAGCGCGTGTTGTTATCGCTTCAGTAGAAACTTATTTGAAATACGCTGAAGCGATTGGCCTAACCGCCAGCGCCGCGACGCCTGCGTAGTAAACGAAGATCCAATGTGTCCAAGTCGTTGAATAATTCATCGGCTTGGGTGCTTTTCATCCATCAAGATAACAAAGGAGCATTCCTATGGGACGCTTAACCGATGATATGACTCGCTTACGCAGCGATATTGATAGTAGTCATGACCAGCGCCGCGCTAATCAATCTGCCCGCAATCATAGTGTCAGAGCTTTACTGTCCGATTTCGCTACAACCCGTGCTTTTAATGCGAGCAAAGACGCTCGACAACGCGCGCAAGCCGTGGCCGATAATCGCCACGATGTTAGTCGTTTATTAAACGATTTTTCTCGGACTCGCCAAGCCAACAGCCGCAAAAGTCGCGGTGAGCGTCGGGCGTTTGTCGCGGGTGTAAAAACAAACACCCAGCATTTGTTAACTAAATTCGCTGTGGATCACAAAAATATGGCCAGACGCAGTGTGACTGCAAGAGCGGATTTTGTTTCGGACATGGCAAACAGTGTGGCGGCTTTGATTAGCGAGATTACCCAAGATCGGCTGCATGCCCATCAGGTGTTTTTTGATACCGGTGTGTCGAAAAAAAAAACGCCATTGGCGCTCTGAGTACCTTGCATTTTGAACCGGCGATACCTCAGCAATTGTTGATGGAACAGCAAGCGCCAGAGCCCGATTTACCGGCTGAGCCAGAAAAATCAGTCAATCCAGCAGATACGGCGTTAGTGGATATTTACAAAACCAGCAAAAACAAACCGAAAAAACGTTAACGATAGTCAGTCATTAAGTTAAGGATTTTGGGTTTGTTCTGAGCGAGGCATAGGATGTGCTGATCAATCATGTTTTGCATCCATCGCTCTCAACCAGATGCACAGCACATTGTTCAGCACATCCTATGCCTTAACTTAAGCGCGCTAATTCCCCCTCATTTCCTTGCAATCGGCAAGGAGCGCCGTATGGCACAGGAGTATTATTTTTATGATTAACAAAGCCAGTTTTTCTAAGGCCAATTACCCGCGCGAAGAAGATTTAATCGTTCCGGAAGCCAGTGATCACTTTGTCCAAACTAATTACGTCAAAGAAATTATGGAACGGGCAATGGTTTATTTACACAGCGGCTACCCCGTGCATTTTGCTGGCCCATCGGGTACCGGTAAAACCACCTTGGCGTTTCATTTAGCTGCGCAATGGGGTCGTCCCGTGACGTTGTTGCAAGGTAATGAAGAATTCGTCAGTTCCGATTTAACCGGTAAAGACATTGGCTACCGCAAAAGCAGCGTGGTCGATAATTACATTCATTCGGTATTAAAAACCGAAGAGCAAATGAACCGGATGTGGGTTGATAACCGCTTGACCACCGCGTGTCGCAATGGCGATATGTTGATTTATGACGAGTTCAACCGCTCCAAAGCCGAAACCAATAACGTGCTGTTATCAGTCTTATCGGAAGGGATTTTGAATCTGCCAGGATTGCGGGGTGCTGGTGAAGGTTATATGGATGTTCATCCCGGTTTTCGGGCGATTTTCACCTCTAACCCAGAAGAATACGCCGGCACTCACAAAACCCAAGATGCCTTAATGGATAGGATGATTACTATCAATGTGGGTTTAGCGGATCGTGATACCGAGCTGCAAATTCTTCATGCCCGTTCAGAACTCGATGTCAGCGAATCGGCGTTTATTGTCGATATTGTCAGAGCCTTGCGCGGTAACGAACATCAAACCAAACACGGTTTAAGAGCGGGGATTGCGATTGCGCGGATTCTAAGTCTGCAAGGCTTGAAACCGCGGTATGGCGATAAATTATTCCACGCGATTTGTTACGACGTTTTAAGTATGGAAACCGCCAAAATCCAGCGGGCAGGGCAATCGGTTTTTCATGAAATGGTCGATGAAGTGATTCGTAACATCTGCCCGCCATTGAAACCGCTGGCGTCTGTCAAAGCGGCCAGCAAAATCAAAATCGTCGAGCCATCACTATGATTAGTACCCGTCCACGCCGCACTCTGTCCGATATAAAAACCCATTCCGGTCGCGTCAAAGGCGATCATCAAACCCATCGCGATTATTTCCAAGTCGGCGCATTGGAATTAGAGCGTTGCCGACGCGCCAAAGAACGCGAAGCAGCCGCGGCGCGGATTGCGGCGATCAATAGCCGGATAGCGGAAATTGATCAGGAAAAGCATTGGCTACTAGCTGGCGCAGCGGCGGTTTATGCCAGTCCAGAACAGCCCGCTGCTAGTAAAAAAGCCTTGGGTTTACGGATTAAATATTGAGGGGATGACGATGAATGCAATCCACACGCTAAGTCAGATTCGTACTTCAGCCATGATTAAAAGCTTTCGCGCTGTTCGCCATTTGACGGGCAAATCACAACGCTTGGCCGATCTTGGCCGGCTTCATCTGCAACAGCAAAAACGCTTAGATCGAATCACCGCCATCCAACAGCAACAGGGAGTTAATCGTGAGCGTTGCTAATAAACAGCATCGCGGCAAAGTGCTTTATGCCTTATGTGCCGCTGATGATAGCGCCCCAAAATACTCGGTGCGCGGCTTAGAAGCTGCGCCGATTTACGCAATAGACCAAAACGGTTTAAGAGCGGTGGTTAGCGATACTTTAAGTACCCGTTTACGACCGGAGCGGCGCAACATCAGCGCCCATCAAGCGGTGCTTCATGCTTTGACGACAGAAGGCACGGTATTACCAATGCGGTTTGGCGTGCTGGCGCGCAATGCTGAAGCGGTGCAAAAACTGTTAGCGGCGAATAAAAAAAGTATCAACGAGCATTTTGAACGGCTCAATGGTCGCGTTGAAATGGGGCTGCGCGTGGCTTGGGATGTGGCCAATATTTATGAATATTTTGTCGAACAGCATTCGGTATTAAGCGAAGCCCGTGATGCGATTTGGGATAAATACAACCCCAGTAATGCCCGACGCGAAGAGAAAATTCAATTAGGCAATCTCTATGAATCCTTGCGTAGCGCAGACCGCAAACAAGCTACCGATACGGTCAAAGAAATCATGGCCGATTATTGCGAGGACATCATCGAGAACCCCGTCAAAAAAGAAAAAGACGTAATGAATCTAGCTTGTTTAGTCGAACGTGACAGCTTGGAAGACTTCGCCAAAGGCGTGTTTGAAGCCTCGAAAGCCTTCGATAACAGCTATGTGTTTGACTACACCGGCCCTTGGGCACCGCATAATTTCATCACCCTCGATTTACACGCACCGAGCGCAAAGACCAAAAGCAAAACCGTTGATGTTGATTGAGCTGGCGCGATGTTGTTAGTCGATGACTTGCTATTTGCGCCGGTTAAAGGCATCAACTGGATTTTTCGCAAAGTCCATGAATTAGCCGAAGAAGAATTAAGCGGTGAAGCCGACCGGATTCGAGACAGCTTGACCGAATTGTATATGCAGCTAGAAACCGGCCAAATCAGCGAACAGGAATTTGACCAACAAGAAAGCCTTTTACTCGACCGTTTAGATGCCTTGGATGAAGACGATGCCATGATTGGTGACGAGTAATGAACAGGGCTAACCAACCGGATTTTTTACAAGCCTCAGCGCTGAAATTAGTATTTTTTGGTGGCAAAGGCGGAGTAGGCAAAAGCACTTGCGCGCTAACAGCGGCTTTAAAACTGGCGCGACAACAGCCACAACAGCGGTTTTTGTTGGTTTCCACCGACCCAGCCCATTCGCTACGGCATATTTTGGCGGATTTAGCACTGCCAGAAAATCTGCTCGTTCGTGAATTAGATGCTGCCGCCAGCTTGCATGATTTCAAAGCCAAATACGATGCTTTACTGCAAGAAATCGCCAATCGCGGCACGTTCCTCGATGCCGAAGATATTCACGGTTTAATGGATGCGGCGATGCCGGGCATGGATGAATTAGCCGCCTATTTCGAGTTAGCCGACTGGCTACAGCAAGACCAATACCAGCGGATTATTGTCGATACCGCACCGACCGGTCATACCTTGCGGTTGTTGGAAATGCCGACCTTGATACATCGATGGTTAAGCGCTTTAGACACCTTGCTGGCAAAACATCGTTATATGCGACGTCGGTTTGCTGGCAACCATCAGCGGGATCATTTAGACCAGTTTTTGCTGGACATGAATCAACAACTGCAAGCCATGCAACAAGTCATCACCGATAAACAGCGTTGTCGATTTGTGTTGGTGATGCAGGCCGAGCGGATGAGCGTTGAGGAGAGTCTGGATTTGCTGAAAGCCTTGCAGACCCTGCAGATTGCGGTTGCTGAAATCGTGGTCAATCCCTTGCAAGCTGAAAACCACTGTGAAGCCTGTATTGCCGAACGCAATCGGCAAATCATCGCCTTGCAAGAGGCGCTGAAACGAATCCCAAGCCTAAGTTTCTGGAGTTTGCCTTTGCTGGTAGCCGAGCCGCGTGGTGAGTTATTGCTTGATTTTTGGCAGCAAGCCCAGCGACTTTCAATGTCAAAACTGACAATTAAAACCGGTCATCAACGCTTGAGTTCACAGGTGATCAATCCTCAACCATTGCCTAGCCAAGATTTACGCTTACTAATTTTTGCCGGCAAAGGCGGGGTTGGTAAAACCACTATGGCCTGTGCCACCGCTTTGCAATTACAGCATCAATATCCTGATTTGCGCTTGTTATTGTTTTCAACCGATCCCGCACATTCTTTGAGTGATTGTTTAAAGCTCAAACTACAGGCTTTACCCACTCAGGTGATGGGCGATTTGGATGGACAAGAAGTCAATGCCGAAGCCGAGTTCGACAGTGTGCGGCGTAATTTTCGCCAAGAACTGGCCGAGTTTTTACAACAAGCCCTGCCGCAGATAGACATTAGCTTTGATCGCGAGGTGATGGAACATTTACTGGATTTAGCGCCGCCGGGTTTAGATGAAATTATTGCTCTTACGTTAATCATCGAACATATCGATCAAGGCCGTTATGACATGATTATCGTGGATGCCGCGCCGAGCGGGCATTTATTACGGTTGTTGGAAATGCCGGCGTTAATCCGCGATTGGTTAAGGCTGTTTTTTGCGTTGTTACTGAAATATCGGCAAGTGCTGCGATTGCCCAATTTATCGGCGCGTTTGGTGGCTCTGTCGCGCGGCTTAAAAAAGCTGCACAGTTTGTTACAAAATCCGCAGCAAACGCGATTGTATGCGGTGACGATAGCGACCGAATTAGCGGTCGAGAAAACTATTGAAATGCTGGATAGCTTGCAGAATTTAGGGATTGATTGCCATGCCTTATTGATCAATCAACTGACAGCGGTGAATCAATGCCGATTTTGCCAAGCTCGGGTAGCGAGAGAGGCATTAGCCTTGAAAACAGGGCTGGGCTTGTTTACCGAATTGCCGCAAATCAAGATTTTTCGGCAAACCGATCCAGCCGGTATCTCGATGCTGACGGCTTTAGGTGAAGCGATGTTTCTTAGTCAGAAATAGGATGTGCTAAGCGACAGCGCATCCTATATGGCTTTACAAAATACTCAGGAGAGCGTCGATGTTGAACCAAGCTCAAGACCAACAAGTTTCATTATGCGAAGCCTTAGACCGAATCTTGAACAAAGGTGCTGTTGTCGTAGCTGATGTGACGATTTCAGTCGCCAATATCGATTTGATTTATCTAAGCCTACAAGCGGTGCTGACTTCGGTAACCACCGGCCAAAATTTACCCAATAAGGACTAAGCCATGACCCAACCCGCCAACTCGCTGAATCGCTTAGAAATTGATGGTGAAAAGGTGCGCAATGGCTTGGCGCAATTGGTTTTAACCTTGGTCAAGTTGTTACATGAATTACTGGAGCGGCAAGCCATTAAACGTATGGATTCCGGCACTTTGAGCGATGAAGAAATAGAACGCTTAGGCTTAACCTTAATGCAGCAAGCGGAAGAATTGCAACGCTTGCGAGAGGTGTTTGAGCTGAAAGATGAAGACTTAAATTTGAATTTAGGCCCTTTGGGTCGATTACTGTAAGGAAACCGCCATGACGATGACCAGCAACCAATTAGATTCTTGCACTGCCGCGTTTTTATTAAGAATGGCCGATGCGCAAGCGCGACAAAACGATGTTCGCCAAGCCGAATTTAGCTATCTGAAAATCCTCAGCGAGTACCGTGATAGCGAACAAGCCGGTGTCGCGCAATCGGCCTTATTGAACATTGCTTACAGCTACGAACATCAAGGCTTATATCGATTAGCGCAGGCGATATTCGAGCGATTGGACGAGGCCAATCTTGATTGGAAAGCCGATCAAGTTTAGTCGCTTAGCTCGACTCATTTTTTAAGGAATACCGCGATGAGCAGCAACACAAAAATAACCAATTCAACCGATTCAACCACCGTTGCCGATTTACTGGAACGCTTGTTGGATAAAGGGGTTGTGATCAGCGGCGATATTCGCATCCGACTGGTCGAAGTCGAGCTATTAACCTTGGAAATCCGTTTATTGATTTGTTCGGTCGATAAAGCGGTGGAAATGGGCTTGGATTGGTGGAGCGGTAATCCGGCCTTTGATTCCCGAGCTAGAGCGGCGTTGCCCAACGCGGATTTAGATTTAGAGCAACGCTTACAACGCTTGGAAGCGCAATTAAATCCGCTACTTTAGCCATTACTAGGATCGTTTGATGCGAGCATTGATACATTTCCCGATTATTCATTGTCCTCAAGATTTAGGCTCGTTTGCCGATGCTGTTGCCAATACCCGAACTGAAATTCAAAGTAAGCAATATTACGAAGCGGTGGAGCAGTTTTGGCGCATGATAGAAACCACGCTGGATAGTTTTAATCTTAATTATCAACAGCTAAAGCTCTATCAAGATGGCTTGCCGGTTTGCGACAATGTGGATCGGATTGTCGAAAATGTGGCCGCCTGTGGTAGTCAAAACTTTCAGTTGTTACAAAAATTGCAAGCCAAAGGTGCGACTTTAGTCGGCACCGAATCGGTGGGATTGTTGTTGGAAGAACGGCAGTTAATGGGCGATTTACTGAAAGCCAAAGTTGAAAAACCAGCCAGTTTAGAAAAGGCTCAAGCTTTGTTGGAACAACGCGATAACTTTATTGCGACTCGGATTAATGAAACCTTGCTCGAAGATGAAATGGCGGTGTTGTTTTTAGGCATGACCCATAACATCGAAGCCAAATTAGCTGAGGATATTTTATTGATTCAGCCCTTGGGAAAGCCGACGGCGACTCAATGAAGCTTGGGGCGTAGGCGCTAATAAGCGCAGCGTCTCGCGCGGATAGCTTATCGGCAACCATGCAAGCTTTCGCCGGAAACGCTGCGCTTATTCCGGCCTACGCTTCGGCTTCGCTCAGCGCACGCGATTAATGTTTGCCTACGAACAGACACCATCAACCCTGCTTAATAAACTGACTTCCTAATTTCCACGGATGCTGACAAGTAAAACAGGGTGGTTGAGTTGTGAAAGATAAACATCGTGGCTATGTGTTAGTGGTCGATGATAATCAGGATATTTGTGATTTGTTGTCACATTTATTGCAACAAGCAGGTTATCAAACCCAGCAAACTTACGATGGTAATAGCGCACTGAGCTTATTGGCGCAGCGAGAGCCGAGCGTGTTATTGCTCGATAACATTATTCCCGGCGCGAGTGGCATGGACGTTTTGGCCTATGCCCATGCTCACTATCCGCAGTTACCGGTGATTGTGATTACCGGCAATGGCGGCATTTTAGGCGCCGTGTGTGCTATGAAAGCGGGGGCTTGGGATTACATCGCCAAACCGTTTGAAAATTCACGGGTTTTGGAGCTAGTCAATCGAGCCGTGCAGACTCGTGGCGGTGTTGATCTGAGTGATCAAGCCAGCCAAGCAACCCAATTGCGAATCGCCAATGCGATGGGCAATAGTGCCGATATTCAGGCCTTAACCCAAAATATTCTCTGTGTCGCGCAAACCGATTTTTCGGTGATTATTCAAGGCGAAACTGGTACAGGTAAAGAGTTGATTGCCAACAATCTGCATTTAGCCAGCAAGCGAGCCGATGCGGTTTTTATCCCGCTCGATTGCGGAGCGATTCCCGATACTTTGATTGAAAACGAATTATTTGGTCACGAAAAAGGCTCTTATACCGGCGCAGACCAGCAACGCACCGGTAAGTTTGAAGCCGCAGAAGGTGGCACTTTGTTTCTCGATGAAATCGCCAATATGCCGTTGCCAGCGCAGTCGAAATTATTGCGAGTGTTACAAGAACGGGTGATTTATCGGGTTGGCGGCAATAAGCCGATTCCGGTCAATGTTCGGGTGGTTGCGGCCAGTAATGAGAATCTGCTGGATGCGGTGGTCAATGGCAGTTTCCGCGAAGACTTGTATTACCGACTCAATGAATTTGTGTTGCGCATTTCGCCCTTGCGGCAGCGGCCAGACGATATTTTGTTTTTAGCTAAGCGTTTTATGAACGATGTCTGTGTCGAATTAGGCAAGCCGCCTTTGAAATTTGCATCGGTCGCGATTGAGCTGCTGACCCATTATCAATGGCCGGGCAATGTCCGTGAACTACGGGCGGTGATTCGGCGAGCGGCATTAATGGCTGAAACTGAAATCGGTTTGCGAGAGCTAAATTTACATAGTCCTGACCCGACGTCGCTAGAAACAGTGACTCCAAACACGGCCAATGATTATCTGGATTTTTTAGAACCGCTGAATCTGCAAGGCAAGTCGTTAAAGGAAATTAAGCAGTTAAATACTGATTATTTAGATCGGGTGATTATTTCAAACATGCTGAAACAAACCGAAGGCAATAAAGCCGAAACCGCACGCCGTTTGCAGATTGATTACAAAACTTTGCTGACCAAGATTAAGCGGTTTAGTGATTAGGGTTGGCTAGAGCCTTAATGGTAGGCGTAGGGTACATGGAATGCCCCCTAGCAATATTGCACCGATAAAAACTCACAAACACCGAGGCAAAAATCATGGCTAATAAAAATGACAAAGTAACTGGCAATGTCGAGGGCATTTTGCGTGGCTTGGGGGATTTGGTCGGCAGATTAAATGAGTTGGCGCAAACTGGCGAGCAACTCAAGCGTAGCGGGGTGTTTGATGTTGATAAGGGTGGTGGTAAAGACGCCAAAGCGGTTTATGGTTTTTCGGTAAAAATGGGTATTAACGAAAACGATGAGCCGAAAATCGAGCCGTTTGGCAATCTCCATCACGATCAAATCACCGGTGAAACTACGGTTCAAGAAGTCGCTGAGCCGTTGATTGATGTGATTGATGACGCACAGCATTTATTGGTGTTAGCTGAAATGCCCGGCGTCGCTGATGAAGACATTCATTTAGCCTTAGACGGTGATGTACTAACCCTGCACGCCGAAAAAGGCAGCAAGAAATATCATAAAGAAATCGTCTTGCCGCGTGCTTATCAAAGCCAGCAAATCAGCCGATCTTGCCGTAACGGTATTTTAGAAATCAAATTTGCAAACTGAGGTGGATATGGCTGAGGCATTAACGCTAAAAGTGATTGAAGCCTTGCCGAAAGACATTGGCCGAGGCTATGCGCGGCTTGATCCGGCTGATATGGCTAAATTGGGTTTGGCGATTGGTGACACCTTAAAACTAAGCGGCAAAAAGGGCAGCTGTGTTGCCAAGTTAATGCCAACTTATCCTGATTTGCGCGGCAAAGCTATCGTGCAACTGGATGGTTTAAGCCGCCGCAATGCCAGCTTAAATCTGGATGAAAAAGTCAGCATTGAAGCCATGCTCTGCAAACCGGCAACCCGGGTGACGCTGATGCCGATTTCCATCACTCCCAATCCCCGCGATTTGGATTACATCGGCAGCTTGCTGGATGGCTTGGCGGTTCAGCAAGGTGATTTGGTGCGGGCGCATTTATTTGGCAGTCGCTCGGCAGATTTTAAAGTCGAGAGCACTCAGCCCAACGCGCCGGTTTTAATCAATCCCACCACCACTTTGGTGATTGGTACCCCAGTTGATAGCAAAAAAGCCGAACACAGCCAGCAACGGCTTTCCTATGAAAATGTTGGTGGCTTAAAAGGCCAAGTGCGGCGAATTCGGGAAATGATAGAACTGCCGTTGCGCTATCCCGAAGTCTTTGATCGATTGGGGATTGATGCCCCGAAAGGCGTGTTGCTTAGCGGCCCACCCGGTTGCGGAAAAACCTTGATCGCTCGCATCATCGCCCAAGAAACCGACGCCCAATTTTTTAGCATCAGCGGTCCAGAAATCGTCCATAAGTTCTACGGCGAAAGCGAAGCGCATTTACGCAAAATCTTTGACGAAGCAGGGCGCAAAGGCCCGAGCATTATTTTTCTCGATGAAATTGATTCGATAGCCCCGCACCGCGACAAAGTGGTGGGCGATGTCGAAAAGCGGGTTGTGGCGCAATTATTGGCTTTGATGGATGGCTTGAAAGGGCGTGGCAAAGTGATCGTGATTGCTGCGACTAATTTGCCGAATGCGATTGATCCGGCTTTGCGGCGGCCAGGGCGATTTGATCGCGAAATTAATATCCCGATTCCCGACCGCGAAGGCCGCCGTGAAATTATCGAAATTCACAGCACCGGTATGCCGTTGAATGCCGATGTCGATTTGAATTTGCTGGCCGATGTGACGCACGGTTTTGTCGGTGCCGATTTAGAAGCTTTGTGTCGTGAAGCGGCGATGAGCGCTCTGCGGCGTTTATTACCGGAAATTGATTTCAATAGCGCCGATTTGCCTTATCAGCGTTTGGCCGAATTAACCGTGACGCTGGATGATTTTCGCGCCGCCTTGTGCGAAGTGTCGCCTTCAGCGATTCGTGAATTATTTGTCGATATTCCTGATGTGCGTTGGGAGGATGTCGGCGGCATGGACAGCATTCGTCAACGATTGATTGAGTCGGTGCAATGGCCGATTAAATATCCTGAGTTGTATCAACAAGCGGGGGTTAAGCCGCCCAAAGGTTTGTTATTGGTTGGGCCGCCGGGGGTTGGTAAAACCTTGATTGCGAAAGCGGTGGCCAATGAAAGTGGCGTTAATGTGATTTCGGTTAAAGGCCCAGCTTTAATGTCGCGTTATGTCGGTGATTCCGAACAAGGGGTGCGCGAGTTGTTTCATAAAGCCCGCCAAGCCTCACCGTGCATTATTTTCTTGGATGAAGTCGATTCGGTGGTGCCTTCGCGTGGCGAGGGGTCTACCGATTCTCACGTTGCCGAACGGGTGTTGAGCCAGTTTTTGTCAGAAATGGATGGCCTTGAAGAGCTGAAAGGGGTGTTTGTATTAGGCGCGACCAATCGAGTGGATTTGATTGATCCCGCCATGCTGCGCCCAGGACGTTTCGATGACATTATCGAATTGGGCTTACCGGATGAAGCGGCTAAACAGCAGATTTTAGCGGTGCATTTACGCAATAAGCCTTTGGCAGCAGCGATTGATGTTGAAGCTATCGCCCTTCGTTGCGCCCAAGCCAGTGGTGCCGAATTAGCCGCGGTTTGTAATCGAGCGGCTTTGATGGCGCTGCGGCGAGCTGTGCAGCAAAGCGAGGATAGTGCTTTGCCGCAAGCGCAAACCGTATTGGTCGAGCAAGCCGATTTTGATCGAGTGATTACCGACATGTTTGCCGACGAGTATTACCAATGATGCTCAAAGCCGAGCAAGCGATTTATTTGTATGGCTTTACCTTGTCGGATTCGAGCTTATCCAGCGAAGCGGTGATGATTTATCAGTACGCAGGGCTTGCTGCGATGATTAGTTTGGTTGATGTCGCTGAGTTTACGGGCGAGTTAGGCGAGCTGAATTTGCAAAACGTCGAATGGTTGACGCCAAGGGTTTGTCGGCATGGTTGGGTGATTGAAAAATTTAGTCAACAAGGCGCTGTTTATCCTTTGCCGTTTGGCACCTTGTTTTCCAGTTTTGCAGCCTTGCAACAGACCATGTCGCAACGTGCCGAACAGGTGTTAAGCAAGCTTGAGCAAATTGCTGGTTGTCAGGAATGGGCGCTGGAAGCTAGTTTGGACAGGCAGCAAGCGGTTGAGGTTTTATTAGCAGAAGGTTTGGCCAATGGCCGATTCAGCTTACCGGAAACGCTGGGCAGGCGGCATTTAGAAGAACAGAAACTCCGCCGTCATTTGCTGGGGCAATTAAATGACTGGTTAGCCGAGTGTTTGGCCGCGCAGTGGCAAATCTTAATGCGGTTGGCGCGTGATGCAAGGCAGCGAAAACTGGGCGATGACAAAGTGTTGAATTGGGCGTTTTTGCTGGCGCAAGAGCATTTGCCAGCGTTTGAGTTACAGATTGCTTTACTTAGCCAGCATTATCAGCCTTATGGCTTTCAGTTTCGCCTCACCGGCCCTTGGGCTGCTTACAGTTTTGTGAATTGATGTTGTTAGTTTATGGGGTGATTGCCGAGCAAGCGCTGGGTGAGATAGCGCCTGAGTTTGCTGTGATTAAAGCGGCGGGTTTAGCGGCGCTGGTTAAGACGGTTAATCACAGTATTAGTCGGGATAGTGTCGAGGTTTTGGCTTATGGCCAGCAAATTCAGCAATGGCATCAGCAAACCACTTTAATCCCGATTCGTTATGGCAGTGTTTTGGTCGATGAGGCGGCTGTTATCGAATATTTGCGGGCGCATCAAACTGATTATCAGGCTTTGTTGCTTGAGTTGGCAGATTGTGACGAGATGGGGGTGCGATTGTTAACTGAGTTGAGGCCAGCGGATTGTTCCGCGCAGAGTGGTTTGGCGTATTTGCAAGCGAGGAAACAGGCTTATGCTGTGCCGGCATTTATTGAGCGGCAGGTTTGCGAGATCAATAAGGCGTTAGCGGGTTTGTATCGACAGCAGAATTTGGTGGTTGATGTGTTTAATGGCTATCAGAGTTATTTGCTGAGTTATCTAGTGCCTCGGCAACAGTTAATGTTGTTTCAGCAGATGTTGGCGGATATTGATAACCAGGGCGTTGTTAGTGGGCCTTGGCCGGTTTATAGCTTTGTTAATTAGCTGATGTTGTTAGGTGTGTGGATTGGTTCCCGCCTTCGCTGGAATGACGAAGCTAACAGGAATAACGGGGGTAATGTTATTGAAAGTTGGTAGGGTGGATTCGCCGTCAGGCAATCCGCCAAAGCTTTGAAGCTCGGTGTTTTGCCTGACGGCGAAAACACCCTACAAATTAATTGCTCTCTAACATCATAACTATGACCAATAAATTGCTAAAAAAACCCAGCACCGATCATTTCGAGTTGTTATACGACATGTTGTTAGACGCCATTCCCTCTTCAGTGTTAATGGTCGATGACAAACTCCACGTCGTATCAGTCAATCGCAATTTCCTACTAAAAAGCCAACGTAGCAAGGCCGATACTGTTGGGCGAGCTTTATCGGATGTGTTTCCACCGGTGATTTTAGAAAACACCGGCATTGAAGATCGAATTCGTAACGTGTTCCGCAATCGACAGCCGATCAACGGCCAAAAAATGACTTATCGAGCGCCGGGGGTGCCGATTCGGATTTATTACTATTCGATTTTGCCGATTCCCACTAATCAAATTATGTTGTTGATGGAAGATGTTACCGAGCAGGTGCGGCTTTCTGAAGAAGTGCGGCGGGTTGAGCGACATTTGGCGTCGGTGGTAGAAAGTGCCAGTGATATTGTGCTTTCTACCGATATTGATGGTCGGATTTTGACTTGGAATTCGGCGGCTGAGAAATTGTCCGGCTTGAGTTCGCAAGAAGTGCATGGCCGACATTTTTATGATTTTTGCGATCTAAATCAGCAGCAAACAGTGCGGATGATTTTTATGCGGATGAAGGCCAGCAATGAATCGCATACCACTGAATTTCATTTATTAGCGCCGAATAATGGCGGCAGTATTCTGATTTCTTGGGTGTTTTCGCCGATGAAAGATGATTATGGTTTGACGGTGGGGACGGTGATTGTCGGGCGGGATTTGGCTGAGCGGCGTAAGTTGGAATTGCAGTTGCGGCAGTCGCATAAACTCAGTGCATTGGGGGTGATGGCCGGTGGGATTGCTCACGAAATCCGCAATCCTTTGGCGGTTTGTTCGGCGGCAGCGCAGTTTTTGCTGCAAGATGATATTGGCGCAGAGTTTCATCGCGAATGTTCCAACAAAATCCAAACCAATATTCAAAAAGCTTCTGCGATTATTGAAAATTTACTGCGCTTTGCCCGTTCCTCACTCGATACCGAAATGGTCGAAGTCGACTTGATGGCGGTGCTGAAAGAAACCACCGAGTTAATCGCTAATCAGGCCAAAGTCCAGAAAGTGCAGATTGTTTTGCCTAGTCATCAAGAGCCGATTTTAGTGCCGGGGGTGTCGGGTTTGTTGCAGCAGGTGTTTATGAATATCTTTTTAAACGCCATCAACGCGATGCCGGACGGTGGTTTGTTGACGATAGTCACCGACACTTTTGAGGATAGGGTAATTGTCAGTATTTCTGATACCGGGGTTGGGATTCCGGCCGGTGAGCTGGATAAGATTTTTGACCCCTTTCATACCTCGTCGCCAGTCGGGCAGGGCACAGGTCTTGGTTTGTCAATTTGCTACAGCATTATTCAGCAGCATCTGGGCTCGATTCAGGCCGAAAGCCGACATGGTGAAGGCGCGACGATTATTGTCACTTTGCCGTTGCAGTAAGCTGATGACCACTTCAATTTTAATCGTCGATGACGAACCAGATATGTGCTGGGCGATTGAGCATATTTTGCAATCTGAAAACTTCAACATCATCACTACCTACAGCGGTGAAGATGCCTGTTTTAAATTAGCGCGGGGTGATTTTTCGATTGTGTTTTTAGATGCCAAATTGCCGGATATGGACGGCTTAGATGTGGCGCGTTTTGCGAGTCGTTTAGAAGGCGTTAGGCCGAGGGTGTTTTTGGTGTCGGGTTACCATTATTCCGATGATCCAGTGATTCGGCAGGCGATTGAAGAAGGAATTATTTGCGGCTTTTTAGCTAAACCGTTTTCCAATCAAGATATACGGGGGTGTTTAATTGGTTAGGTGATAGGAAATTGTTTGTTGAAACCGTGCTGGTTAGAATGTGCTGGCTTAGGCGCATTAATTAACCCATTGCTAGAGTCAAGCATGTCAAATCAAACCAAACTCGCCATTGATCAAGTCTATGCGGTGATTCTAGCCGCCGGAAAATCGGCTCGGATGGGCCAACCCAAACAGTTATTAGAATGGCAAAACCGCACTTTGCTGGAACATGCTTTGATCAATGCCAGCGTGGTTTTTGAGGATAGGGTTTTAGTGGTGTTGGGTGCCGAGGCGGAATTAATTCAATCGACGATTAATTTGGCGGGCGCGACAGTGATTGTGAATCCCGACTGGCAAACCGGTATGGCGTCATCAATTCGAGCGGCGATTCGGGCTTTGCCAAATTCAGCGACCGCCGTGATGTTGATGTTATGCGATCAGCCTTTGATTACCGATGTTCAGTTACAAAGCTTAGTCAGTGCTTGGCAAGCCACACCGGAACAGATCACCGCCAGCCAATATCACCAATCAATCGGTGTTCCGGCTATTTTTCCAGCCCGTTATTTTGATCGGTTATTGATGCTAGAAGGTGACAAAGGTGCCAAGTCGGTGTTGATCAAACATCAAACCGACTTAATCAGAATCTCGTTGCCAGAAGCAGAATTAGATATTGATACCTTGGCTGATTTTCAGGATTTGCATCAATATTAAATCTCGGTGAAATAACACCGATTTATTGATCCAACATCCCTTGCTCAACAATAAAATTCGCCACCGCCTCCAAACCATGGCCAGTTTTGATGTTGGTAAACACAAACGGCCGCTCACCGCGCATTTTCTTGGCATCCCTATCCATCACTTCCAGCGAAGCACCGACATAAGGCGCTAAATCGATTTTATTAATCACCAATAAATCAGAGCGGGTAATCCCCGGGCCACCTTTGCGTGGGATTTTGTCACCGGCTGAAACATCGATTACATAAATGGTTAAATCGGCTAGTTCAGGGCTAAAGGTAGCGCTGAGGTTATCGCCACCGCTTTCCACCATAATAAAATCCAAATCCGGCCAGCGTTCGCAGAGTTCATCGACCGCCGCCAAATTCATCGACGCATCTTCGCGGATTGCGGTATGCGGACAGCCACCGGTTTCGACGCCCAAAATTCTGTCTTCGGCCAAAGCTTGGCTGCGAATTAAAAATTGTTGATCTTCGCGGGTGTAAATATCGTTGGTAACCACGCCAAGCTGATATTGATCGCGCATTTTTTTGCATAAAGCATCAACCAAGGCAGTTTTTCCAGAACCGACGGGGCCGCCGATACCGACTCTCAGGACAGGTTTTTTAGTCATTGTTGTTACTCTCTGATGTTATACAACGCTACCAAGCGTTGACAGTGATTTTAGTTTTTAGAAAGTTTCGCGTTGCGAGGCCATTTTAATGTCGGTTCTCGCACCGACAGGCGAGTTACTTTTCTTTGTTTGGGCAAAGAAAAGTAACCAAAAGAAAGCCCACCCGACCGCCGCTTGGCGCGGCAGACGGTAGCTTCTGTACACCCAGTTAAGAGCGAAATAATCGTGAATATTGCATTTCATGGCGGCTGCTGGCTAAAGCCAAACCAAACGCGCTGCCGCCAATTTGTTGATCAGTTAATTGCAAGGCTTGTTCAACCAAAGCGGGGATTTGCTGGGCGAGGGCGCTGAGTAATTGTTGGCCGGCGACTTGGCCTAAGGGCACCAGTTTCACCGCGCATAACACTTGGTTTTCTAACCAACCCCATAAATAACCACTCAAGGCAGCCGATTTATTGATTTGCCAATTGACCGCCGCCAAGCTGAATAAAGTCGCTAAGGTCGCGTCACTATGACGTAACCAAACTTGCGCGTCGGGCATTTCCAATTTAATCAGCAACCGTGCCAACGCTTGTCCGGTTTGTCTATCTTCACTACGCAATTCTGCGGTTTCGCGGCAAGCGATTAGGTATTGGCTCCAGTATTCGACTTGGCTTAAATCGTGTGCGGCCCAAGCATCGTACAAACGCGCCAGAATCGGGGCGTCGGTTAATCCTAAGGCTTGATTTAACACGCCATGTAGCCAGGCTTCGCAGTCATCAACATCACGAATCCAACCATCATCGACTGCCCGTTCCAAGCCCTGCGAATAGCTGTACATACCAATTGGTAAGCCGGGGCTGACCAATTGCAACAGTCTTAATAAGGCTAAATCAGTGGCCATGACCGTGATAAGCGCCGGCTTCCGGTTCAAAGGCTAATTGTTGATGATTGACCGTCAAGCCTAAACCAACCAGCATTTGATCCAGCACATGATCACTGAGATAGCGCAATTGATTGGGCAGAATCTGCAAAGCGACATGACGATTGCCCAAGTGGTAACAAGCGCGAGCGAACAATAAAGCATCATCGCATTCGACCACCGACACATCTTCCAACGCCGCTTGCACCCGCACTTTAAAGCCTTGGCTGCCGGTTA
>CAMCSF010000006.1 GCA_945877625.1 Methylomonas koyamae | reverse complement strand
AGCCTACGTTCAGCCCCCTTGCTGGGGCTGAACGAGGTGACGAGGACGAATCGGGGCCGCCGCAGGCATTGGCGGTCGCGTTTGTTTTCGCCTGATTTTTAGGCAAGGACGCCTAAAAATCTTTCGCGAAAACTAGCGACTCACTGATTCTTAAAAGCTGGATCTTTTGCCCATTATTCAATCTATCCGTTCCGTAAATTTTACGGCTCAGGTCTGTCCTGGCGGCATAATATTTCTATCATCCAGCTTAAAGTTAGGCCCATTCATAGGATCTATCTTAGGATTTAGCCCTGTCGTTTGGCTCTTCGATACCATTGGTTTTTTTACTGGCTTGGCTGGCGCTGTAACGGGTTTTCTTATTAAATTTCTCGGTGGTCGTTGGATTGGGGCTCGTCTAATTGGTCTTGCAGCCATCCGTCTTCTGACCGGATAGCCTTCATACACATCATTAGCTGAATAGTTATCAACCAAGGTTTCCCACATTGCATCGGCCATCAATAACCACATTTCATACAACTGATTGTCGCTCAATATTTCCTTTATTTTCATCGTGTCTTACTCCTTATCGTATTTATCCCTTGGCTATGGGAATACGGGATATCCCTAATTAAACAAGGCAAACCGTATCCCCTATAGCAGTATTAACCCGCTTTTTTAATGCCTAATAAATGGTACAGAGTGCCTCGTTTAATGCGTTGGTATTTCTGCCAACTACGCCATACCTTACTCGCATCTTTTGCTGTTTTAGACTGGCTAATGTGAGGCGTCAGCTCTATAAAATCGGCCTCAGTAAATCCGGCCTCGTTCATGGCAGCAGCCATATGCCCATAGATTTGATGACTACCTAAATGTTTGAAGTTGCCTTGCTTGATATAGGCTTTAATGGCTTCGCGTGTGTACCTTGGGTCATTTGGATTATCCCAGCCCACTTTGACGGGTGATTCATAAACCAACTTCGCTAACTCAGTGGTTGCTGGCGCATATTGAATGACTTTTTCAACGTCAATCGCGTAGCGTTTCAGCTGAGCAGCATCTTTCAGGTTTCCCCGCCAAAAGAACGACCATTCCAATCGATCTTGAACCTTACATGGAATATAGAAAAAACTAGCCGTGTGAGTTTTGGATAAATCAATGCCTGAAAATTGGGCTTTGGGATTTTTCGCTAGCTGTATTACGCGATCTTTTGGCCAACAAGTGATGTAGCCATACTGGTGAATAATCCGTTGCAGATAAGCTTGGACATCTCGATAAATCTCGTCATTGACAACTTGGTTAATGAAAAATATAGCGCGGTAATTATTGGGCTTTTCGGCACTTCGACTGAAGGAATTGCACATAAAAAAGCTGTGCTTATGCTCTTGGGTAAAAATCCGGTGAAATTCTTCCGGTGATAAATCGCCGTCATCAATATCAACCACGACTAGCGATGCCAACTCAACATTATCAAGTGCTCGCGATTGTTCGGTTTTATAGGTCACGCCATTAAACAAAATACTTTCGTCTTTGGTTCTAATGATGTGATTGGTATGAATTGATTGCATGGTTTTGACGAATTCCATTGGCGTACTATCGATCTGTGCCAATGACTTGTTATAAATCGAGCTCAGAAATGACACACCCAATGAAACATCCAAGAAATCAGCTGGTTTTGGGAGATTTTGTCCACTAAATTCTATATAAGAGAAATGGGTGGACAATTTTTCCTCAGACATCATTTCATCTGTTTCGTGATGAATGGCAGCACTTGCGGTATGAGTGACAACGGAATTTAAGGCCTTGAGTTCAATGAGTTTGGCTAATCGAGTTTTGCCTTTCTTTTCGGTTTCACTTAATGCCATCACTTTTTTGATCACGCCCTCCATTGCCCCCATTTGGCATCCAGGAAATAATCTCGCAATGGCTTCAGCCGTGAGTTTATCAACTACAACGGCGGTCACCGGTGTATCGATAGCGGGATTTCGCAGTGAAGTTCGCATAATCGCCTGATGAGCGATTTCATAGGACATAGAGCGTTTAATAAATACGGCATCAAATCCTAAATCCATCAACATCGCGGTGTGTTTGGGTTGATTGTTTAATGCCGGTGAAAAATAGATGTGATGAATATGGCTAAACTGATTAATGCCATGGGAAATGACCGGTGCCTTGATGCCATTGGCAAACTCAGTGCTATCGGTGTTGTTGGTCAGATAGATGAACGGCTGATCTCCCATGAAACCACTAATTTTCTCAGCAAACCATTCCAGCTGAGTTTTTCCTTGTACCATTTTGCTCGCTGTATATTTGCTCCAATCGGCTTCTTGCAAATAACGAATGGTTAATCGCTGGCCATTGCTGTATTGGCTATAGCGCAATTGCTGTTTAATCGGTGTAAATGGCTTAAACAGAACATCGCAATAATCTGACCAGTAGCGATACAGTAATGAGTGCTGGAAATTGGCACCCATCATAATGACTTGAGCGAAGCCTTGGTAAATCGATGGTTGTAATAATCGCAAGAAAAACAGCTTGTTGAAGTCATTGCCATAACCCTTATCATGAACAGTATCATCACTGACTTGATGCTGTTCGACTAATCGATCCCAATTAGTTTTATCGGTATAGCAGCGATAGTGCTGGGAATAAATGTCTTCAATAATGGGGCGAATGATTTCATTGATTGAATCAACATTCCCACCCATTCTTGCTATTCCATCATTGCCTTCAATGGCATAAAGACCGGTACCAATCGTTCCTGTGATATTGATGTATTGAGCAATTAATCCATGGTTATAGGGTAATGCTGGCGCATCAAATTGATCGACCTTGGGAATTTCATCAACCACTAACACCCATTCCTCACGGTTTTCAATAAAGTGAATATTAGGGAAAACTTGCTGGGTGCAGATTATTACGCCTTGACCAAAACCATTGATAATTTTGATAGCTGCCATTACTTGTGCCGGTACATTCGATGACCGGTTATCGCTTGAATAAATCTTGTGGCAATTACTAATACCTAGGCCATTAAGCTGCGTATGGATTTGATCTGCTAACGCTTTAGATGGTGTTGTAATGATGAATTTTTGATGTAAGCGCGATTGCTGGATATAACGACCTAGACCAAAGGTCTTACCTGAGCCGCAAAGACCATCAACATAGTAAATGATTGGGCTTTGATTACTGTTTTCTATAACGTCCTTGTTGTGTTTCATTGTTTTAACTCCTGTTAAATGACTTTAGCAAGAGCACTGTTGGGCGACATTCCGTTTAATATTTGATAAATACTATTACCATGAAAGTGAGCGCACCGTCCTTGTGCTCTGGCTTTATAATTGGGCTGACATCCATCAGCCCATTTTTTTACATCGTGATTGTGCGATGTTCTTCAATCCGTTCCTGCATCCATTGCTCAATATCTTGATTTAACCAAACCACGACCTTATGGCTGATTTTGATTTGCGCTGGGAAGCGATTAACCGACATCAGATGATAGAGATGGGAACGCGATAATCCGGTTTGCTTTAATACGTCTTTCAATTTTATAAACTGCATAATCCCTCCTTGGATTTTTTAATTGAGTCGCTTTAGGACTTACTAGTATTTATCATTGGGTGAAAAAAAAGGGGCATTTTTTGATGGAAATGGCTGTTTTTAATGAATTCCGTCAATGAATGGTTATTTGTCGGTTTAACCGACAAACATAAGCTGTCGGTTTTTAGTGGTAGTTGCGGCCACAATGATAAATACATCGGTAATACCGGAGTATTTTTATGAAAAGACAAAACAACCAACACCTTAAAACCATGAGATCGTATCGATTTTCACCAACGTTTGCCCGTAGCGTTTATACCACTGCCAGAAGCCTGAATCTTAGTGAATCGGCATTCGTCAGAATGGTATTGATGGATGCTATGGATAGGCTGAATTAATATCGTTTACCCTCTATTAAATAGTTATTACATGGATGATTAGTATAGTATTATCAGTTGGCGGGATGGTTACGATTGCCAAGAAAAACACTGTATTAATCCGCTACAGTAACTTGAGCAGTAACTCAGAAACCTATAAAGATAAAAATCTTTATAATCAATCATTTAAATTACGATTCGATTGAGGTCTGAGCACCATACAAAATCCAGAAAAACCCGCTAAGATATCCGACTTAGCGGGTTTTTTTATGCCTATTGATAACCTATTCAAAGTCGCTAAATAAAGCTAAAACAACATGGCCCAACTAGAAAATATCAAAGCAATCGAAAAACGCTTGTGGAAAGCCTATTTATCGTTAGGTAAAATTAACAATTAGGATTGGATTTAGCTGAATTTTACTACTCTCGTTGGGCATAAAAAAAACGCTAAGCCTTGTAGCTTACGGTTTTTTTATGTCTGTTAGTGTCCAATAAAATTCAGTAACAATCTAATGCTGCCAAAGAGTTACTGCACTTAATGTAAAAATGGAAATTGTTATGGCAAAACATCTAATTACCAACACTAAGCTACGCAACATCAAACCCAGTAATAAAACAATTTGATCCCTACAATAATGGATTAAGTAAAGATCTCTCAATTTCTGTACGAACATTCCCCACCTTATTAAGAAATATTTTTTCTCCAATCGTATTAAGGTCGTTTTTAACCCATTCTCCCAACCAAAACACACCATCAAAAATATTTTCTTTAACCTCAGTATTATCAATAGTAGTTGATTTACTCGCTACTTTTTGCCAATAGTTAATAAAATAAGATAGCTTTTCAATTTGGGTTGACAATTCACGTTCTATAGATGGCAACTCAGAAAGTTTATCGAGAACTGCAGTAATCTTGTTTAAAAAGGAATACGCTTGACTCTTAATTAAGCCAGAGCTATTTTCACTGAAAATTAATCTCGATAAAGTAACCATAGCACTACAACAAGAGAATAAAAGATGTATTAAAATATCGCGTTGAACAGGGGATAATTTATTGCTAGTCTGACTTATATGATTGAAAAAACATCTGGATAAAATCAATGTATCGCGATGCCAAGGACGGGTGTCAGAAAAAAAGGAATAACTGAGCGAATGAAAGACATTACTTCCAAGTCCATCTTGAGCAACTAATTGAAATGGAATTTTTATAAACAACTCTGAAATAGGATTAGATGCTTTAGATGATAGATAAACCAACATCGTATTAAAATCTGCACCTTTAGCAAAACACTCGTTCAAACTATCTTTAAGCGCGATATAGCGAAATTCATCGAATTGTTGTGTTACAGGCAACAACTCCAAGGCAGAATTAACTAACTCAACCTTTTTTTGATTAGAATTGTCATAATAAGAATATAATCCAACTGAACATACCCCCATTGATAGCGCATGAAAAATCGAAACTAAGATGTCTGACTTAGCCTCCATACAAATAGAATAAGGCAGAATCCAAATATACTTACCTGAACACTGTTCAAGGTAGCCATTGTGAATCAACATAGCGTTTAATGTAGAAAATTGCCCTACTGCTTGGTCCAAAGCATCATTTGAAATGACAGCAGAAACTATTTCATAATTTCCTTCCCAAATATCAACCTTAGCCAAGCTACTTTGAATGGCTTTCTTATATTTATCTTCTTTATGCTGATTGCATTGTTCTACAACCATTAAAATTGTCAGCAACATGTTATTCCACCCTTTTTGTAAAGCCACTCTTACGTTTTTCAAATCGCCCATGCATACACCAATGAATCCAACCGTAATAGCTGTGACTTTGACTTGACAGCTTCACATCACGATTTTCATTCAAATAAATGTCTTCATCCCAATCTGGGTGGGGAGCCAAGCCTAAATTAATGCCAGTCGTTATAAAATGAATGATGGGGGAACCTTCGAATAAAATATTATTTCTCTTACACTGTAGCAAATAAAAGTTAACTGAAAAGAAGGGTGAAATTTCTTGTTCGTAATCGCCTGATAAATACCTAGCTAAACCGATTCGATCAGATAATGAACTTACCTTCTTGATCCTTGAATTTGATTTAACTTTAGACGCATTGATAAAGAAAAATTCGTCGAAAAATGGACTCAAACTCCATCCCTTGTTCGCCCCCAGCATCACGTAATGAACTAATGGACTTTGTTGAAGTATTTTGCGCTCCATTCCCTGGGTTCGTGAAGAATATGTCCGCCGATACCAATTGGGATTAATAAAACCCTGTTGAGTGGATTCAAGTAGATACAAGTCAAGCTCAGCATCATCTGAAGAATTAGTATTTCCAATAATTAAATTCAATACCTGTCGCAATTCTGCCATTTCGACACTATAGGAAACCGCATTTAGAAAAGATTGGATATCCTCAGTTTCCATTACATCGGCTAACGCATCCCATGGTGGATTTTGAAACAGTTTAAATATGATACGATCATCTGAATCAAGCTCAGACTCTTCAACAGAATGCTCCAATTCAAAATAACGCTTCAATGCCTCTTCAAAAGAACTGAAAATAAACCAGTCAGGCGAATATTCAACTGCATCTATAAAGTTAGGATTCATCAAGCGCCAATCCTCCTGATAAACCATTCGTGACATTAGGATAAAACGTGTAGCCAATTGAAATATGACATACTTCGGACCTCCCATAAGAATAAATGGGCGTACTTCAAAAGACATGGTGCCGAAATTGACATAGGTTTGTTTAATAACATGTAGTTTTTCAATCAATTGTTGACGTATTTTATCTAGCCATGGATTAGTATGTTCTGGCGCATTAAAACCATTAACCGCATCATATAATCGATTTTTACTAGTATTTAATAATAGATGCTGCGGCGCTAACAAAGAACAGACTTCTCCGAAATACTTCTCCCCCCAAAGCAAAAAATCCAGTGTATCAACTGTGACATAGGAAACACCCTGCACAACAGCACGTATATTTTCAAAATCCACACTCGATGGAATTTCACGGGGATCTCCGCTTTCCATAGCACGCAACAATTGAATAACGAATTGTGTCAATAAATTTGCAATTAGCCCGTAGCGACCATTCTCATTAGAGTTGAGCGCACAACCATATTGCTCTACGGTAATAATATTTTCAGATCGTGCACGGAGAATATGTACCGCTAAAGAACCGGTCCAAGGGTAATACATATACCAACCGAATCGTTCAGCGACAGATTCCCAATGTGCATTTACAGTAGTTCGCCTCAACACAACGACAGGAGCACTCAAAATTTCAACACTAGAATTAGCAAATGCCTCTAAATAAGCAAAGACATGAGCATAAATAGGACAGGGATTTAGAAAACGATCGAGATCCAATGCAACGACTTTATTGGACCGATAAATGACCGAACTAAAAGACGCAAGAAGCGTTAATGGACCAACCTCGCAGAATATATCGATAAAAGAATCATAGTGAATAACATCCTGATTCATATCAAGAATACGATCACGAAGCATCTCACCATCAGCCCCCCAGTATTGTGAATTAATCAAAATAAAGTCGGAACTACTTTGTAAAAGATGACCATAAATCCAGTCAATACTACCCGGCAAAAGTAAATCATCATCGGCAAATGACCAGACAAAATCGGATGTCGTTTGCTTCAATGCAAAAAAAAGATTGTGCTCACCGGAAGGTAAATGCTGCTCAGGACTAATCACACGAATAAAATCATATTTATTCGCAAAACTATTAGCGATTTCCGCTGAACGATCTGTAGACTGATTTTCGCTCACCAAAATAGTCATGAATTCACGAAACTGTGATTGAATAATTTGTGAAGCGATTCGTTCAAGCGCAGAAGCTAAGGTTTTTTCACGATTATAAGTTGGCATGACAAAACAAAGTGCTGGACTAGGATTACTTAGGCCAGTTTTATTTTTCGCCAGAGGTTTCGACTTAACATCGTCGATTTTCCTTTTAGTTTTCATTCTAAAATCCAGAATTGATTACACACCAATAAAAATAGAAAGCAATAGGCTCACTACACATCTAAATGAAGTCTTTTGTGCCACAAAACTTCCATATCAAGCATTTTCTTCCATTCGGAACTGAAATCAGCATCATTGCTAAGCAGAAAATCCAACTCTTTATCAAAACTTTTATCTGTAATAGTTTTAGAATAAATAAAGGGTTCTATTTCAGGAATACGTAATTGTTTTTCTAGAAACTTAATTTTTGCCGATCTCGATTTATAGTCATTTAAGGAAATAAAGAATACATTTTTTTTGATATAGTCAATGAAGAAATCCGGCGGTGTCGATAATGGCGATAAATCATAGGGAAGACAACCCGCTAGAAAATAATTAATCCCGAAAGCAGAATCATATTCGAAAAATACTTGCGGATTTTTTTGTTTAGGATTTAACTTCCTCCAATGCCTAAAACCAGATCGCATTCTCTGTAAAGGCGATCTAATACACATAATAATCAATGGATTGTAGATTAAGTTAGTTACATCGCCAAAGGGGCTATGGTAGTGAACAATCATTCGACTTAATCTAAAATCAACAGATTTTGATGCTATGACCTGTAATGCCTTGTAAGAACATTCAACATCGCCAAATACCTGATTGGCTACATGATGAGCATCCATTACCCCATAATTCAATGAAGGATTAGAGTTTAATGCCTTTGAAAATGCATGCCAAAAGCTTGATCCACCGGTTTTTTGAACATGTAAAAATACTATATTTCTTCGAGCAAATTGTTCTCTAGCCAAGTAGGTATCTAACTTAGATCCACCTAAAGGTTTAAGCAGTTTTTTTAGTATATTCATATTAATTTACAAAAGGCATATTCGATAACAATTCCTCTTTTGATAGGAACGGTGCCATATCTTCTAGTGGCGGGGATTCCATCGTGCCATCCGGCAATTGTTTCGATGCAAGTTTAGGTGCGAATAGCTGAGTTTCATCTAATATAACTTCACAAACCGATGGACCATCGATTGTTAAGGTTAAGTTTATGTCGTGCTCTAATTGATCATGCACTGAACAGCGTTGATAAGGTAATCCGAAGGCTTCACAGAGCCGCTTAAAATCCGGAAAACTGACACCAGATTTCGGTCCTGCGCCTACTTCGACGCCATTAAAGAAATTGTGGTGGGTTTGAAAGATAGAGACATAACCCGAATTATTTAATATAAATAGCTTGATTGGTAATTGTAAGCTGACTATAGTTTGCAACTCTTGCAAATTCATCATAATACTGCCATCACCCGCAAGACAAATAGTGGGTTGTTTACCTGAAGCAATACAAGCGCCAATAGCCGCAGGTAAATCATAGCCCATTGAGGCGCACCCTGAATTAGTCCATAAGCGTTGATTTTGTTTTAAGTCGGCCACCTGAAAACTAATCACACAAGCACTGCCATTGCCTGTCACTATATTTTGACCTTGTTTTAATTGTTTAAATAAAACCTGCATAAAACAATAAGGATTAACTCGATCATTTTGCCAATATTCTGGCAGTACCGTCGGGTATCGTTGCTTTCTTTCTAAATTCCACGCTAACCAATCTTTATGCCCCTCGGTTGCACCGGGATAAGGTTGGTTTAGCATGACTGGTAATAAATCGCTCAAACTAGCCAGTATTGGCATATCTGCCATTACAGTCGGTTTTTTAAGTTCATTTTCATCAATATCTACCCAAATTTTATAGGCATCACGAGCAAAGGTTTTCCAGTTATAACTAACTTGACGTATATTAAGACGACTGCCTAGAATTAATAAAAGGTCGGCATTTTGAACCGCAAAGTTCCCTGCCCTATCGCCAATGGTTCCAGGGCGACCTATATAATTTGGATGACTATTCCAAATAGCATCATGGGCATTCCATCCGGTCACAACAGGAATACCCAGTTTTTCTACTAACTTAATAAATACTTTATGCTGACCACTGAGTCGCACACCACTACCAACCAAGATAACCGGACGTTTAGAACTGGCTATTTTTTCAAAAATAGCTTGACTAGCAGAGGCAATATCGGTGGTTTTCCATAATTGATTTAATTCGTTTGGATTAAATCCCACTAAATTGGCAGGATCAATTTGCGCAGCCTGCACATTAAGCGGAATATCTAACCACACAGGACCCGGTCTACCAGATGTTGCTAGATACAGAGCTTTTTCTAAGTGATAACGGATTGAATCAGGCTCGGTAATCATCATCGCGTATTTAGTAATTGGTCGAACCAATTCTTCAATATCAAGCTCTTGATCACCATATTGGCGTAACGGCAATCCAGTACTTCTGACAGTGGTTTCCCATTTTACTTGCCCAGAAATAACTAACATGCCAATTGAATCGACAAAGGCGCCATAAACACCGGTTATTGTATTTGTGCCGCCCGGACCGGAGGTGACATTGACTAAGGCTAATTGATTATTTAAGCGATAATAAGCCTCGGCGCCCATCGCACAAGCTTGTTCATGATGATTAAAAATACACTCCAAATCTTTATGTGTCCCCAATGAATGGTTAAGATGCATCGCCCCACCACCCGTCACCATAAAAACATGTTTAATACCGTATTCAGCGATTTTTTCAGCAATATAATCTGATAATTTCATTTGTTAATTCCTGTCCAACCATTCCATATAGCTGTTCTTGTTATGGCATCGTCTAATGATACTGTTCTATATAAACTTAACTCTTGGTTAATTAACTGAGTATCTGGAATATATCGACCTAAATTCCACCCACCATCATCGGCTCCAAGGATTTGATACTCACCTTTTGCTAATAACACAGCAGATTTTTCAGCTAATTGTTTAATCGATACCGATTCATCAGAACCTACATTGTAAGCAGCGCCAGATCGACCGCGAACTAATAAATGCCATAGCCAAACGGTTAAATCTGAGGCATATAAATAAGATCGTAACGGTAATCCATTACCTTGCACCTTAATCGATTTATCTTGAATAGCATCTCGTATAAAATTCCCCACCGCAAAATGGGTATCAAGCGGCAGATAAGGTCCTAAAACTGCAAAAATTCTTGCTATAGCAATAGGTAACGATTTTTGCTTTGCATAAATAGCACATAGCATTTCTGCACTTCGCTTAGCTTCCGCATAGGCGGCTTTTGCCTCCAAACAACTCGGTGCGCCTAACCAATTTTCAGGCACCTTTTCAAGTTCCCAAGGTTGTTGCCCATAAATAGCCCCTGAACTCAAAAACAAACACTTTTCGGGTTTGTTCTCGGCAGCAAAATTAAGAATATGTCTAGTTCCTTCGACAACCGTATTAAACATTTGAATCGGATTGTCTTCATTTAACTGAGCACTTGCATCAGTAGCGGCATGAATAAAATGACTAAACTGTTCAACTGGATATTCAAAATCACACACATCACCTGCTATAAATTTAAAATTGGTATCAGTAGCTAAATGCGGGGCTTTTTGTGAAAATGCTGCAATATTTCTAGTTAAAATGGTTGCTTTAATATCTAAATTTAAGCGTTGATTGGCATAACGTAAACTTTCTAATAACCAACAACCAATGAAACCAGTGCCGCCCGTCAAAAAGATATGTCCACCTTTAAAGCTTTTGAATATAGATTCAGTCTCAGAGAGAATAAATTCTAAATCTTGTTCAAATGTCCATTGAGTCGTTGAATTTTGCATAGATCAATCAATGGCTTGATAATTTAAATAGCCAATTTTAGCTAAGCCCCGTTGGTAAGCTAATTTAATCCGATTAATGACTTCATCATTTTTAAGTTCTGCTATTAAAACTAGCTCACCCTCGGCTTTTGGCACAACCATTCGATAACAATCTTTCCGATGCTTTTTATCGTTATTAAATTTATCTAAAACTAACAACAAATCTATTGCCGGTGGATTTTCTATTACGCTTTTAACACCACCGCCTAACATGGATTTAACATGCTCAATTAAGTTTTCTGCTCGAATAATGCCCGTTTCCGATAACAAGGCTGATAATTTTGCATATTCAACCGCTACCACCATGCCAATCCCAACCGCAATACCATGCGTTATACCGAAATGGGTACCCGCTTCTAAGGCATGGCCAAATGTATGACCAAAATTTAGTAATAAACGCTCATTCTGATCAAACTCATCGGTTTCGATAAACCATTTTTTGGTTTTTAAGGTATATACAATGACCTTTTGAACATCATCTGTCGTCCTTGGATATAAAATCGATTTATCCAAATAATCTAAAAATGATTGATAACTGTGGGCATAACAAATTTTTGCTGCTTCAAATAACCCACCGACAAACTGTTCTTCGCTCAATGTATTAATAAAAGCCATATCAATCATGATCTCAACAGGCGGATAAAAATTACCTATTAAATTTTTATAACCCAAAACATTGATGGATGATTTACCACCAATACAGGAATCAACCATGCTTAACAGTGTCGTCGGCATATATGTCCATTGAATGCCGCGCATATAAATCGATGCAACAAAGGTTGCAATATCTTGAATAATACCGCCACCTATCGCCACCAAGTGAGTATTACGGTTAGCGCCAAATTCACGCATTTGCAGTATCACTTCAGACATACTTTCTAGCGACTTCGTATTTTCATTCGCATTGATCAGTATGCAATTAGTTATTATTTGTGGTAAAAAACTATGCAGTCGCTCATCTATAATGTATATCGAGTCGCCATGTTGCTCGATAACATTTGCTAATAAATCGGTGCCGACAGTGACGGCGTAATTGCCTGAAGATGACAATACTTCAAATGATTCTTGCATATGAAAATCCACCGTCTACTGCAATAAATTGCCCAGTTATACTTGTGTTGTTTTGTGAACATAAAAAACCGACTAGATTACAGACATCATCCAAGCTAGATAGTGATCCAAGCGGGGTCATTTCTTCTAGGTTATGTAATTGTTTTTTATCCAAATTTAAGCGTGTCATTGGCGTATCTAAAGCACCAGGCAGTACTGCATTAATCAAGTGCCCAAAATGACCTAGATCTATCGTCAATGATTGAACTAAACCCTGTAAGGCTGATTTAGTAATGCAGTATGACAATTTATTTTGTCTTGCCAAATTTTGCCAAATAGAACTAATCAGACAAAGACGCGCTGATTTTGTCAAAATATTTCGTTTTATCAATACTTGTAAACTGAGTAATATATAAAGCACATTGGCATCATACATAGTCTGATGGGCATTTTTTTCGAAGCTAATAATGTCATCATTAAAATTCGCGCCCTGCGCCCAAACGACAGCATGAATAGAGTGTTTGCTTATCTGAGAGAAAACATCAACGTTGTCATTTCCATCCCAATCAAGCCAAGTAATATTATTTGACAGTGAATTTTTTGGCGGATTTCGGCTAATAGCAATTACTGAATATTGCTGTGCATTAAACCATTCAACAATTGCAGTGCCAATTGCTCCTGTTGCACCAAATACGATTACTTTATTTTCACTCATATTGATTTAGTATCAGTTGACCTGAATCTTTCCCCACCGCTCCTCTAGCATAGCAATCCGTTTATCATCTTCGCGCTCAATAGTCTTATAATATTCACGTTTATTAAGCAACCAAAGTAATTCAAAATGCACTGCATTGAGTAAGCCTTGCTCGATATTTGATTGATCTAATGCATCGCCATTAAAAATAATTTTTCGGGTTTCAAATCGGTCAAGACGAATCTTTTTAATTGCTCTCAGGGCTATTAAAGAATCCATTGATACCCCGCCGCCAACCACAAATTCTAGGTTTTTGTCGTTACAAACTTTCGCCACATCACAGCAATAATTAGTAATGATTTCGGAATTAATTTTGTCACGCCCTAAACCATCCGACATTGAGAAATCAACCCTACCAAATACGATGCCTGTAGCACCTTGTGATTGAGCGGCAATCGTTGCAATATTTTCAAGTTGTTTATATGCCGATATAGTTTCTAAATTAAATAAAAACTTAGTATCTCGCTGCTCTTCAACATCATAGACTTTATTTTTGGCATCAATATATTTAGATAAGGCATACGGTGTTTCAATCATCGGTGCAATAATATAATCAACACCAATTTGTCGTGCCTCAAGCAAGTCACGAATAGCCTCACATCCACCAATTTTTAGCCCGACCTTCAGATCGACGCGTCTTGCAAGCTCAAGCAATCTGAGAAACTCATCAATCCGAGTCCCCTCGGCTTCAAACTCTGCTTTGACTGCGACATACCCAAACTCATCTTTGCCTTTTTTGAGAATGTCTAACATTTCTTTTTCTAACTTATTCATAACTGTTTTCTTTAGTCACGATTTAAAGGTAAGCATTATTGAAAAAATAATGCTTCTGAGTTTTGCACTATCTTTTTCATCTATTGATTAAAAAATATAGCGATTAATTGTTAATGCCAAGGTAACTTTCAATCGTTGTTACTACAAATTCAAGCATTTCTCTGGTTAAAGACGGTTGTACGCCAATCCAAAATGTATTATTCATCACATTATCTGTTTCGGTTAACTCGCCGCTAATCCGAAAATTAGCGCCTATCATATAAGGCTGTCGAGTTAAATTGCCTGCAAATAAAAGCCGTGAACCAATTTTATTCTGGTCTAAATGAGTGAGTAATTCTAAGCGGGTAACAGGACTATTTTGTTTGACGGTAATCGGAAAACCAAACCAAGACGGATCAGAATTTGGTGTTGCTTCTGGTAACTCTAAAAACTCTTCACAGCTTTTTAAGCGTTGTTTTAAGAAAGCGAAATTATCTTTACGAGCTTGAATAAATTGAGGGGCTTTATCTAATTGCGCTAAACCACAGGCGGCTTGCATATCAGTAATTTTCAGGTTATAGCCTAAATGACTATAGGTATATTTATGATCATATCCTTTTGGTAATTGCCCTAATTTAAAGCACATCCGTTTACCACAAGTATTATCTTTTCCCGGTGGGCAAAAACAATCGCGCCCCCAATCGCGGAAACTTTCAGCAATCATTTTCAGTTTTTTACTGTTAGTAAATACGGCCCCGCCTTCACCCATCGTAATATGATGGGCTGGATAAAAACTAAGCGTACCAATATCACCAAAAGTACCAACCATTTGACCGCGATAAGTAGTCCCTAAAGCATCGCAACAATCTTCAATTAACCAGAGGTTATATTTTTTACACAGCTCGGTCACGACATCCAAATTAAATGGATTACCCAAAGAGTGCGCCAACATAATGGCTTTGGTTTTTGGGCTAATGGCTATTTCAATTTTACTGGCATCGATATTGTGAGTTTTAGGCTCTACATCGACAAACACAGGTACTGCACCAAATTGCAAAATCGGATTAACCGTGGTGGGGAAACCGGCGGCTACGGCTATCACTTCATCGCCAGGCTTAATCGCTCTATCCGCTAATTTACTGGACGTTAACGTACTAAAAGCCACTAAATTTGCCGATGAACCTGAGTTAACGGTAATTAAATGTTTGACGCCAATAAAGGCTGCGAGTTTTTGTTCAAATTCGGCATTGAAGCGCCCCGTCGTTAACCAACCATCTAATGACGCTTCTGTCATTAGTTTAAGTTCTTCTGCCCCTAACAATTTACCCGATGGCGGAACCACGGTTTCACCGCCTATAAAGGTTTTCGGTGCATAAGTTATCGCAGCGTATTCATCGACTAATTCGGCAATTTTATCTCTGATGGCTTGGGTTTTAGTATTCGGCATAAAGGCTAAGAAATTGATGTTAATGATTGATAATTTTGAATTTGCGTTAAGGTCAGTTGGCGTACATTGACACCGGTCTGACGCTGTTTTGACCAATCAATAATCAGTTGCAACGCATCGTTTAATCGTAATCGAGGGTGCCAATCAAGTCGGCTACGGGCTTTGGAAATATCTAGCTTGAGATAATGCGCCTCATGTGGATGTTCGCTGTGATCAAGTTCCCAAGTCCCGTTCTCGCCCCAAAGCTTGGCCATTTGTTCGACAATCCACAGCACCGGTTTGGCATCTTCATCATTGGGCCCAAAGTTCCATGCTTCTGCATAACTTGTGCCGTACTCATATAATTTTTCCGCCAAGCTTAAATAACCGCGTAAAGGCTCTAAAACATGTTGCCAAGGTCTAATGGCATGAGGATTGCGAATATGCACACATTGGCCTTGTTCAAAGGCGTTAACCATATCGGGTATCAAACGATCCTGCGCCCAATCACCACCGCCAATCACATTACCGGCGCGGACAGTGGCTAACGCAACACCATGTTGTGTGTATTGATCAGCATTAAAAAACGATGATCGATAAGCCGCGCTCACCAGTTCGGCACAACCTTTGCTATTGCTATAAGGATCATAGCCACCCATCGGCTCGTTTTCTCGGTAACTCCAAGCCCATTCTTGATTCTCATAACATTTGTCGGTGGTGATATTAACCACCGCCTTGACACTAGCGCACTGCCTAACTGCCTCCAGCAAATTCACAGTACCCATGACATTAGTCGAATAGGTTTCTACTGGATTGATGTACGAATAACGTACCAACGGCTGTGCCGCCATGTGTATGACGATTTCTGGTTGATGCTCTGCAAATACGGTTTGCAGCTTATCTAAATCGCGTATATCGCCAATCACACTGATCATGCCTGACGCGATTTCGGCAACCTCAAATAAACTGGGATTGGTCGGCGGTGCTAACGCATATCCAATGACATGAGCGCCTAAGGACTGCAACCATAATGAAAGCCAACTGCCTTTAAAACCCGTATGGCCGGTTAACAAAACCTTTTTACCTTGCCAAAATTCAGGCTTCATTGCCAGACCTTCCAAGGCACGTTGCCTGATTGCCATAGTTCTTCAAGGTGTACTTTATCTCGCAATGTATCCATCGGTTGCCAAAAACCAGCATGACGAAATGAGGCTAAATCACCCTCTTGGGCTAAACGCTCTAATGGCTCACGTTCCCAGATGGTTTTATCATTGTCTATATAGTCAATTACCTTGGGTGACAAAATAAAGAACCCGCCATTAATCATGGCGCCATCACCCTGAGGTTTTTCCACAAAGCTGTTAACCCGGTTACCAGCCAAATCCAAAGCACCAAAACGCCCAGGCGGTAAAGTTGCTGTCAAAGTCGCTTTCACATTTTGAGCCTTGTGGAAGGCAATCAACTCGCTGATATTGACATCACTAACACCATCGCCATAGGTCAAACAAAATGCTTCCTCATCTTTAACATATTCAGCAATACGTTTTAGACGGCCGCCGGTCATGGTTTCATCGCCAGTATCAACCAATGTCACTTTCCAAGGCTCGGCATACTGTTGATGCACTTCCATCTGATTATTTTTCATATCAAAAGTGACATCAGACATATGTAAAAAGTAATTGGCAAAATACTCCTTAATTAGATAGCCCTTGTAACCACAGCAGATAATGAAATCATTAATCCCATAATGAGAATAAATTTTCATAATGTGCCAAAGCATGGGTTTGCCACCAATCTCTATCATGGGTTTTGGGCGTGACGTCGTATCTTCTGAAATACGGGTTCCAAGTCCCCCCGCCAAAATAACTGCTTTCATATGATTTAACCTTCGGCTTTATTGATTTGCTGATATGACAGATTCTGCAGACTTTGAAGCACTGCCTATGTTGCGATGTGCTTAATTACCCGCTCTAAGCACTGCTCAGCATTCAATTCGACTGTTTTCAAATGTAGCTCTGGCGATTCGGGAATTTCATATTCCGAAGAGATGCCAGTAAATAATGCTATATCGCCATTGCGCACTTTTTTGTAGAGACCCTTCACATCGCGTTGTTCACAAACTTCTATTGGAGTATCAACAAATATTTCGAAGAAGCTGTCTGTTTCGAATAAATTTCTAGCGATTAAACGAGATTGTTTATAAGGTGAAATCAATGAAACGATCACAATTAAGCCAGCGTCTACTAATAATCTAGCGACCTCGGCGACACGCCGAATGTTTTCTATGCGATCTTGTTTAGAAAAACCTAAATCACTATTAAGACCTTGGCGCAAGCTATCGCCATCTAACACATAAACGGGTCTACCTTGGGCAGATAAGGCTTGTTCCGTTGCATAGGCTAATGTTGACTTTCCAGATCCCGAAAGACCCGTAAACCAAATACAGAAAGGCTTAGGCTTTATTGTATTTTCAAGTATTTTCATCAATGGGTAAGTCCCTAAAAAAAATCATCCTAGTTAGCCAAGTCATTTCAATGTAATAAATACAAGCTATTCTTTATTTTTCATTTCATCACCGTAATTTCATTATCACATAAAATTTTTTTTAAATGAACAATCTAAATCTAATTTTTTGAAGTTATTTAATATCAAAATATAACAAAAATGTTATTTTATGAAAAATAACAATAAATAACAATAAATAACAATAAATATGATTTGCAAATACGTGATTAATATTATACATTTTCAACCCATAGTTTTATTTAATGGAGGCTTATATGTATAGTGAAGATACTGGAGCAGTAACCGATGCGTTGCAGAATAGTAATGCCGATGTTTTTACTGATGAGACAATTACGAAGATATTGGGGTTAACAACCCGCACTGGTGATACTACTGTCACTTTTTCTCAAGCAGCACCCGATGCCGATGGTAATGTCACGGTGGCGGCTGGTGCGGAAGTGGTTTTCATTGGGAGTTCAGACTCTCAGCAAACCACCATCAAACCTCCCGTTAATGCGCCAGTTGTCATCTTCCAAGGCAGAGGTGGTGTTATCGCCACATTTAATGATGGGCCAACGACTGTGGTTTCAGGCGATGGTATTGCAGATCGTATTGTGGTTGGGTCATCTGGTAATGACCGTATTGTCGTTTCCGACGCTCATGACACTCAAATTACCTTAGGTACCGGTAATACGACAGTGGTTACTGGCGGAGGTAATGACACCGTTATTGCCGGTCTTGGTAACAGCACGATTACTGGTGGAAGCTCGGATGGAGCCATTGTGCAACTCGGTGGTAATGCATCGAACTACGTAATCAGCGAACAAAATGGCCGTGCCATAGTAACTCATACTGGAAACAATATAACGACTGACATTTCTAAGATTCAATATGTTCAACTAGATAACGGTCATGCATTAATTTTCGCAAAAGACAGCGTGGAAGCAGCGGTTTCTACTTTGTACCATACTACATTTGGTCGTGATGCTGATGCCGGTGGTTTGAACTATTGGTTCGACGTTGCTCGTGATGGTGCAAGCTTATTGTCCATTAGTCGGGCATTTGTCAATTCGGCTGAATATAGCCCATTAGCCAGCTTATCTGATCGGGATTTTGTGAATGGTCTGTATCACAATACCTTCGATCGCGATGGCGAAGATGCTGGAATAGCATACTGGGTTAACGCCTTGGCCACTGGCTCGAGTAGAGCAGATTTAATCTGTTCATTCAGCCAAATTGCTGCCCAAACGATTGATGGTTCATCGCCACATCCAGAAACAACCATAGTTGGATCTGTAACCATTGTTGAAGGGATTATTTAAGTTCCTATGCGGTATTTAAAGGGGGCGTTTGCCCCCTTTTTTTCGATTTATTCCCCACGTCTTCGTGATGATAGCTTGCTGAGTCGCGCCATTGAAGCGCTAGAGTCTGGCTATTTTGCTGACGCTATCCTTGCGGTTGAGTACGTCTGTCGTCGTTATCCATCAAAAATGATTCCCGCCATATTGCGGGCAAAAATTCTGCAAACCTGCCTCCCACAATTAAACGCTAAGGCTTGGTATAACGCTTGGCTGTGTGAACCTGACAACGCTATGGTGCAGGATGCCATGCTAAAGGTTTGGTTTAATGCTGGTGCAAGGTCTAGTGTTCTGGATTTGGGTGCCGTATTTTTACCTGAACGCTGTCAATCCAACAGCCATCACTCACTGATCCAGCAATTGTTTGAAGCCCAAGCGACTAGCTTTGGCGCTTGCTGGAAATCTGGTCAAACCATTGAAGGCAGCTTGTTTACTGCAAAATCGTTTACTGCCGATGGTTTAAGGCCACCGCAGACAATGCGCTTAATCGTTTCCAGTGAGACCGCTCAGTTTCAATATGATGTCCCAGCCGATGGTAGCCGCTTTAAACTGAACTGCCCCGAGAATGCCGGCGTGTGGTCAGTTGCATTTATTGATAGTGCTGGCCAAGCAAAACCTCAATTGTTACAAGGTTCACCCTTGGTATTTGACTCAGCGCCAGCGATTAAACATCCCTGCATCGTCAAGACCTCGACAACCAGCAAAGCCAGCAAGGCAGTGGATATTATTATTCCGGTTTATCGCGATTATGGCTTGGTTAAGGCTTGTATCGACAGCGTGTTACTCAGCTTGCCTCAGAATAAAGTGCCGGCCCAAGTAACGGTGATTGACGATGCGAGTCCAGAACCTGCGTTATCGGCGTGGCTTGATGGCTTGGCTGAAGCAGGCAAAATCACCTTGCTTCGAAACCCGTTCAATCTTGGCTTTATTGAATCGACCAATCGTGGTTTGCGCCAGCACACCGACCACGACGTGGTGCTGCTCAATGCCGATACACTGGTACAGGGTGACTGGCTTGATCGCCTACGAACCAGCCTTTACAGCAGCACCGATATTGCCTCGGTAACGCCTTGGTCGAACAATGGCGAAATCAGTAGTTTCCCCAAAATCGCTAAAGCCTGCCCTGCCCCTAGCTTGCAGCAATTAGCGCAAATTGATCTTATCGCCGCATCGCTTCATCGCGCTAAACACAGCGAAGACATCGAAATACCCTCATGCTGTGGCTTTGCGATGATGATCCGACGTAGCGTACTCAATCAAATTGGTCTGTTGGACGGCGTGGAATTGATTCGCGGCTATGGTGAAGAAGTTGATTGGTGCTTGCGCGCCCGCGCCGCTGGTTATCGCCATTTACTTGCGACGGGTGTTTTTATTGCCCATACCGGTACCGTTTCATTTGGTTTTGAAAAGACCCTACGCGTGCAACAAAATCGTGCGGTGCTAGTAGCAAGATACCCCGACTACTACCCTGAATATCACCGGTTTATTAAACAAGATCCGTTAAACACGCCACGCCAGATGCTATCGGCGGCATTGCTAGAATCGAATTCACAATGGTTAACAACCGCCACCAACAGTTTGCTTAACAAAACTGAATTTGCCGGTGTTGTGCCGAACCCGCTAAGTAGCTCTTGTGCGCGGATCGCGGTTTGGCAACATCGAATCAGTTCGGCAAATGCTGGGAAAGTTTTAGCGCTGGCTCGCGCGATTGCCAGTTATCAGCCAACGATGCTCACGCTAAGGCTATTAGTGATTGGCGAAGCCAACGAAGCGCTTTGGCGTACCGGTGTGGTTGATGTGTTACCGCCACTCACCAAACCAGAATCGCCACTGCTCACAGATGCGGCATTACTGGGATTGAGTGGCTGCTCGCTACTACTCAGCGAATCCGAGCAAGCCGTACCGATGGGCATCCCGCAAATTCAGCTTGATGCGCAGTTTGAACCACAAATTTGGTTGGCCGATTGGCTACAACAGCAAGCAAGCTCACCCCAACAAAATTAAAAACGCGTATGTCAGACACCACACACTCTGAGCCGATGCTGGTCGCAAGCGACCAACCAAACTTGAAACAAAATAAAACTCGCACCAAGCGCAAGCCTGCCCGCTGGCATGGCGCCCTTGAGGGAATTCATCAAGGTCTGCTGTATGGCTGGGCGATTGATAGCCAACAAGCAGATGCGCGGGTGGTGTTAGAAATTTGCTTGAATGGCGAGGCATTTGCCAGCCTAATTGCTGATGTTGCACGCAATGACTTGGCGGAGCGGTTTACCGAAATCTGGCCAGACCAAGCGCATGATGATTGTCATGGTTTTGTGGCAGATTTAGGCGGTTATTCTGATACTCAAAGCGGCGTGTTAACGGCTCGGATTGCCAATAGCGATGTGCGGTTATCAGGTCATGTCGATAAAGACACCACTGAAACATTGCCTATTAGCGCGACCAGCCATGTATTTAGCGATGGCGGCTTAAATCTTCACGGTTGGGCGGTTGATGGGCGCGATGAAAAACGCATTTTGTCGGTCCGCGCTTTCTTGGGACAGCAAAAAATCGCCGAAACTACCGCTAATCTAGTGCTACCGGCGCTATCTTCTTTCAACAGCAGTGGGCATGGTTTTAAGCTGAGCTTGCCGCTGGCACTGGCCGATGGCGGTGTCCATCAAGTCCGTGTTGTTGACCAACAAGGCAATCCATTAAATGGCAGTCCAATCACGGTCTGCTGTTTTGCGAATGGCGGCAAAGCCTTGCTGGCTGCCAATAAAAATGACTTACTCAATCAACTCATTGATAGCTACGAACAGTATTTGCCGCGCAGTGTCGGTTTAACGCATTACTCGCAATGGTCAGAATTATTTGAAACGGCCGATGCCTTAGCTGATAAAAACAGCGCTGTCCTGACGGTGGGTTTGATTATTGCTGGCGACAGGGATCCTGAAATGCTTGAGCGGACGGTCATCAGCCTCAATCAACAGACTGGCGTCAACCTGAAACTGTTTGCATCGAACCACGACGGACAAGCGAATCGACCGTTTAGCCAACTGCTGCAATTAGCGCTTGATGCCGAGTGCGACATGATTGGCTGCATCCGCGCTGGCGATACTCTGCCGCCTCATGCCCTCGCCTGTGCTGTTGAGGGATTTGATTTGCCTGATGCGCAGTTGGTGTACACCGACAGTGAATATCTTGGCGAGCCTTGGTTCAAGCCAGCCTGGAATCGCGAATACGCCTTGTCCAGCGATTACCCTTTGGAACTGATGCTAATCCGCAGCAGCTTGCTTAAAAGCGATGTTGCTAGTCATCCATTACCAGACAATCAGGCCAGTTTATCGTGGCATTTATTAGCCATGCTCTGGGAACAGGCGGAACAAGCGATTGTCCATGTGCCGCGTGTGCTGTATCAATTCCAGTCGCCGCTTAGTCCTGATGAGCGACAAGCGCGACTCGAAGCCGCACAGCATGTCCTGCAATCACTGGAATCGACAGCGATATTAAAACTGGATGCGGAAGTACAGACCGATGGTTGTTTCCAGCCTCGCCGTTTACAGCGGATGCTGTCCGAGAGCGACAAAAATAAGTCTATCAGCCTGATTATTCCAACCCGCGACCAAGTGGATATGCTTGAGCGCTGTATCACAACGCTGCAACAATTTAGCCAATGGCCTAATCTCGAAATTATCGTTATCGACAACGATTCCATTGAAGCCAAAACCAAAGCCTATTTCCGCTCGCTGGCTAAACAGCATGTCAAGGTTTTATCGATGCCCGGTGCTTTCAATTTTGCCGATTTGAACAACCGAGCCGTCAAAGCCGCGAGTGGCGACATTATTGGTCTAATTAATAATGACATCGAAGCCTTGCATGAAGGTTGGCTAGAGGAAATCGTCAGCCATTTATTGAGCCCTGGAGTCGGCGCTGTCGGTGCAAAACTATTGTGGCCAAATGGCATGGTCCAGCATGGTGGCGTATTACTGGGTGTCGGTAACGTGGCTGGCCACTTCGGCAATCGTCTAGCCGAAGCCGATTGGGGCAATCATGGCCGTAACCAACTCCTGCAACAAGTCAGCGCCGTCACCGCCGCCTGTCTGTTTATGCGTAAGTGCGATTATCTTGCCGTGGGGGGTATGGATGCACACGCCTTCCCAGTGGCTTTTAACGATGTTGATTTGTGCCTAAAGCTGCGCAAGCAAGGCAAGTCGATTATTTGGACGCCTTATGCGCGTCTGCTGCACGCCGAATCAGCCAGCCGAGGCCACGAGGACACCCCACAAAAACGGGCACGCGCTCAGCGCGAAGTTGAGTACTTGCGTCAGCGTTGGGGGACGGTGTTAGTCCGCGACCCTGCTTACCATCCTAGCTTGAATCTCGATCCACACAGCCAAGCCTTTGGCGGTTTAGCCTTACCGCCACGAGATCGTCAGCCGCGTTTAGCCGGACTGATTGCTGATCAACACGGATAGACAACCTAAGTTTTGTTATTAGCCAGCCATTGAATACAGATAACTCAGATGCCTCAAAAAACCACTTCAACCGCTTCATTAGTAACTCGCCAATTACTCCATGTCGGTTGTGGACCGGCTAGACCTGATCGCTTGCCAGCTTTTTTCCAGTCCAGCGAATGGCGAGAAACTCGGCTCGATATCGATCCTAACGTTAACCCGGATATTATCGGCAGCATCTCAGACCTCAGCGCCGTTGCCAAGGCGAGTGTTGATGCGATCTGGTCATCGCACAATTTGGAGCATTTAAACGCTTACGAAGTACCGGTTGCGCTGGCCGAATTTAAGCGTGTTCTTAAGCCCAATGGCTTTGCGCTGATCAGCGTGCCAGACCTGCGCGCAGTGGCGCGTCATATCGCCAACGATCAATTGACGTCGACCTTGTATCAGTCTGCTGCGGGGCCGATTACTGCGCTGGATATAGTCTTTGGCCATCAAGCCTCACAGGCCGCTGGCAATCATTTCATGGCGCATCGCACCGGTTTTACTTGCAGCACACTCGGCCAGTGTTTGCTGAATGCCGGATTTAACGAAGTGCGGGTGCATGAGGGGCGATATTGGGATTTATGGGCTATCGCAACCATGCCTAAAGCCAGTTCAAAGTTGTTCAATCAACTGGCAGGAGTAATCCAGTGAAGGTTTTATTCATTCACCAAAACTTCCCCGGTCAATTCGTGCATCTTGCCGCCGACTTGGCCAAGCAAAAAAGCCATAAAGTAGTGGCGCTGAGTATTTATCAAAATCCGGTGCCAACTGGCGTAATGCTGAGGCCCTACAGCTTGTTGCGACCTTCAGCCCCAGAAACTCACCCTTTATTACATAACCAAGAAACCCATATTTTGCGAGCTGAGGCTTGCGCTGCTGCGGCTTTCCAACTCAAGCGCGAAGGGTTTATGCCTGACATCATCATCGCCCACCCCGGCTGGGGAGAAGCGCTATTTATCAAGGATGTGTTTCCGCAAGCGAAGTTATTAATCTATTGCGAGTATTACTATGCGCTTGAAGGACAGGATGTGGGTTTCGACCCAGAAATTCCGCCACTTAGTTTTGATCAACGCTGCCGTCTACGTCTGAAAAACACCACCAACCTGCTCAGCATGGAAATCGCTGATGGGGCTATTTCGCCAACCCAGTGGCAAAAAAGCACCTATCCGGCTTGGGCTCAAGAAAAAATCACCGTGATTCACGATGGTATCGACCTTGCGCGGTTGCAGCACAATGCCAATGCTCAATTGACCTTAGCGCCAGCGGGACAAGCTAATCAAATCAGCTTTAAACCGGGTGACGAAGTGTTAACTTATGTTTCGCGTAACCTTGAGCCGGTGCGAGGTTTTCAGGTGTTTATGCGCACCCTGCCAGAAGTGCTGCGCCGCCGCCCTAATGCGCATGCGGTGGTGGTCGGTGGCGACGAGGTTAGCTACAGTCATAAAGCCCCTAATGGTCAGAGCTGGAAACAGCATTTGCTCGCCGAAGTCGGCGATAAACTGGATATGCAACGGGTTCATTTCGTCGGCAAGGTGCCCTACAGTGCTTACTTGGATGTGCTCAATGTCAGTCGAGTCCATGCTTACTGGACTACGCCATTTGTTTTATCGTGGTCGTTGCTTGAGGCGGCTGTGAGCGGGACGCCGGTGATTGCTTCGGATACTGCGCCAGTAAGAGAATTTGCTGAACGACTTGGCATCGCGACTTTGCCATTTTTCGATCATCAATTGTTTGCTGACAGCTTGGTGGAGCAGTTGCAAATCAAGCGTGAGCCGCGCAAATTATTAAATCTTCCTGAAATCGATTTAAACGAATGTTTGAAATTACAAAAACAATGGCTGCGGTCGATATAGCCTGTCAGGCTCCCTTCAAATTCGAAGGGAGTGTTTAATCAATAATTGTCGACATTTGCTTCGACACTAGCTGCCAGCCTTAATCATTTTATTTTTTTCGCTCTGGTTTTGGCTGTCACAGTTTCTTTGGCTTTAAAAACCTGCGTGCGTGGCGACTCATCCCAAGGATTGGTGCTTGCTTTTTTCGGCGATTTAGAAGGCGCTATGCTTAGACTAATCGCCGTTAGGTGTTCCAATCCGCTCGGTCCAGTCAAGGCCATACCTGAGGAAACAGGCACTTGAAAGCCACCTGAAAAATAGGCGGTGCCTTTAAGTTGAAACTGCGCTGCCTTGGGGCCAGTCAAGACAAACATCACTTCGTTAATGCGCTTGGCTTCGTTTCGTGTGCCGCAGAATTGTCCGGTATTAACCATTGGCGTAGCACCAACGCCTTCCAAAGCAACACTGTATCCAAGATCGATACCCTCTGGTCGGTCTGGCCACATGATTTGGAAGCCTTCAAGGCGTAGATTACTGCTTGGTTCACCCAGACATTGATCGCCACTCGCCAATAGGTCGCCGGTGCGCTCGACATGGCCGATGATTGAAAGACCTTGATGACTGATTTCAAACGCCGGACTATTCGGCGCGACTGCTTGCACAGGCGCGGAAATTTGAGGCATTTCAGCATCTAAACTCACTTTATCAATTTTGAGCAAAGGCTCTGCTTGATTCGCCTGGGTTAGATAAGCAGTCACTAACAAATCTACTGATGCCTCACTGACCTGCATCACAATGCAATCGGCGCCATCACGCAATACGCTGCCTTGGGTTTTTGGGGTCGACAAGGTTTCAATTTTGCCTGCATCAAAAGCGCGAATAGCTGCCCGCGAAACCGATATAGCCCCAGGTCCACCATCTTTTGAATGACGCAATATGTAGACACCCGGCTGTAATGTCACAATTGAATTTTTAATTTCACTCATCATATTCCTCATTAATCCTAATAAAACAATCAATAATTAGCAGTATAAAATGCGAATAATATAATAGCCAGTAGAAATCAACTTCAAAGACAGTGATTTTTTCATCAAGCATCAGAAACCTATATATGACAGAGAAAATAGTGATTTTGATTTTTAAAAAGATGACATATCTGATCGATAACAGCAAGACAGGCAACTTCGCTAATGATGAGCGCGCAATAAATTACCTTTATTTTTCAATAAGTTAAAAACAGACCTTATTCAAAAGCCTTAATTCATCCAGCTTGCAGTTATCCTAAACTCATTAAAAAACATAAATTAACACAAATTAACACAAATTAACAATAATAATAAATTAAACATAATTTAGTGATTTCATGCGACAATTGAAAATTGAGAATTCAAACACTCGATATTGAGGATGCTTTTCAATGATTAAAAAGCTATACGTAACAATAGTGTCAATACTTTTTTTAATCAACACCACTCTGACACTCGCAGAACAAAACAATCGCGAACTAGAAATAAGCTCTGTTTTATCAAAGTATTTTTCTGATGACTTGATTACAACCCAAAATTTTCAATTTGGGGTCGATCATTGGACGGGCCCTAGTCGTGTTGATTTCCCACTATTACGCAATACGACAAAAACAGGCTATTACAGCACAGCGATACCTTGGGCTAAATATGTCGGCAGCTTTCAACCCTTTGCTAATGATCGATCAAAAATTAATCTTCATATGCGGGCCGATCTTGATAATGGCTATCAGCTTGATCGATTTGATTATGACTTTTCCTTCACTCACGCTATAGGTGTCAAATTTGGGCTTGTGAATATGAAAATGAATTTATGTAGAATATATGAGCCCGATAATCCTTGGATTATGGAGCCCTCGACATCTTGCAAAATTACTAATACCAGTATCTATAGATCATCAAACTCTAGCCCCGGGGTTCAAATGTATCTAAATTCATTCCATGATGATTGGATTATTTCCTATCAGGCGGGTTACTACAAGCCCAATCTTTTAGGTTACGATAAAACCGAATATGGCTATCAAAGCTATATCACAGCTTATAATTATTTTAGTAGCATACCAAATCAAACAGCACAAAATGATAAGCTTGGTTTCAACTTTCAAGCATTCAATCCCAATCATGATTTAGATTTCAGAACAGGACTAATCCTCGCGTCAGCAACCGCCAACTCATCATTATTTAATGGACAAATAGATAACACTATATTTTACAAAGTGAATGCTGAAGACGCACAATCCAATAAATACAAAATTATATTTAGTTCCTTAAGAACCTCTATTTATGACAAAATAGGGATTACTTTAACGTTTAACTATTATAATGGATCAACTTATACGCCGGACCAAGTCGGCACAGATAACTTTTTATTCATAACTCCTTCAGTAATACAAGCGGGCGGACACAGCACTGTCACTGTTCAAAATTACGGCGCTGAAATAAGCATACCAATCACTGACTCGTCAAAATTGGTTACCTATCTTGGGCATGCTATTTTGGATGTTCAAGAGTCTAACTATCCATATAATAGTAACAAAAAAATGATTGCCGCATCATACCGATCAAATTTCTCAAATGGAATATACTATATTATTCAAGCAATGACTGGATATTCAGATAATAAATACATTGACGAAAAGGAAACAGTTTCAGAAACCACACTAGGCTTTAGATTTGGCTATCAATTTTAGATCAATATGAAAAAAATCATATCACTCCTAGCTATCTTATATTCTAATTTTGCCAATTCAACAGAAATTCCTTGGTATTTTGATGACCCTAATATTGCACAGAAATCATCAATCAATGCTAATCAATTAGTTTTAGGCACTATCAACAAGCCAGTCGTAGTGGCGGTCATCGATAGCGGTGTGAACTCTGACCATCCCAGCCTCAAAGGCAAAGTGCTGCCAGGTTTTGATATGGTTTCACCAGACATCAATCCGCGTGGAAAGCGCAGTTCAAACTATTTTCCCGATCCGAAAGATGCTAAATGCCCATCCACTAATCAAGCAAATGGCTCCAAATCAAATCATGGCACCGAGGTTGCTAGTATTATCACTGGCAATGGCGAACTAGGTATAAATGGTATAAATCCTTCAACGATGATTTTGCCTGTAAGAGCTGTAGGCCCCTGCTCGGCTAACTATAAAGATTTAATTGATTCGATTATATGGTCTGTTGGCTTGCCGGTAGAAGGAATTCCCGACAACCCGACACCCGCAAAAGTACTTAATATCAGTATTGCTGGAGGAAATACTAATTGTAGCGATACCCTGCAAAATGCAATTAATAAAGCATCTGCCAAGGGTGCAATTATTATAAGCTCTGCGGGTAATACATTTGGTAAAGCTGCACAGGAACCTGCTGTGTGCAAAGGCGTCATCAGTGTTGGCTCTGTTAATCCTGATAAATCACTGACATTTTATAGCCCGCATGATGCAAGAATACAATTGTATACCCCCGGTGGCGGCAAGAATGTCAATGATGAAAAAGGCATTATTAACCGCATCAAGGTAGCGACATTTCACGAAGATATTTTAGGCAACTTAGAAGCAATAGGCACCTATACAGGTATTGGCACTAGTTATTCATCACCAATGGTTGCTGGTGTAATTGCCGATATATTATCCGGAAAAAACACAATTAGCCCTGAAGAACTACTCACAGAAATTAATAAACAACTACCCTTAGATTCTCAATATGGCTATCGAATTCTTAATTATGAAAAACTTAAACAAACCTATAATTAGCCAAAACGCTAATAACAACTAAGATACTGATATTCATTAGGCAATTTTTCAACATAACCTATACTGGGATAAGAACTGGTTACGCATGAAATCATTGCACTATCAGACTGGACCATTTTTATATGGCGATCTATTATCGAATTCTTGTTGGTAAAGGATTGAATGACCGAAGTTTTAATCCCCAAGTCTTGATAGAGGCTTTTCGTGGCAGAATGGCTATCAGGAAAAATACAAATTAAAACTTGTTCGCCATTAATATTTTTTGAGCCAAATGAAAAAATATCCATGACATCTTGGATTGACATATTGCTGTTAGGCAAACCACCAGAAACATTAAACCCTAATTCGTTACTATTAGTATTACTGGATAAGTGCTCTGGTTTAGAACAAAGCAACTCAATAGAATACGCGTTGATTGAATAGCTTAATAAAGCAAGTATTGTGCATAAACTCAGTTTATTAACAAAAAAACAATCGAATAATTTTTTCATACGCATCCTATTTATAGTAATTCAGTCATTGCCTCCCCTTCATCCAATATTGAAATTAGGGAGAGGAAAACCTTTCTAACGACTAGTGTAAGATGCCTGATAACGGGCAATCCCGTCAATCACTTCTTTTCTGGCGTCTTCCAATCCACCCCAACCTTCAACACTGACCCACTTACCTTCTTCCAAATCCTTGTAATGCTGGAAAAAATGGGTGATTTTTGCCAACTTATCTGGCTGCATATCACGGTAATCGGTCACATGGTTATAAAATGGCGTCAACTTAGGCATCGGCACCGCTAACAATTTTGGGTCGGCGCCGGCTTCATCGATCATTTTCAACACGCCCACTGGCCGACAAGTAATCACACAACCACTTAACAATGGCGCAGGTGAAACAATCATCACATCCACCGCATCACCATCTTCTGACAAGGTTTGTGGAATGTAGCCGTAGTTACAGGGATATTGCATGGCCGTGCCCATAAAACGATCAACGGTTAATTCACCGGTTAACTTATCCACTTCATACTTAACCGGATCGCTAAAGGCGGGAATTTCGATGATGACATTAATTTCGAACGGGATATTGTTTCCAGCAGAAACCTTAGTAAACGACATTAACATCCTCCTGATATAAAAATAAACACTGTTATTATAGCAACTGTTAAAACTTGACCGAGGTTAATTAGGTGTTAGGCAGCTTAGATAAAATGACCACCGAACTGGGCAATCCAGTCACATATCGCTTACCGTTAGGCGAGCAACTTTTAGAATTAAACCCATTGATTGGCCAAAAAATCAGCTTACATTACAGCGGACAGATTTTTTGCACCCATTGTCAAAAGAAAACCAGCAAAAGCTTTAACCAAGGCTATTGCTACCCGTGCTTCATCAAACTCGCCCAATGCGATATGTGCATTATGAAGCCGGAAACTTGCCATTATGACGCCGGCACTTGCCGCGAACCGAGCTGGGGCGAACAATTTTGTTACCAACCGCATTACGTTTATCTCGCCAACTCATCGGGCATCAAAGTCGGCATCACCCGCCAAACCCAAATCCCAACTCGCTGGATAGACCAAGGCGCGGTACAAGCCTTACCGATTTTCAAAGTCAAATCTCGACACATTTCCGGCTTGGTGGAAGTGGCCATCGCCGAGCACGTCAGCGACAAAACCAGCTGGCAGCAAATGCTAAAAAACAATGTACAACCGTTAGATTTAACCACGATACGCGATGACTTAATCAACAAATGCCAACAGCGTTTGGCAACCATTAGCCAACAATTTGGCGCTGATGCCATCGAAGCGTTACCAAGCGCGGAAAGCATCAACATCCATTACCCTGTGTTGCAATACCCAACCAAAGTTAAATCCTTCAATTTCGATAAAGATTCCACAGTGAGCGGCGTCTTGCAAGGCATCAAAGGCCAGTATTTATTACTGGATACCGGTGTGATTAATATCCGTAAATTTACCGGATATGAAGTGGAAGTTAGTTATTAATCTATTTAAACTGTCATTGCAGCTCTAGTGGGACAAACTTGCAAACTCGCTGAATGATGCTCTGAACGATTCGCTAAAGACGCATTCGGCGGCTAAATCATGCGGCGTAATACGGATCTACTTGCCCTTGATGCTTAGTTTCACCTTTATCAAAAAGAAATATAGGGTGTGCCGAGCCATGCGAGGCGCAACAATCGCGATCGATGCGCCTCCTGACGTCGGCAGCATCCTATGTCTACCAATTTTGGCGCATCGTATCGCAATACGGAATCCAATCAGTTTGCTTAGCTTGCTCTGCTAATCGTTTGATTATTGTTTCGACTATTTTGGCTTCGGTTTCTGTAAATTGTACTTCTTCGCCTTCTGGTGTTGCAGCGGCTGTTCGCTTTAGTTTATACGCATGGATCTATAACAACCGCTCAATCAGTCGCTTAACAACCTAAATCAACTCCCCCAACCTTGTATCAAACTCGATTTTCCAACGCTGACCATCGCGACGAGAAACCGCTTGTAACTCTAATGTGCCAATTTCGGTGGCCGCAACTGAGAGATGTACTGGCACGATTTCACCGGCAGCGTGGCCTTCTTCTGGCAGGGTAATTTCGATTTCGTCTAACTCATCCAACTCGTCATCTTGCCAGTATTCTAAGCGGGTACCGGCTTGATCTTCGCGGCGGGTTTTGGAACCGAAAAACCGGAAACGCACTGGCTCGCCAATCACTAAGCCAAATTCTTCATTCGGTAAATTTTGTTCGGTGCCCTCTTCCATGCCTAATGGCGCGATGCACAAGGCTTCGATTTCTGGTGCTAGGCCTGGCACTGCTGGCATGGCAGTTTCAATGCCGACATAGTAAGACGCCGAGGTACCGCCTTTAATCCGCACCCCTTTGCCTTGACGGACAAAACCAAAATAAGAAGCACCACGCGCTACCGCTAAATCTAAATCAGCGCCTTGCAATAATCTTGCCTCTGGCGCTTGTTCGGCTTGTAGCCATTGGTTCAAGGTTTGCATTAAGCGTTCAGACAAGACGCTGGCTTTAAACACCCCACCGTTAAACAACACGCTGGTCGGATGTAAGAAGCTGGCTTGTGCTGGCAAATTAATGTCTTTTAAATCATTAGCCGCGCCAATTTGACGCGATAAAAACGCTGCTAAATGGCGAGTAATCGCCGCATCTTGGGCATAAGGCAAACCAGCACTGCGCAAACCACTGCGCGGTTTTACTGCCGGTCTATCGGCAGCATTCACCACCGGTAAAAAGCCTTCAACTAACACCCGATTGAGTTCTTCACGGTTTAATTCACTGCGTAAAGTGCCGCCGATTAAAGCCGAGCCACGGCTGGCGATCACTAATGGAATCGCGTCTACATCAGCTTGGCTGAACAATTTTTCTTTGGCTTCGCGGCAAGCATGGGTCAAGGCTTGGATTTGCCACGCTTCCAAACGCTTGCCAGATTCGGCTTCGATTTTGGCTTTAACGGTGTAAGCCAAGGCCAAGTCCATATTGTCGCCACCCAGCAAAATATGGTCACCAACCGCAACTCGAGTTAATTGCAAATTACCGTCATCTTCTGTCACAGCGATTAACGATAAGTCGGTAGTACCGCCACCGACGTCAATCACCAAAATTACGTCACCCACTGAAACGTGACTACGCCAATCGCCTTCGCTGTTTTCAATCCAGCTGTATAAAGCCGCTTGTGGTTCTTCTAGCAACACCGCTTGATGCAAGCCGATAGATCGCGCTGCCTCAACGGTTAATTCACGCGCAGCAGGGTCAAATGAGGCTGGGACAGTGATGGTTAAATCTTGTTGGTTTAACGGATGCTCTGGAAATTGATAATTCCAAGCATCACGCAAATGTTGCAAATAGGCTTTACTGGCAATAAACGGTGAAATGCGGCTGACATCATCGGGCGCTTCTGAGGGCAAAATCGCTTGTTTGCAATCAACACCGGCATGACATAACCAACTTTTCGCACTAGCAACCAAGCGAATTGGGGTTTTACTGCCTAGATTACGAGCAATATCACCGACTAAATATTCGGCATTATTGGTCCAAGGTAAAGCGCTAGCACCTTCGCTGATTTCGGCTTCGTGTGGCAAATAAACAAACGATGGCAATTGCAATTTGTCTTCAATCACCCCAGGCGCGGTTAATTGCGGCACCGCTAACACGGTGGGAATCGCTTGTTCATCAGCGGTGGTTAAGTCCAGATAAGACAATACACAATGGGTAGTCCCTAAGTCGATACCGACTGAATAACGGGCAGTTTGGCTCATAGTTCCACCTCGGCAGCCGCGATAATATTAGGGTTATGGCCTTCGGTTAATTTAGGCAAATTGACTTCAGTCACTTTCCAACCTTTATGCACCAAAGTACCGGTAAACGGCGCTTGGCCAACGATGTTGCCGGTTAAACGAAACGCTGCGGCATCAAAACCAGCATTTAGAGTCACTTTGCTACCTTCTTGATCTTGGCTCACTGGTGCGAGTTTGAAATGCTCGTTAATCGCTTTCGCACAGCCTTGGTGAACGATACGCGCTGCAGCACCAATATCCGCATCAGCATGAACGCCCATATCTTCTTTAATGAAGTCGATAAAACGCGCTTCTTTTTGCAAAATATTCAATAACTGTAAAGCCGCATCCGAAGTGGCTTGTTTCAAAATCACTGGCTCGGGTGCTGGAGCTTGGATAATTTTTTCAACTTCGAC
>CAMCSF010000005.1 GCA_945877625.1 Methylomonas koyamae | reverse complement strand
GCCGCAGCAAGTGCCAGCAACTCTGGATCAAATTCATTCAGCAATTGTTGCTCGACAAAATCCCATTCACCTTTTAGCAACTTCAGTTCCAAAACAGTCTGCTTTATCATCGGCTGAAAACCACCGTTATTGGCTAATAACTGTTGATTGAGAAACTGTTCTTGTTCAGTATCAGCATATAAATATAGCTGTTGATGCAATCCAACAAACATTGCTATCTGTGACAATGTGGCCGGACGATTACGCCTAAACCAATCGACATCACTCGGATTCACGAACCATTGCAAATAAAGCTCAGCTTCTAAGGGTAATGCGCTGACAAAGTTTTTAGCCATATCCAAAATGGCCGTCACTTTGTCATATTCACCGCGATAAAAAGCCAATCGCGCATCACGCACACATTCCTCAGCATTCAGGTAGCGGTGAAAATATGCACCAATTGGCGTCGGTATTTCCAAGGCTTGCAGATATAACTCAAATTCCGCCTCGGTCACTAGCTGACGGGCCACCACTTCCGCTAACCAACGGCTACAACGCACTTGACCTTGTTTGGCATTTTCTTCTAGCAATTCGGCCTGTAATAACGGTTTTAAGCGCACTTTCAGCGATTCGGGCTTTAGTGGTTTACCGGCGTCATCAATGCCAATGCGCGCTAAAGCTTTGCCGATGCTAGTCAGCGAAATATAGCTATAGGCTAGTGCAAACAGCTTAACGATAGACTTTTGCTCCTCGCTTAGAGATTGATAGCTTGATAGATGGTTAACCAGCTGAATGGATTGCATGAATCAGAATAAATAAGAAATACGTGGATAAAAAAAGCCCGCACGATGGCGGGCTTGGGACTATCAATAAGACTAGGTGTTACAGTTTCGCCAAGACTTTCGCGACGGTTTCACCCATTGCTGCAGGGGTTGGTGCGATGGTGACGCCCAGCTCTTGCAAGCGTTCAACTTTTTCTGCTGCTGATTCGCCGCTTGAGGAGATAATCGCACCGGCATGACCCATACGACGGCCTTTTGGTGCGGTTAAACCTGCGATGTAAGCAACGACCGGTTTGCTCATGTGTTCTTTAGCAAAAATACCGGCTTCTACTTCTTGAGGACCACCGATTTCGCCAATCATCACCACGACTTTAGTTTCTGGATCTTGTTCAAATTTTTCCAGAATATCGCGGTGTGAACTGCCGTTGATTGGATCGCCGCCGATACCTACTGAGGTTGAAACACCGATGCCCAAAGCTTTCATTTGGTCAGCCGCTTCGTAACCTAAAGTACCTGAACGACCAACGATACCAACATTACCTGGCATATAAATATGGCCTGGCATAATGCCCAACATTGATTTACCCGGGCTGATGGTGCCAGCGCAGTTTGGGCCAGTCAGAACCATGCGCTGTTGTTTTGGAAAACGGCTAAGGAAAATTTTAACTTTCATCATGTCTTGAGTAGGAATACCGTCGGTAATCGCTACGCAATATTTAATCCCAGCTTCGGCTGCTTCCATGATCGAATCGGCCGCATAAGCAGGTGGAACGAAAATAATGCTGGCTTCTGCACCCGCTTGTTCAACCGATTCTTTAACAGTGTTAAACACTGGGCGATCAAGATGTTTTTGGCCGCCTTTGCCCGGGGTAATACCGCCAACCACGTTAGAACCGTAGTTGATCATGTCTTGAGCGTGGAAGGTGCCGATTTTGCCGGTGAAACCTTGCACGATGATGCGAGTTTGTTTGTCGATAAAAATTGCCATGTCGTTTCCTTAACCTTGTTGTCTTGCGACGACTTCGTTACGCGCTTGGACTGCTTTTTCAGCAGCTTCGGCCAAAGTGTCGGCGGTGATAATAGGCAAGCCGCTTTCTTGAATGATTTTGCGGCCTTGTTCAACATTGGTTCCCGACAAACGCACAATCAACGGCACTTTCATGTCGATATTTTTTACCGCTTGAACCACACCTTCGGCAATCCAGTCGCAACGGTTAATACCAGCAAAGATGTTGACTAACATGGCTTTGACGTTTTTATCAGCCAATACCATACGGAAAGCTTTTTCAGTACGTTCTGCTGAAGCACCGCCACCAACGTCAAGGAAGTTAGCAGGTTCGCCTCCGGCCAGTTTAATCATGTCCATAGTCGCCATCGCCAAGCCAGCGCCGTTGATCATGCAGCCGATGTCGCCATCTAAACCGACATAGCTCAAACCACGATCAGCCGCCGCCATTTCGCGTGGGTCTTCTTGGGTTTTATCGCGCAATTCAGAGATGTTTTGACGACGGAATAAAGCGTTGTCGTCGAAGCCCATTTTGGCATCTAAAGCAATCAACTCACCGTGACCAGTGACCACTAATGGGTTAATTTCCAGCATATTGGCGTCTAAATCGCGCATCGCACGGTAGCAACCTTGGATGGTTTTAACCGCGTGTTGGATTTGGCTGGCGTCTAAACCTAAAGCAAACGCCATTTCACGGGCTTGGAAATCTTGCAAACCAACGGCTGGTTCGATGTAGATTTTTTTGATCGCATCAGGATTGGTTTCGGCCAATTCTTCAATGTCCATCCCACCTTGAGCAGAACCGACCATCACGATACCTTCTCGAGCGCGGTCAACTAACAAGCTGAAATACAATTCTTTGGCAATATCAGTACCGGCTTCAACGTACAAACGTAAACAAACTTTACCAGCTGGGCCAGTTTGGTGAGTGACTAAACGTTTGCCCAATAAAGCTTCAGCCGCTTGGCTGACTTCTTCGTGAGTTTTGCAAACTTTGATACCGCCAGCTTTACCGCGCGCACCTGAGTGAATTTGCGCTTTAACCACCCAGACATTGCTGCTGATTTCGCGAGCACGTTGTACTGCATCTTCTGGACTATAAGCCAGACCACCTTCGGCTATTTTGACGCCATATCCGGCTAATAGCTGTTTCGCTTGGTACTCATGAATATCCATGACTTCTCTCTTAAATTAAAAACAGGTAATGGGGTTAACGCAGCAACGCTAACCCAAAAGCCATTAGTGGGTTAAGCCGAGTGCCTAACCCAAGCTAGATTTGATTATTTAGTTTTAGCAGCAATCGCTTCGGCAGCGCGAACAATGTTGTTCGCCATACGCTCAGAAGCGGCGTCGATTAAACGACCGTCTAATGCAGCAGCGCCTTTGCCTTGAGCAGCGGCTTCTTGTAAAGCCACCAAAATGCGTTTGGCTTTGTCAACTTCAGCCGCTGGCGGGGTGAACACTTCGTTAGCCAAAGCAATTTGTGTTGGGTGAATCGCCCATTTACCTTCGCAACCTAAAGCAGCGGCGCGACGAGCGGCGGCTTTGTAGCCTTCTGGGTCTTTAATATCACCAAATGGGCCATCGATAGGACGCAAGCCGTAAGCGCGGCAAGCCACGGTCATGCGACTGATAGCAGCGTGCCATTGGTCACCTGGGTAATCTGGGTTTAAACCACCGATGTTGACGGTGCGAGCGCGATTGCTGGCAGCGTAGTCTGCTACACCAAAATGCAAGGCTTCAACACGACCGCCGATAGCGCCTTGTTTAGCAATGTCTTCAACATTCGCCATGCCTAAGGCGGTTTCAATTAAGCATTCGATGCCGATTTTGTTTTTCAAACCTTGTTGCATTTCCAACTGGTTTAACATGGCTTCAACCATGTAAACGTCACCATAAACGCCGACTTTAGGAATCAAGATAGTGTCGATTTTAGAACCGGCTTGTTCAACCAAATCAACCACATCGCGCACCATGTATTGAGTATCCAAACCATTGATACGCACTGATAAGGTAATACCGTGACCCGCCCAATCTAAATCGTTAATGGCTTGGATAACATTTTTACGCGCTTGCAACTTGTCATCTGGAGCAACCGCATCTTCCAAATCAAGAAATACAAAGTCCACACCACTGTTTAGGGCTTTTTCGAACATATCAGGGTTAGAACCCGGAACCGCTAATTCGCAGCGCTGTACACGTTGGGCATTAGCTTCGTATAGTGTGTGACTCATGTGTAATTTCCTAACTGATTGATGAACCAAAGCAGAGTTCGGCCCAGACTAAAATAATGAACCGTTCATTTTACTTTCAGGGCTAACAATGTCAATCGTTGCGGGCCGAGACTAACCGGCCTTAATCCCTTGCTTAGGTTTTATTCAACCTAACTTTTTCCTCAATCGTTATGTCCAAAGCATCAACGATTTTCGCCAAAATCGAAAATGAAGCACTGGCAAAATTATTCGTTTCGTAGCGTTGAATTTGTTGTTCTTTCATTCCCAACTTTAAAGCTAGGTCTTTCTGTGTCAACGCCCTAGCGATTCTAGCTTTGATGATCACATCGGGTAGATCGTGAAATGAATTGGCAGAGATTACTTTTACCGCACCGCTTTTAAGACGCTCAAACTCTTTAATTTCAGCGTTTAATTTAGAAACATCGGTTTCCAAGGCATCGATTTGCATTTTTAACTTCAAATCAGCGCTGGTTTGAAATTCGGTGGTTAATTGCGCCAGAATTGACTCGAATTGCCGAACTTGATTTTTGCTAATTTTAAATTGCCTTTCATTCTTAATCATTTTGACTCCTTAATGGCTCAAACTCGACAACGCCTTTTGCAAGTCCATTCCTGTCGTGCTGAAAAAACTCAAGATAACTAGCACCCGTTTCTCTCACTGAAAACTCGGCCCCGCGAATATCGCCACGGTATTTTTCCTCAATCTGCGCCTTACCTGCGACTGTATAGTTCAGCAACACTGGGTCCAAATCCTCGACTAGAACGCCATCCATTTTCCAGCACAGATCGTAATCACCGGGTGTTTCCTTGTCAGTTACAAAACTGCCATCCACATAAACCGCTTTGCAGCCGACTTTGGCCAATTCATCCATAAGCATTTTTAGTCCTTCTAAAAGCCAAATCCGCTTTTGGTTATAACCATAACGCTGTTGAAATTCATCCCAAGTAGCTTTGTGAATTCCCGGCGGCAGTTTGCCGGAACTTGTGAAAGTTGGAATCATATTAACACATCCATTTTGTTGTGTTGAAAGCAACAAATCAGAAACCAATCATAATCCAGCCGATTTCGCTTCTAATTAAAAATCTGATGTTACGCAGTGGTAATAGCGGGGAGTGCGACGTATTAAATTTTACCGCTGCATAACTTCAAAAAACCACAAACCTTAATTTATACCTTGGCCTTTGATTTTGTCATTCCGCAGGAATCCCTCAGCCTCTAAGTTATCCAATCCGTTTAGAGTTAAGCGATCCCTAACGGGATGACAAAGAAAAGTGATTCAGCAAATTCTAAGGAGACTTTGCCAGAGCTGATCACATCAAAATCATCAATACTGCGTAACATCAGTTAAAGATAGTCAAGATCAACAGATTGTCCTCGTGGACAGACAAAAAGCGATTAGGGTTTTGAAACACGGCAAATCACTTGCCCAAAGCGGCTAAATATGCAAACATCCCGCGATTTTACATAGCCCAACTTTAATATAGGAGAATCCCAATGGCGGGTCGCAATCACTTATTTATTCCAGGTCCAACTAATACCCCTCACGAAATCTTGAGCGCGATGCACCTGCCGATGGAAGATCACCGCTCGCCGATCTTCCCAAAATTGTTCGCCCCCATTTTGGAAGACTTGAAAAAAGTATTCCGCACCGAAACGGGTCAATGCTTCGTATTCCCTGCAACTGGCACCGCTGGCTGGGAAGTGGCTTTAACTAACTGTTTAAACCCAGGCGATAAAGTCATCATTTATCGCGTTGGTCAATTCGCGCATTTGTGGATGGAAATGGCAAAACGCTTAGGTTTTGACGTGGAAGTACACGAAGTTGAATGGGGCAAAGGCATTCCGGTTGACCATTTGGAAGCGCGCTTAAAAGAAGATACCAACCACGAAATCAAAGCGGTTTTGGCAACTTACAACGAAACTTCAACTGGCGTTACCAGCAGCATCCCGGGCATCCGTGGCGCATTAAACGCGGCTAACCACCCTGCTCTATTGTTCGTTGACGGCGTTAGCGCGATTGCCAGTATCGAATTCCGTATGGACGATTGGGGCGTTGACGGCGCAATCAGCGGCTCACAAAAAGGCTTTATGTTGCCAGCTGGTTTAGCGATTTTGGCCTTCAGCCAAAAAGCCTTGAAAGCCACCGAAACCTCAACTTCACGCCGCGCGTTCTTGTCATTACAAGATCAAATCAACTCCAACAAAGACGGCTACACACCTTACACCCCATCAACACCCATGTTGCACGGCTTACGCGCTTCTTTGGATTTGTTGTTAGACGAAGGCATGGACAACGTTTACGCCCGTCACCACCGCTTAGGCGAAGGCGTTCGTCGCGCGGTTGCGGCATGGGGCTTGAAAATTTGCGCTGAAGCTGGCGTTGAATCTGACACCGTCACAGCAATCGTCGTACCAGAAGACAAAGACGCTCGTGATGTGATCAGCATCGCTTTCAATAAATACAACATTTCATTGGGCGCTGGTTTAAGCATCTTGTCAGGCAAAGTGTTCCGTATCGGCCACATCGGCGATATGAACGACGTGTCTTTGTTAGGCGCGATTGCTGGCGTGGAAATGGCGTTATTAGATAGCGGCATCAACATCACTGCTGGTAGCGGTGTAGCGGCTGCGTTAGAGTACTACCGCTCAACTGCAAACTAATTTGCAAGCTTGATTAACTGGGTAGCGCAGCTGCGTTACCCAGCTTTCACCCTGTCACCAATATTCCCAGCATTTCACGGTATGATTGACCTCAACAGTTAACAACCCAAGGATGCTCAAATGACTAGCCAACACGACGAAAACTACTGGCGCGAAAAACTGACGCCCGAACAATTCCACGTCTGCCGCCAAAAAGGCACCGAGCCACCATTCACCGGCAAATACACCGATTGCACTAAAACCGGCACTTATCATTGCGTCTGTTGCGGTCACCCGTTATTTACTTCCGAAAGCAAATTTCACTCAGGCTGCGGCTGGCCGAGTTTCTTTGTGCCACTCAATGCTAATAGCTTGGATGAACATCAAGACCTTAGCCACGGCATGCGGCGGGTTGAAGTCACCTGCCAATCTTGTGGCGCACATTTAGGCCATGTTTTTACCGACGGCCCCGAACCGACTGGCCTACGCTATTGCATTAATTCCGTCGCTATCGATTTACAAGAGAAACCATGAACCCACAGCAACCAGTTACTGATTTACTGAATTTCATCGATTGCAGCCCTAGCCCTTGGCACGCGGTAGCCACCATTGAACACCGCTTGCAAAACCAAGGCTTTCAACGCTTGTTAGAAACCGACACTTGGGCACTCACCAGCAATGGCCGTTATTATGTGATTCGCGATGATTCGTCGATTGTCGCTTTTGTAATCGGTACTAAAGCCCTGCCCGAATCGGGTTTTAAAATTATCGGCGCACATACCGATTCACCGGGCTTACGCGTCAAGCCTCACCCCGTAGTCGCTGGCGATCAATTGGTGCGTTTGGCGGTAGAAGTGTATGGCGGGCCGATTTTAGCCACCTTCACCGACCGCGATTTAAGCTTGGCCGGACGTGTCGCCTATCGCCAAGCCGATGGCAGTATCGCCAGCCGCTTAGTTTGCTTTCCGCAAGCCTTGCTACGTTTACCGAATTTAGCGATACACATGAACCGCGCGGTCAACGAAGACGGTTTAAAGCTGAATAAACAAACTGATTTAGCCGCGACTTTGTCAGCGACTCAGCAACAATTAGCCGCCAGCGATTTTCAAAGCCTGTTAGCCAAACAAGCCGATCTTGCAGCCGAACAGATTTTGAGCTGGGAATTAAACATTTATGACACCCAAAAAGGCAGCTTTTGGGGCGCGAATCAGGAATTTTATTGCAACAGCCAATTGGACAATCTCGCCTCCTGCCATGCCGGTTTAAGCGCCTTGTTAGACCCCGCCAGCTTAAACAGCGGCAATAGTTTGGTCTGCGCCTTATTCGATCACGAAGAAGTGGGCAGCGAAAGTTGCAAAGGGGCGGCGGGAAGTTTCTTGCCGGATGTCTTACAGCGCATCGCCAATAGCCAAGCACTCAACCACGACCAATATCAGCGCACACTCGCCAACAGTTTTATGGTCAGCGCTGACATGGCTCACGCCTACCATCCAAGCTATCCCGCCGCTTACGAACCGAATCATAAAATCGTTATTAACCAAGGGCCGGTGATTAAAATCAACGCCAACCACCGTTACGCCTCGGAATGCTTGTCGGAAGCGCAATTTATGGCCTATTGCCAGCAAGCCGATGTGCCGTTTCAAAAATACGCCCATCGCGGTGATTTAGCCTGCGGCAGCACCATCGGCCCGATTAGCTCTAGCAAACTGGGAATACGCACCGTTGATGTCGGCAATCCAATGTGGGCCATGCACAGCATCCGCGAAAGTGCGGGGGTTGCAGATCATGGTTTTATGATTAAGGCTTTGGGTTGTTTTTTTAAAAACTAAGAGCAAAAAAAAGGCATCTTGTTCGTTTAAAACAAGATGCCTAGTCAAAACTAGCATGACAGGAGGAACACACAGGAAACACGTTTTTAGTTATGCAATATCAATGCCAAAACTTAATTGCGCAAAAAACAAGCCCTCCAGCCAATCAAAACCAACTCAAACCTCACGCTTTGCACCAGAAAAGCGCAAACACGCACCATAACAAAACAGCTTTATTTATCAATAACTAAGCAACAATAAATCAACTAAAAAGACTATTGTTTACCGATAAAACTAGGCATACAGTTAAAGCTTGTGCAATTCAGTACATTAAGGGGGTTAAAAATGGACTGCTTATATCGCAATGTCATCACCATGATTATTTTCACAGCCGGTGCAGTAGGCTTCGTGTCCGGCGAATTTGTTTTAGCGACTTTGCTATTCAGCACCGCCTCTTTATATGGCTATATTGGTCGATAACTGGTGCGCCGGTAATCACAATTTATTAGAGATAAGCCAATGCGATTTGCTATTGGCTTTTTTGCTAAGTGCTTGCTTAATCGGTGCAATGCGATAGCAGCGCTATAAAGCCATCGCTGGCTTAACGTATAATGCGCGGCTTGTTTTTCTAATCGCGATTAATCATGCAGACGCAGCGTCTTGCTTGGGCTATTTCCGGCTCTGGCCACTATATTGAAGAATGTGTCGAGTTTATGCTGACACTGGATAATGTCGATCTTTACCTCAGCCAAGCCGGCGAAGAAGTATTGAAGATGTACGGCATTTCGCTGGCCAGTCTGAAAGATAAAATGCCGGTTTACCGCGACAAAGCCGCTTCCGCGCCACCGGTCGGTCTGTTTTACAAAGGCTATTACCACACATTGGTGATGGCGCCGACTACCTCCAACACCATCGCCAAATGCAGCTTGGGCATCGCTGATTCGCTAGTGACTAATCTTTACGCTCAAGCGGGCAAGTGTCGCGTCGAGAGCATTGTCTACCCTTGCGATACCGCGCCGGAATTAGAAACTACGGCACCGGGCAATAAAAAATTCATGGTCTATCCAAGAGCCATCGAATTAGAAGCCACCGATAAACTCCGCGATTTTCCTTTCACGCAAGTAGTTGATGACGTCGAGCAATTAATCGTCAGCGTTCGCCAAAGGCTGGCTAATTTATGAGCGAACGGATTTTATTTATCACTGGCCGTCTCGCCGAAAAACAAGTGCGGCAAGTGCTAGAAAAAATGCAGCCGGATTTTTTGTATCAAGTCCATGTGATGGGCGTTACCGTGGCGGCGTTAATCACTGCCGATATGATTGCCCGACGTTTAACTGATACCGCCGGTGCCGATAAAATCATCGTGCCGGGGCGCTGCCGTGGTGATTTAGAGGCTTTGTCACAGCATTTCGGGATTCCGGTCGAACGCGGTCCAGAAGAAATTAAAGACTTACCACAATACTTCGGCCAAGCCGCCCATCATTATGATTTAAGCCAATACCAAACCAAGATTTTTGCTGAAATTGTTGATGCGCCGAATATCAGCGTCGAAGCGATTGTTGAACGCGCTTATTACTACAAGGCCAACGGTGCCGATGTGATTGATATTGGCTGCTTGCCGGACACGCCGTTCACCCATTTAGCGGAAACCATTCGCACTTTAAAACAAGAAGGTTTTCTGGTCAGTATCGATTCTTTGCAAGATGCCGATTTATTGGCGGGTGGTAAAGCCGGTGCCGATTACATGCTGAGTTTGACCAAATCCAGTCTGTGGATTGCTGACGAAGTGGCGACCACGCCGATTTTGATTCCCGAAACCCACGGTGATTTAGACTCGCTGGATGAGCCGATTCGGATTCTACAAGCCAAAAACCGCGCTTTCATCGTCGATCCAATTTTGGACCCTATCCATTTTGGTTTTACCGATTCTATCGTTCGCAATCATCAATTTCGTCAACGTTATCCTGAGGTCGAAATGATGTTCGGAGTGGGCAATATCACCGAATTGACTCACGCCGACACCAGCGGCATGAATGCCTTATTGCTGGGGATTTGTTCAGAGCTGAATATCAACCATATTCTCGCCACCCAAGTCAGCAAACACGCTTGCCGAGCAATTAAAGAAGCCGACCGCGCACGGCGAATTATGTTTGCCGCCAAGCAAAACAATAGCTTGCCGAAGCACATCAACAGCGATTTGCTGACAGTTCACGACACCGCGCCGTTCCCTAACAGCTTGGAAGAAATCCAAAACCTCGCCAGCCAAATCAAAGACCCCAGCTACCGGATTCAAACCAGTCGCGAAGGCTTGCATGTGTTTAATCGTGATGGTTTACACAGCGCCCAAGACCCGTTTGAGCTATATCCAAAATTAAAAGTCGAAACCGATGGCGGTCATGCTTTTTATCTGGGGGTTGAATTAGCAAGGGCGGAAATTGCTTGGCAATTGGGCAAACGCTTTACCCAAGATCAGTCGTTAGGTTGGGGTTGCGCCAGCCAAATTGAAGAATCGACGGTGGATTTACATACCTTTAAACCGGCGGGGAGTACGTTGAAAAAGCATGATCAAACTTGAGAGTGCGTTTTATACTATTTCCATTAACATCAGGCTATTCGCAAAAGAGGATTTGAGATGCACATTGAAGCAGAATTAGATGACGCACACGCCGAAAAGTTATTCGCCTTGCAAAAACGCCTAAATAAAAACGTATCTGAAATCATTGCTGACCTGATTGATGCGAGTTGGAGGAAAACAACAGAGACTAGCATTGAGGCAGAAAGCTCGGCACTTTATCAGGCATTTAATGCAGCTGGTTTAATTGGCTGTATTGCCACAGACGAAGAGCTATCTACTTCCTATAAAGATAAAATAGATTTTTCCAACAAAACTGGAAAGGCAATCTAATGATCATTGCTGACACTGGCTTTTGGGTTGGTTTATTTGATTACAAAGACTCAAATCACCTGTCCTGCAAACGCTTTCTGTCAAATTGCCGAGAGGGGTTAATTACAACAACCCCTGTATTAACCGAAACAGTTCACCTGCTAAATCAACGTCAGCATCAAAAAATAGCCTTAGATTTTCTCACCTTACTTGTGCAATTACGTGAAACTCAACATTTCTCGTTATATGAAATTGAAGGCAATCAGTTAGCTCGCTTACTAGAACTAATGCGGCAATATTCAGATTTACCGATGGACTATGCCGACGCTTCATTAGTTTTACTCGCTGAGCATCTAGGACATGGCCGCATTGTTTCAACTGATAACCGAGATTTCAGAACATACCGCTGGAAAAATCGGCAACCCTTTGACAATCTGCTTCAACAACACTAAACCTCTTGCTCAGCCCTGACTAAAGCTCTGCCTCCGGGGGGGGGCTAGCAATCCAAGCAGGATAAGGCTTCCAGACGCTTATCCATGCCTGTATTTCGCTCGCCATCATCGGTTTAGCAATCGCAAAACCCTGCCCTAATTCACAGCCCATTTTCAACAACATTTCACCTTGCTGAATGGTTTCAACCCCTTCGGCAACCACCTGACGACCCAAGGTCGAAACCAGATTAATCACACTTTCGACAATCGCCAAATCTTCGCTGTTTTTATCCATATCATTCACAAAACTGCGATCAATCTTAATCCGCTTAACCGACAACTGTCTTAGATAAGTCAATGACGAATAGCCGGTACCAAAATCATCTAAAGCAAACTCAACCCCCAGTTTTTCACATTCAGCAATAATTTTATTAGCGTATTGCCTGTCGTAAATCACCGTGGTTTCTAAAATTTCCAATTCCAAACTACCGGCTTGAAAATCAGGAAATTCAGCCAACTGAGTTTTTAAGCTATCTAAAAAATTATGCTGATTTAACTGCCTCGCATCGACATTAATGCTGACTGAGAGATGATCGCCCAAATGCTGCCATTGATTTAATTGCGCTAATGCCGAACGCAATACCCATTGACCAATTTCAATCCTTAGCGGGTGATTTTCAATAATCGGCAAAAACTCATCGGGGCTTAACATCCCTCGCTCAGGATGTTGCCAACGCAGCAAAGCCTCTACCCCCACTAATTCACCGCTACGCATATTGACCTTGGGTTGGTAATACAACACAAACTCGCCGTTATCGAGGGCATGACGAATCCGCTCCATCGTTTCATAACGGGTACTAATTAGCGCATCAGTAATATTGTCATAGCAATGGTAGCGATTTTTGCCGGCCTTTTTTGCCACATACATTGCCTGATCGGCCTGACGGATTAAAGCATCACCCGCCAAATTTAGATATTGGCCACTGTCGGCATAAAAACTAATCCCAATACTGGCCGAGACTTTTAACTGCAAGCCTTTTAAATCAATTGGCGTTGCACAGGCTTTTAATAAATTTAAAATCGGCGTTTCAACAAAGGTCTGGCTATGATGCTCTGGTAACAGCACCAGAAACTCATCACCGCCCAAGCGCACCAAGGTATCGGTTTCGCGCAATCCCTGTTTCATTTGCTGGCTAATCGCTATCAAAAACTCATCACCGACTTCATGGCCATAACTGTCATTGATGTCTTTAAAACCATCCAAATCAACAAAAGCCACCGAAACATGGCCACCATGACGATTCACCCGTGAAATAGCCTGTTCCAACCTATCCATCATCAATAATCGATTCGGCAAACCGGTTAAACTATCGTAATAAACCAAATGTTCCAATTGCTGACGTCGTTCAACCGCATCACTAATATCACTCGCCACCACTAGATAACGCAGCGGCAAACCGTTATCGCCACGAATGGTCATAAAGGTCGAGAGCGTCGAATAGGGTTCACCGGATTTCTTGCGATTAGTGATTTCACCGGTCCAATAATCCTTGTCTTCCAAAGCCTGCCAAATATTGGCGTAATAATCTTGACCATGAAGCCCAGACTTTAAGATTCGAGAATGATGACCAATCAATTCCTGTCGCGAATAACCGCTGATTTCAATCAAGCGTTGGTTAGCATCCAAAATAAAACCGTTTAAATCTGTGGTGTAAATAATTTCATGCGAGACATTGAAAAAGTCATTGGCGGCTTTGGAATTTCTGACTTCGGTAATATCGACACACGAACCAATATAACCTTCAAATTCGCCACTGGCATTGAATCGAGGCACGCCGACATTATCAAGCCAACGGTATTCGCCATCGAAACGACGGAAGCGGTATTCCATCCGAAAAGGCAAACGCTGATCAAAATGACTGTTATAGGTTGAAAAGCAATATTCCATATCATCAGGGTGCAAGCTTTCTGCCCAACCATGCCCCAGCTCTTGCTCCATCGTTCGACCGGTAAAATCTAAGCAGGTTTTATTAACCCAAATACCTTGCTTATCCAATCCCGCCAGCCAAATCAAAGCCGGTGTCGTATCCGCCAAATCGCGGAACCGCCGCTCTGAATTAATTAGCTCAGCTTCCAGATTTTTATGCTCGGTAATGTCAGTTAAAACGCCCACGAATTGAATCAACTGGCCTTGATTGTCAAAAATCGGACTAACCGTCAATTTATTCCAAAACAAACTGCCGTCTTTACGGTAATTAATCAATTCACCGTGGAAAGTTTGCTGTTTTGCTAAAGCTTCGCGAATACGCTGAACTTGGGCGGGATCAGTCTGTTCACCTTGTAAACGATTACAAAACTCACCCAACATCTCTGCACTGCTATAACCAGTCAGTTGCTCAAAGGCTTGATTAACAAAGGTCATGCGGCGGTTTGTATCTGCCAACACCACCCCATTGGCCATACTTTCAAGAATTCGCGCTTGTTGATGCTGGCTAGTTTTTAATCGACTGTTATAAGACAAAAAATCTGGGGTAGCCTTCCACATCATTAACGCAGTGGTGACTGAAAGCACCGCAGTCATCGCCTTCACCACAGCTTCCAACCAATACGCTGGCCACCAAATCGTTAACAAAGACATTAGATGAGTAATGCCACATGCGATGATAAAAACCGAGGTTAGATAAGCCAACTTGCGGTATTCAAAATTTGGCCGCTTGCTCAGAAAATAAATCAGCATCAGCGGAATCGAAAAATAGGCCAGCATAATCAACAGATCTGAAAAAATATGCACCCGCAGTAGCCATGGACTCCAAGATAGACAATAACCATGAGGTATAAAGCCTTGAAGAGCAGAGAGATTATTGATTATTTCCATATCTACATGTCTAAAGGTGGGATAGCAACTACCAACTGAAAAGCAATATACCCCTTTTTTATCAAATATTTATTAAAAACAGTAAATAAATTAACAAAATTTAACGCTCTATTGTTATCGCACGCGGTTTGCGTCAAAATGGTGCTGTAAAACATTTTTAATGTCCGGCTAAGCATGGTAGCTATCTCGGGTTGATTGCCGTGCTAATCAAGACACCTGAGTTTTAAAGGCACTTTATGTCTCATTTTATTAAGTTGTTAATCGGCTGCTGCGGGTTGTTGACACTGGTTAGCAACGCTAATGCAGAAAAAACCTATAGCTTTGCGGTTGTCCCCCAACAATCAGCCTCACAATTGGCGGAAACTTGGTCACCGGTTCTTGGATGGTTATCACAACATTCTGGGGTGCCACTTCGCTTTGTCACCACGCCAGACATTCCCAGTTTCGAAAAAGCCTTATCAGCCGCCGAGTATGATTTTGCTTACATGAACCCTTACCATTTCACTGTGTTTAACGACAAACCCGGCTATCACGCCCTTGCCCGCGCTAAAGACGAACGCTTAAAAGGTCTGGTTGTCGTCGCTAAAAACAGCCCTATCACTCATATCGAGCAATTGTCTGGCACGGCAATCAGCTTGCCAGCACCGGCCTCGTTTGCGGCCAGTTTGTTAGTTCAAGCCGAACTAAAACGCCACCAAGTCAACGTCAAACCTGAATTCGTTAAATCGCATAATTCCGTTTATCGCAATGTCGCCCTTGGCTTATACCTAGCGGGCGGCGGCGTACCACGAACCTTGCTGATGATGGATGAATCAGTCCGAAATGAATTGCGGGTGCTATGGGAAACCGCATCATTTACTAGCCACGCTATCGCTTATCAACCTAATATCGAACCGGCAGTGATTCAGCAAATCCAACAAGCAATGGCAGCGATGCCAAACGACCCAACCGGACAGGCACTATTAGCAAAAATTGGTTTTAAAGGCTTTGACGCCGCTCGCGATAGTGATTGGGATGACGTTAGACAATTGCATATAAAACCAGAAGACACTCACATCATTGCTGAGCAATAAGCCTTGATTACCTCATTTCGCGCCAAGGCGATTATCGGCATTGCTTTAATTGAAGCCTTGCTACTGAGTATTTTAATTGTCAGCGTCTTGAACTTTCTGCGCGATTCCAATCAACAACAACTACTCCGCCACGCCAAAACCACCACCAGCACCTTTGCTGCTATGTCGGCTGATGCGGTGATCAGTCATGACCTTGATCGCCTGCAATCGAGCAGTGATTCGCTGTGCCATAATCAGGGTATTGTGTTTGTGCGGATTGTCGACGAACAACAGCGGGTTCTGGTTGAGAGCGGTTCCACCGAAGCTTTACAAGCAGCGTTTGTGATTACTGCCGACCTCAGCCAAACCGACAGCAAAGTTTTTAATGCCTCACAAGCTATTGAAGCCGGCGGCGTCAGTTACGGTAGCGTCCAAATTGGCTTCGACATCAGTTACTTAAAAAACACCCTCGATACAGCCGAACACTGGAGCTTGGGGATTGCTGGCTTGGAAATGTTATTAGTGGCGTTATTTTCGATGACCTTAGGCGGTTATCTAACCCAACAAATCGCCCAATTTACCCAAGGTGCGGAAGATATTAGTCGTGGCGATATCGGCAAACAACTTCGAGTCAGAGGCCATGATGAAATTGCCCAAGCCACCAAAGCCTTCAATCGCATGTCGCTGGCCATCAAAAAATCTCACGATTCACTTGAAGAGCAAGTGAAAGCGCAAACCGCCGAATTGAACCAAGCCAACAATAAATTACGGCATTTGCTTGGTGAGCAATCAACCTTGCTCGACAATCAATCGGTTGGCATCGCCACCGTACAAGATCGAAAAATCCTGTGGTGCAATCCGGCTTTTCTCAAGATGCTCGGCTATGAGCATTTAGCAGATGTACAAGGTATTTCGACGCAGCGATTTTATCTGCATGAAGCCGATTTCATTGATATGGCCCAAGCCTATCAAGCATTGACAGACAAGGAAGTGTTACGCCGCGATTTTCAATTTGTACGTCAAGATGGCCGACTGATTTGGGTGGATTTAAATGGTTCCCGCTTGCCGTGTGAAAACCAATCGCTATGGGTGATTGTTGATGTAACCGCCAGAGTCGAAGCGCAAGCGGCTTTGCATCGTTCTGAAATTAAATTCCGTGCCTTGTTTGAATCCACTAGCGAAGCGATTTTCTTACTGGATAATCAAGGTTTAACCGATTGCAACCAAGCCGCTTTGAAAATGTTTGGCTTTCAATCCAAACAACAATTTTGCACCGTAACCCCCGCCGAACTCTCAGCCCCCAGCCAACCGTGCGGCAATGAAGCAACTTGGCTGTTGAAGCAAAAAGTTGCGATTGCGCAGCAACAAGGCAGTCTGCGTTTTGATTGGCTGTGCAAGCGTTTGGACACGGGCGCATTTTTTCCGGCGGAAGTATTGTTAAGTCTGGTCAAGTACGATGGACAAACGCAGCTATTAGCCTCGGTTTGGGATATGTCGGAACGCATGGCGATGATGCAGGAAATTGAGCAACAAGCGAAAACCGATTATTTGACCGGATTATTTAATCGTCGCGCCTTTATTGCTTTTGCTGAACGCGAACTGGAACACGCTCGCCGCTACCAAAAACCGTTAGCGATTTTGGCTATCGACATCGATTTTTTCAAAAAAATTAACGACAGCTACGGGCATAGTGTCGGCGACTTGACCTTGCAAAAGTTTGCCGTCGTTTGTCATGAGGTATTGCGCGAATCAGACTTACTCGGTCGAATCGGTGGCGAAGAATTTGCGATTTTGCTGCCAGAAACCGATGCGGTTCAAGCGCAGGAAACTAGCGAACGGTTAAGAAAATGTTTATCTGAATGCTCGGTCACATTACCCGATACCGAGGTGAGCGTGCAATTTACAGTGTCGATTGGCATCACTTTGTTTAGCGGTGGTGTCAGTGATATTGATGCTTTGTTAAACCGCGCAGACACGGCTTTATATCAAGCCAAACATAATGGCCGTAATCAAGTGGTGATGGGGAGTTTGTAAACGACCACCACTAAGCCGACAGCATTTCAGGTTTAACTTGGGCAGCACGCCAAGCTTTATCAGGCTGCCAAGTGTTTACCCAGTCCGGTATTTTGTCAGCCGGCATCGCTTTGGCAATCGCATAACCCTGCCCTAATTCACAGCCGCGATTAATCAATAATTCACCTTGCTCAATGGTTTCTACACCTTCGGCAATCAAACAACGATTCAAATTAAACGCCAGATTAATCATGCTTTCGACAATCGCCAAATCTTTGGGATTATTGTCAATATCGCTGATAAAACTACGGTCGATTTTGATGGTCTTAACCGGCAGCTGTCTGAGATAGGTCAACGAGGAATAACCGGTACCAAAATCATCCAACGCAAAACCAACACCAATTGACTCACAATCCAAAATCAGTTGATTGGCATGTTTACGATCTGAAATCGCGGTGGTTTCTAAAATTTCCAGCTCTAAACTACCGGCTTGGAAATTAGGATAACCGGCAATTAAAGTCGTTAAGCGATCTAAGAAGTTATGTTGATTTAACTGTCTGGCATCCACATTGATACTAATCGGGACGCTTAAGCCTTGGGCTTGCCATTGATCTAATTGCGCCAAAGCGGTGATTAAAACCCACTCGCCAACTTCGGCGCTTAATGGATGACTTTCAATCATCGGTAAAAACACATTGGGCGACAATACCCCCCGTTGCGGATGATGCCAACGAATCAAGGCTTCTACCCCAATCAACTCACCGGTTCGCATATTGACCTTAGGTTGGTAATACAAAGCGAACTCGTTCTGCCTTAAACCCTCTTGAATATGATCAATGGTTTCATAGCGGGTATTAAGCAATTGATCGACCTTATCATCAAACAAGTGATAGCTATTTTTACCGGATTGCTTGGCCACATACATCGCTTGATCGGCTTGGCGGATCAAGGTTTCGGCATTTAATAATTGCTTTTCAAATTGGCTTCCATAAAACCTGATGCCCATACTGGCCGAGACTTTTAACTCCAAACCTCGCAACACAATCGGCATTGAGCAGATTTTTAACAGTTTCGATAACGGTTTTTGATACGCATCGTGATTTTCCAATTCATTCAGCAAGACAATAAACTCATCACCGCCTAAGCGCCCTAAGGTATCGCTTTCACGAATCACCTGTTTCATTTCCCGACTAATCGCGACTAAAAATTCATCGCCAACACCGTGACCATAGCTATCGTTAATGGCTTTAAAGCCATCAAGATCAATAAACACCACCGCCAAATTATGGCCATAACGTTGATTTTTCAGCGTCGCCTGTTCGATGCGATCAATTAGCAACAGGCGATTTGGCAGACCGGTTAAGGTGTCGTAATAAGCAAAATGTTCGAGTTTTTGTTGCTGATGTTTTAAAGCGCTAATATCGGTCGCCAGCGCAACAAAGCGTTCGATTTGCTGATTTTTGTCACGAATTACCGAAATCGAATGCAGCCCAGGGGTTTTATCGGAATTTTTATATTTATTCCAAATTTCACCACTCCAAAAACCTACGCTAATTAATGACTGCCACATGGTTCTATAGAAGTCTTCATCATGGACGCCGGATTTGAACATTCTAGGGTTCTGGCCAATTAATTCTTCTCGCTTATAACCGCTGATTTGCAGAAAGGTATCATTGCAATCAATGATTTTGCCGTGTTTATCGGTGATATAAATACCTTCTCTAGCATGGGTAAACACACTAGCGGCTAATTGCAGTTCGGTATCGAGTTTTGATTTTTCAATCGCCAACGCAATCAAGCCCGATGACTCGTCAATCAGTTGCAAACTACTCTCGCTGGGTTTTCTGGCGTGGCGGTGGTAAATCGCAAAAGTACCCAATACTTGCAGGGTTTCGGAGAAAATTGGTTGTGACCAACAGGCTCGGTAAGGCAATTGTTCGGTCAAGGCTTGAAACGATTCCCAGTTGGGATGGCTTTGAATATCTTCAATCAACATCGCCATACCGCTAAATGCCGAGGCACCACAAGAACCAACATCATGCCCTATCGCTATCCCATCAATCGCTTGGCAATACCATTCAGGCAAGCGCGGCGCGGCGCCGTGTTGTAAGTGTTTACCGTCATCGCTGAGCAATAAAATCGAACAAGCAATATCAAGATTCAATTCGTCAATATCAGCGGCAATCGTATGCAAAATCAACGACAACGGCTGATGGCTTGTCAGCATATTCAGCACTTTATTACGGCGCATTTCGCGATTTTCGACTTGTTGTCTGGCGCTGATTTCCCGATTCAGACGAATAATCCACGCACTAAATAACAGCAATAAAACCAAGACAGAGATACCGTATTTTTTTACGGTGGTTTCGCTAACACCTTGTTCAAGTTGCAGACTGAGCCAACGATTAACAATTGCATCAACTTGCTGTTGATCAATTTTGGCGCTGGCTTTGTTAATAATCGATAACAATTCGGGCTGTTGCAGACTAATCGCAATCGCCCGATAACTACGGTAATCGGTTTTACCGGTAAAGCGTAAATTAAATAAGCCTTGTTTTTTAATCCAATAATTAGCCGCCCCCGCATCACCGACATAAGCATCTACTTCGCCTTCTTCAACTAATTGCAAAGCCGATAATGTGTCTTTAACTGCTGTTAATTGAATATTCGGATAATCGCGTTGTAACCATTCTTGAATCGCATAGCCTTTTTCCACCGAAACCCGTTTGCCGGTTAAATTACTTAAGCTATCAATAAAAAAATGTTTGCCGTTATCAATAATAATATTTGAGGATTCTTGATAAGGGTTGAGGAAACTCAGATACGTTGAACGCTCGGCCGTATTGACCGCACCTGCCAACATATCAATCTCACCGCGCTTAGCCATCTCCAAGGTTTCGGCTAAGCTTGCCGACTTAACAATCGTAAAATGAATATCCAGTGTCTGCTCGAGCAGCTTTAAATAATCGGCTGCCATACCGACAAATTGACCTTTTTCATCCAGCCATTCGTAAGGCTGTTTATTGGGATTAATCCCCACCCGAATCGTAGGATGCTCGGCCAACCAAACCTTTTCGGCGTCTGATAAATTTAAACTTTCGGCTTTCGATTGATAAATAAAATTGCTTATTTTAGTTGCGTCGAGTGATTGGTTGTAACTGGCTTTGGCGTAAGTATCGGCCAATACTTTTAGCCGCGCTAAATCGATATAACCCAATGGCACGGTATCGGGGATTAATTTGCGAGTTTCTTTCGCTTCAAATTGCAAATGTTCTAGCGATAATTTGCTGTGATATTGGTGAGCGATTAAGGCAATAATCGGTTGAGGATGGGCTAATGCATATTGCCAACCTTTTAAACTAGCCCGCAAAAAACGATTAATACGTTGGGCATGATGTTGGCGTTCGTTTTCACTGGTAAACAGGATGTCGCCATAGAAATCGACACCGTAATTCTGCGGATTAATGATATTGATTTTGACGCCGTTTTTTTTGTAGTAAAACGGTTGATCGGTTAAATAACCGGTCATTACATCCAACTGACCGCGAGTTAATAAGCGGTTATCACCGGATTGTCTGACCAAGGTGAAATCGGCATCTGACAGTTTTGCATCGGCTAACAAGGCTTTTAGCGGGGCTTCGTTGGCATTGAGTTGATCCAACATAATCCGCTTGCCTTTCATTTCGTACGGACTAATGATGCCGGAATCCTGCAAGGTCATAAATACCAGCGGATTGTGTTGAAAAATAGCGGCTAAGGCGACAATCGGCTTACCTAGCGCATATTCATGCAATAACCCCGAATCGCCCACCCCGTATTCAGCATCACCACCAACCACTTGCTCAATCACACTTTGATCGAGTTTACGTTCTAATAACTCGACCTCCAGCCCTTCTTCGGCATAGTAGCCTTGCTGAATCGCGGCGTAATAACCGGCAAATTGGAATTGATGAAACCATTTCAGCTGTAAACGGACTTTTTCAAGCGGCGGTTTTTGACTAGCAGACGACTGTGTTTGCGCGTAAACAGCGCCGCTATTAAACAAAAACAACAGACCGATGAGATAGATTAAGCGATAGCAGTGAAACATAATTTGAAGGATTGCCGTTTATCGATTGCCAAGCTTAAGGAAGATACAGCCTTATTCGCACAACTAGGCCTGCCTCAAGAAATAGAGCACAATCATAAAGGTTAATCATTGAATGATTGCGCGAAACACGGATGGCTTTTGCCTTTATATTGCGGTTTAAAGCCGAACTGCGGTTAAGTTGAGCATTACTTAAAAGCCCCGCGTACCTTAAAAAGCTTTTACCAACACAAAAGCTTCCATCGGTACGCGGTGCGTACCCTACGCGGCTTAAGCTGTTCGTGCTGAACTTGTCGAAGTATGAACGGCGATTGTTGGCGATTAACTCGGCTTTTCCGATCATCCTTCGACAAGCTCGGTACGATCGGAAAAGCCTTAACTGGCTTGATTTCAAGTTCAGAATGGACGATTGACTTTGATTCAAGCGCTTAAAGTGACAAAAGCCACGGCTAACAATGTCCTTGCTAACTCAAGCCATTGCCGGCTTTAGCATCGAAGTTTTACCCACCATAATGTCCGCCGCTTTCAACATCCGCTTAAAAATCGATTGTTGGCAATAAGGAATATTGTGCTTTTCGCACAAGGCTTTCACTTGTGGCTGGAGTTTTTGATACTGACTTAATGGCAAATCCGGCCATAAATGATGTTCGATTTGGTAATTTAACCAGCCGTAAAAGAAATCATTAAAGTTAGAACCGGTTGGATAATTCACCGAGCCTAAAATCTGCCGCAAATAGAACTCGCCTTTACTGTTGGACTTTTCATCAAACATCATTACATCGTCGCCAGCATGATTGGGAATCATCACCAAAAATGTGTGCATATTGGTGAAAATTTCTGCCAAAACCGAGGTCAACAAAACGTTCATCGCCGCAACACTACCCAATGGCAAAAACAACGCCGGTAACAAAACAAAACGATAGCCGATATACGGCAACACGCTTTCTAACCACAAGGAGCGACCTTGTTCAGTGAACAGACTCCAAGCGCCAAGCCGTGTGGTGGCAGGTCTTGGTTTACCTTGTTGACGCGCTGCATTCAGGCACAATTCTTTATGGGTGCGCGGCGTGTAATAGCTGATTTTCCAAATCCCAGAGAACAAAGCCACAATCGAATAACGTAGCCACATCGGCAAACTCGATTGTCTGAGCCATTCCATATTGTGCTGAGCGTTATTCGGATCGCCGATTTCGCCCAAGCTGTAATGATGCAATAAATCATGTTCGTGATGCCAACCGTCTGGGGTCATCCAATCCGGCCAATCAAGAAACCGCCGCCAGCCTTTGGCGAACTGTTTGCTGGTGTGATTTTTGTCAGCCTGCTCAACCTTGTCATAGCCTTTATGCTGAATCGGATGCGCGACTTGGGTCCAGCGGGTAAAACTGCCTTGACTGATCAAGTAGGCAGAAATCGGATTCGGCATCAGCCAAGCGGTGCCGTAACCGACAACAGTACAAGCTTGTCCCCAGCGTTCGATTTTTTTTAAATGTTTAAAATCTTCAGCGCCAATATCGGCTAAAGCTTGCTTGTGTAGACGGCCAATATCTTGAGCCAATTGCTCACGATCGACCGTTTGGTAACTTTGTAAACTCAAAATAGGTTGCCTCTTTGAAGACCAAGGGGTGGTTAAGACAACATCTGAGTGCTGACTGTATTTACGATTTTACGCCAAAATTTTACAAGTTGTTGAAAACAAGCCAGATAATTGCTGATTTTGATGTTAAAGCGTTTACAGACACGCCGAAATTGGCGATTGGAGAGCGCCGTCCTTTACCGTAAAGGACGGCGAAAGAGAATTAAGGCGTAGGGTGCATGGAATGCAGCCTACGCAACCACCTGAAAATCACTGAAGGCAACCACCGGATGGTGAGCGGTCTGACCAATAAAAGCAATTTGCACCGAAACATTGCCACCGATGCCGTCATCGTCGTAATACAGCGCACCGCTTGTGGTGTTGTAAATGACACGATCACTGGCATCGTGGGCAGTGGTTTGATTGGCGCCAGCCCAAAATTGACCGCGATTTAAATGATCGCCAGTCAAAGCCGAAAAAATGCTCTGACTGAGCTGAATTTTATCGCTACCTGAATCAAAATCAGTGATCACATCAAGATTGTTGGTGGCGTAAATCGCTTCATCGAAAACAAATACATCCTTGCCAGCGCCACCGTTCAAAAGGTCATTGCCCAGCCCACCTTGTAAATAATCGTTACCGTTGCCGCCGTTTAGGGTGTCATTACCTTCCGCCCCGATCAGCTTATCCGGCCCCGCTTTACCCTTCAGGGTATCGTCACCTGCCCCTCCGGTTAAGGTATCGGCGTTTGAAGTGCCGTTGAGCACACGGCTAACCACTGGCGTGTTCTCAATCGGTGTAAACCCATAAGGCGTTGATGAGAAAGGTACGCTGTTGATGTTGTTCACCAAATGCGTCCCAAGACTGCTGCCATCAGTGACCCAAAGCTCGATGCCATTGATACCGTCATCCGCAGAAAAAACCGCCTGACCATTGCCTATCGCGGCAAAATGATGCAAATAAGCACCTTTACTACCGAGATGAATGTCTTTGACCAGCGAAGTACCCGCCTCAGTGCCATCGGTTATCCATAATTCAGTACCGTGAACACCATCATTAGCGACAAAAACAGCATGACCATTGCCCAACGAGGTGAAACTGGAGGGATATGCGCCATTCACACCCTGCCCAATATCTTTAACCAATTTAGTGCCCAGCGTCGTGCCATCAGTCACCCACAGCTCAGTGCCATGAACCCCGTCATCGGCATGAAAAACCACCAAGCCATTGCCTAATGCGGTCTGATAATAAGGATAGGAACCATTGCTGCCAGGATTAATATCTTTGAGTAATTGGGTGCCTGCGGTGGTGCCGTCGGTAATCCACAATTCATATTCATTAGCCTGATTGTAAGCAGTGAAAACTGCCTTGCCATTGGCCAATAAAGCAAACTGATTCGGCCAGCCGGCACTACTGCCGAGATTAATGTCTTTAACTAACTGGGTACCAATCGACGTACCATCTGTCACCCACAATTCCCCGCCATGCACCGCATCGTTAGCTTGAAAAATCGCTTTACCGTTCGCGAGTAAAATCATATCGCTGGGCAAAGAGTCCTTAACACCCACATTAATATCTTTAAGTAACTTAGTCCCCACCGTACTGCCATCAGTGACCCACAGCTCAGTGCCATTAATGGCATCGCGAGCGACAAAAATCGCTTGTCCGTTGTTCAGTGCTAAAAAGTTGTATGGGCCTGATCCGCTATCGCCAATTGCAATGTCTTTTAACAAGCTCGTCCCTGCAGCGGTGCCGTCGGTGATCCACACTTCAGCGCCGTGAATCGCATCGCTGGCAGTAAAAACCACCCGTCCATTACTTAACAAGGTAAAGTTTTCAGGAAATGACGGATAGACACCGGCGTTAATATCTTTGATTAAAACCGTCCCCACCGCCGTGCCATCGGTTACCCACAATTCAGCGCTATGCTTGGCATCGGTGGCTTGAAAAATAGCCCGCCCGCCGCCAATCGCAGTCATACCGGTCGGCCATGATGGATTCACCCCCTCATAAATATCTTTGACGATGTGAGTTCCAGCCTTAGTGCCATCGGTAATCCAAAGCTCATAGCCATTAATGCCATCATTGGCTCTAAAAATTGCCTGACCGTTACCTAATAACAACATTTCGCTAGGATATGAACTACTCGAAATATCTATCCCTGGATATAAATCTTTGATTAACCGAGTGCCGACACGGGTGCCATCGGTAATCCATAACTCGCTCCCATTAATCGGATCGGTTGCTCTAAACATCACCAAACCATTACCTAATGGCACAAAATTGGAAGGCGTTGAACTCCCAGTACCAATGTAAATATCTTTTAACAAAGTCGTACCGGCCTTTGTGCCGTCAGTGACCCACAACTCAGCGCCATGAGTCGCATCATTGGCCTGAAAAATCAGCTTGCCATTACCGATAGCCATTAATTCAGTGGGATACGAACTAGCGCTGCCAACAAAAATATCTTTCAGTAATTTAGTCCCTATTGCTGTGCCATCACTCACCCACAATTCATAGCCTTTATTGCTGCTGGCGTCATAAGCGACAAACACCGCTTTACCATTACCGAGTGAAGTTTGATGTTGGGGCGAGGCGTCATCAACATAGGCCAAAATCGGCTTTAACAGCTTGGTCCCCAGCGAACTACCATCGCTAATCCATAGCTTAGAACCATTAACGCCATCATCGGCGATAAACAAAATTTGGCCATTGCCCAAGGCGGTGACATAACTTGGATATGAACTATTAGCCCCCGGATTAATGTCTTTTAATAGATGCGTACCTGCGCTAGTGCCATCAGTAATCCAAAGTTCAGTACCGTTGGCATTATCGGCCTTAAAAATCAACTTGCCATTGCCCACCGTCGCAAACACTTGTGGATTGCTAAAACTAGCGCCCGTATTAATCGCATGCGTTCCGCTGACAGTGCCGTCAGTCACCCACAATTGATTGTTATTAGCCGCATCGGTAGCGCTAAAAATCGCCTGACCGTTAGGCAGTAAGAGAGTGAAATAAGGATAGGTTTCGCTGATATTTTTCAACAAACTAGTACCTGCCGCAGTGCCGTCTGTGACCCACAGCCCTCGGTTAAAAGCACTATCCAAGGCCATAAAAATCAGCTTACCGTTACCTAATAAAGTGAAGTTATAAGGATTAGAGCCATTAACGCCAACATTAATGTCTTTTAATAAATGCGTACCCGATTTAGTACCGTCGCTAATCCAAAGCTCTCGCCCCTTAACCCCATCATCAGCGGTGAAAAGCAACTGACCATTTTTTAAAGCGGTTAAATAATAGGGATAAGCACTGCCAGCACCGACAGCAATATCTTTCACCAAATGAGTACCAGCCGCTGTTCCATCCGTCACCCAAAGCTCGACGCCCTTAGTGGGATCAGTTGCTCCAAAAAATACTTTAGTTTTGTTCATAGACACACGCCCTATTTCTATTGATTGCCGTTAGGCAAGTTTTGATTACAGAACAGCAAGTTACCGTTCAGTGGCATCAAATTCTGTGCGAAAACCCATACAGAATTGAACAATTAGAAATTTAGGGGCTTAGTTTGATTGTGTGCTATTTTGACTTTGCTAAAAAAGCTGGCATTAATCAGCAAAAATAATAAAAAAAGCGAGGAACGACATGAAAAAACTACTGAAAGTCATCATTGCTGCATTTAACGAAGGCCGTAGACAAAACCCCAGAAACGCTGATTTCTGGCCTTGATAGTTGACCCACTGAGCGAAGTCGATTACGGCTTCGCTCAACCCATGACTAAAAACCTTCCACCTGCTGTCGCGGCAGTTTGCTTCCAATCAGTTTTTCAACCAATTTCAAAGCTTGTTGCTCATCTTGAGATACCAAAGAAATCGCCTGACCGTTTTGCCCAGCGCGACCCGTTCTACCAATCCGATGCACGTAATCCGCCGCCGAGCGCGGTAATTCAAAATTCACCACCTGCGGCAATTGCGCTATATCAATACCGCGTGCAGCGACATCGGTGGCGACGAGAATTTGAATCTCGCCGGCTTTAAACCCCGCTAAAGCACTGGTTCTGGCGCCTTGGCTTTTGTTACCGTGAATCGCAGCGGCTTTGATTTGTGCGGCGTTTAATTTCTCGGTCAGTTTATTAGCGCCATGCTTGGTGCTCATAAACACCAAGACTTGCTGCCATTTTTGCGTTTTAATCAAATGAATCAACAAGGCGGTTTTTGCCGATTTATTCACCGTGTAAACCTGTTGATCGATAGTTTCCGCGGCTGAATTTTCAACCGCCACTTCAATTTTCAACGGCTTATGCAGTAAGTCTTCAGTCAATTGACGAATATCGGCAGAGAAGGTCGCCGAAAATAATAGGTTTTGGCGCTTTTTCGGCATTAAAGCCAAGATTTTACGAATATCTTTGATAAAGCCCATATCCAACATCCGATCAGCTTCATCTAAAACCAAAATTTCGACCTTGTTCAGCGTTAGCGCATTTTGACTGACTAAATCCAATAAGCGTCCCGGCGTAGCGGTCAAAATATCCACCCCACCCCGCAAGCGCATCATTTGCGGATTAATTTTCACCCCGCCAAACACCACTTCTGACTTTAAGCGCGGCTGTAGATGCTGACCATATTTCACCACCGATTCGCCAACCTGTGCGGCTAGTTCGCGGGTTGGGGTCAAAATCAAACAGCGGACAGGACGATTGCGGCCGTAATTGGTTTTCGATAAGCGTTGCAAAATCGGCAAGGTAAAGCCGGCGGTTTTGCCGGTGCCGGTTTGGGCGGCGGCTAATAAATCGCGTCCGGTCAAAATCGCGGGTAAGGCTTTAGCTTGAATTGGGGTTGGGGTTGTGTAGCCGGAATCGGCAATTGCTTTTAATAAAGCCTCGGATAATCCGAGATTGGAAAATGGCATTAAGGGTCTCGATGGGGAAAACGGAATGATTTTAGTCTTTGCCGTTTATGCGTCAGTTTTAATCCGCACAAACGGCTTAGGTCGCTTAGAGGAAAAACAACACTTGTTTAGCAATCGCAATTTTGACGATTAAAAATAAAGTGATTAAAGAACCACCAAACGCCTGCCAGCGACGAATACCTTGGGTTTTCATGGTCACTAAACCTAAAGCAATAAACACCAACATCAAAATCACTTTTGCCACAATCCAGCCATACGACTGACTTAACCACTCGCCCTGCACTGTCAACATAATCCCAGATAGCAATAAAACACTCGCCAAAGCGTGAGGGGCAATTTTTAACCATTTGTTTTGCAACATTTCTGGCTGACGCTCGGCCAAATAAACCCGATAGAAAAAGGTAACGGCAACGACTAATACGAATAATAGATGAATGTGTTTCAACATGATTAAACCGATAGATGAGTTAAAGAAGCCCCAATATAACCAAAATCGCTATCAGCCATAAACTAAATTTCTAACCTGTCGCGTTCTGATTCATGGTTTCCAGTTATTCCAAAATGACTGTTTGATATGTTGAATCGCACTGAAATAACGCCAACGATATTGGTTAGCATAATATTCGCGGTCCGTTTTATCAGGCGCTGTTTGCGTTTGATACAAACGATGCTGCGTAGAGGCTTTGGGGCCATCGACCGCGATTTCGTTGTGGTGCGGCAAACCACCACGTTTGCTAAAGTCCGTTTGACTGGTTACATCAGCAGGCAATCTAATCAATTTTTCAAACACATCCTTAGGCCGAGAATCCGGCTGCTGGCCATAACGACCCGAAATAATCTGCCCCTCCCAATCCTTAGCGGCGTGATTATGGTTATACGGATAGAGTTTGGTATTGATGCTAAAACGATTGAAATCAAACAAGCCTTGGGTGTATTGCGGGGTGGTTTCAAACCCCGCCGAAGGATTAGCTGGATTATATAAAGTGGCATGGCCACCATCGCTGGCGGGATTGATTAATTTAGCGAAATGCACATAGCTGGTGTGCGCATAAAAATCGGCAATCCCATGCGCCGCCCAGGCAAAATGGCCTATCGCATGATTATTAGCTTTGAAATGACTTAACCTATCACCAACCCTATCCCACGCTTGCTGAATAAAGCCGCTGTCGAAATGGTCATAAGGATGATGGCCGCTGGGCCAATCAGGCTCATCGACAATGGTGCTGTCGATAAAAGGCACAATGTGGGTAAAACGCCGATCCAATTCGCTGACCACCCAAGCGGGCGCATCGGATAACGCCGCATGAATGATGTTGTAATGCACAAAACCAGCAAAACGCGGATCCATCCGTTGCCAAACTTTATTGACGATGTCCTTGAGTGGCTCATGCTGGTGGTTATCAACTACCCATAAATGTTCGGTATTGAATAAAAAACTCGGCATGTAATGATAACTACAACTGGGCTGATCAAGCAGTTGTATTCGCGATGATTTTGGTGGTTTTCGATGGCTAACCAAATCCAATGGTTCCAACACCATCCACTTTCCCGATTCGCGTTTATACATCACCCAAGTATGATCGAAACTATTCTCTTCGCCATCAATAATGGTTTTAATCTTGCCCAAAGCCACGCGCAGGTTATAGGCACTAACGCCGCTGGCTAATAATAGCGATGCCAATAAAAAAGCAATATCTTCACAATCGCCCTCTTTAATCATCAACGTTTCTTCTGGAAATCGCCAAGGGTCGTTTTGTTTTCGACTTCGATAGTGAATGGTATTGCCGACAAATTGAGCAATGATTAAAGCGCGGTAATCAAAGCCACCCTCACCCCGCTTGCTGAATAAGGCTAAGTTTGCATCGATGCTTTTTGCATAGGCGATGACATCCTCTTCAATCACCTTGCGGATCACAGCGTTCCAATTGCTAGTCAAAAACTCACGCACATCCAGTTCATAAGTCACTTTCGATGACTTGCCAACCACCGCCCGATGCGAGGGCACGATAGGATCAAAGTAAATTTTCTCGCCATCCCAGTTGTAGCGATTTAAACCAACGATAGTGCTTTGATTAAAACACATACAAGCTCCTTTGCTTTACGGTGGGTAAAAGCAAAGCTTAGCGAGATTGCAATGATTGTTCTGTTGGCTGACCATCAAAATAAAATATTATTTTTTATTATCATAAAAATCATAATTACGATCTATATTGATTGATATAAATACATTAAATAACTAGGATTAAACTTATTTTTCAACTCCGGAGTTATTAGCGATGAATAAAAATAAATTGAGTATCGCTGTTATTTTGTCTTGCTCATTATTAGCAAGCCAAGCAGTCAATGCCGACAGCCCAAGCTGCTGTTCGCCCTTTACCTCAAAAGTCAGCCAAGGCAGCGCTAACATGGTTACGGGTTTTATTGAGATTCCTAAGAACATCATCAATATCAGTCACGATCAGAATATTTTTGTCGGTATCACTTGGGGGACATTACGCGGCGTGATTCATGCGGCGAGCAGAACCGTAATCGGTGCTGTTGAACTGATTAGCTCGCCGATTGCTACAGAAGAATTAATCGCTCCCGCCTATGTTTGGCAACGATTTAGCGAAGACAGCCGCTATTTTGACTTAAATCTGCCCGGTTATTGGATCAGTTATGGTCCTTTCGACAACGGCCAGTAATTTATTCAATCCAAGGAAATCATCATGAACAAACCCAATAGTCACCTTGTACTTGCCATTCTGGGCGTATCGTTAAGCGCTTGCAGCACAGCACCTAAACAGCCGACAGCAGAACTCAGAGCGGCGATTGATGCCAGCTATCAAGGCCATTATGGTCAGTCTGTATTGCATGAAAAATTAGCGGATGAAAATCAAAAAGTCGCCGAACGGATTTTGAAGCATTGGGAAAATGACCAATATTGGAATATTAATGAAAGGCAAAAAGCAATTGATGCCACTAAGTTAGCGACTGTGCATCGCCATGAGTCGGAAAAAGAGCTATGCCATTGGTTAACTGAAGTGCATGGCCACAATCATCACAAACTCGAAACCAGTCATCATGCGGCGATTTACTTCAATACCGGTAGCGCGGTGCCGATTAGAGTCAATGACGAACATTTGCATACCATCGGCCATTTTCTACACCTACATCCACAGGCGACTGCCATTGTCACCGCGCAAACCGACACGGTGGGTAGCGATGAAAGCAATCAACTGTTATCCGAACGCCGTGCTGAAACAATTAGACAATTATTGATGGCACATGGCGCAAAAGACGAACAACTTAATATCAAGGCAAACGGCGAGGCAATTGGCGCTGATAACACAGCTATCCAAGAAAATCGGGTTGTCAGTATCAGCATCAATTATCCGGAAAGTTATAGCGACTGTCCGAAACTTTAAAGGGGCTGGATTATGAACAAAACTGCGATTGATCAAGAGGCGGTCATTAAGGTTTTAAATGCCATTTTGGAAGCGGAATTAGCAGGCGTGGTGCGATATACGCATTATGCTTTTATGGTGTTTGGCTATAACCGATTGCCGATTGTGGCTTGGTTGCGCAATCAAGCTACTGAATCATTGATTCATGCTAACGAAGCGGGAGAAATGATTACCCATTTAGGTGGTCATCCTTCTTTGGGTATTGGTAGTTTGCTAGAAACGCATCGTCACGATATTGGCGCTATTTTGCGTGAATCTTTAGAACATGAAACTCAGGCTTTGATTCAGTATCATCGTTTACTAAAGTTAGTGAATGATCGACATGTATTGCTTGAAGACTATGCGAGAAGGATGTGTGCTGTAGAAGAAACTCATCTCGGTGATGTGCAAAAAATGTTGTTACAGCCGAGTGAATAATGATGGGGAAATGATGATTGTTGCGGTAATGTCTAGCGCAATTAGCCATCTAATTTCGGCTGAAAAGCTCGATAAACCTAGAGCCGATAAACGATGTGACAAATTGTCGCAGTTTTTTGTAGACAAGCTTAAAAATCTTCAATACAATGCCCCCACCTTGAAAGAGGGGCTATCTGAGAAGATAGTTAGGGGAGGAAAAGCGGCCAAAGTATTTGGTAACAATAACAAAAACACCGCTATAAATTAGAACTGCTTTCTTGATAAAGCAGTCGTCCAACATAATATAAAAATAACAACCGGACGGAGCCCACTTTATAAGTGGGCTTTTTTATGCCTGTTATTTTTTATTCAATAGTAACCTGCATCGTTAAAATCGAAATAGCGACTAACTACCTTTTGGTTGTAAAGGTTGTTTTCATGGAAGAATTAGCATTACAGCCTTCTTCACCACACCAAAATTGATCACCACAGCCGCTCAGAAATAACGCGCCTAAAATAACTAAAATTGCTTTGCTTTTTTTCATGTTTCACCCCTCAGTTTATAGTTTTTACTTCTGGGCCTTATGTTTCCATGCTTGAAGGGGAAGTCAAGGTTGGCTTGCTTAATCAAAGACAGTAGATTGAGACTTATCCGATGGATTGCAGGTTTGCAGTCACTTTTTCAAACAATCAGTCACTATTTTGAGTTACTGTAAATGTTACTGCTTATTCGCCGGTAATCCTGGTTGCATTTCTTGAAAAGATTTTTGATCTAGCGTAATAACACCCTCGGCGATCATTGCTTTTAGCGCGTTATTACAGTTTTGTCGATGTTATGACTTATGTCTAATAAGTCACTGGACAATAAAAAACCCGCTAAGCTAGATAACTTGCGGGTTTTTGATCTTTATTGACTCTCTTTAAACTCTCACTTGGTCGGGACGGCGGGATTCGAACCCACGACCCCTACACCCCCAGTATAGTGCGCTACCAAACTGCGCTACGCCCCGAAGTGTTGAGTTAATAAGCTGGCAATATTACCATATTTAGCAATGTACTATTTCAAAAGCTCCAGTACATCTTCCAATTCAACAATCATTTGATGAATCAGTTGCTTGCTGCGAGTGGAATCGCCTTTAGCATTATCACTGACTAAATGTGCTTTAGCGCCACCAATGGTGTAGCCTTGCTCATAAAGCAATGAGCGAATCTGACGGATTAATAATACGTCATGCCGCTGGTAATAACGTCGATTGCCGCGTCTTTTTACCGGACTTAACTCGGTAAACTCCTGCTCCCAATAGCGAAGCACATGCGGTTTAACTGCACATAAATCGCTGACTTCACCGATAGTGAAATAGCGTTTGGCCGGAATAACCGGCAATTCGTTGTTATTACTGGGTTCCAGCATAAGATTCTACTCGGGCTTTTAATTTTTGACCGGTTCTAAAAGTCACCACTCGACGCGGAGTGATGGGGATTTCTTCGCCTGTTTTAGGATTTCTCCCTGGGCGACCATTTTTATCACGCAATTCAAACTTTCCAAAGCCTGAGATTTTAACTTGCTCGCCGTTTTCTAGCGATTTTTTTATTTCGTCGAAAAATAATTCGACAATTTCTTTAGCTTCGCGTTTGTTTAATCCGAGTTCTTCAAACAAGCGTTCCGCTATATCTGCTTTGGTTAATGCCACAATCAGTCCCTCAATTTTGCATTTAATTCGGTTGCCAATACGTCTAATACTCTTTTAAATAGCGCATCGATTTCGGTATCGGTCAGGGTTTGGGTAAATTCTTGCAAAACCAAACTTAAAGCGACGCTTTTATAGCCTTCAACCACCCCTTGGCCACGGTAAATATCAAAAATCTGTATTTCGCGAATCAAGGTTTCGTTGCATGAGTTAATGCAATCAGTAATCGCACCCGCTGACACCGAATCTTCGACTAATAAAGCAATATCACGACGCACAGAAGGAAATTTCGAAAGCGGCGAGAATTTGGGTACCGCACGCTCTAAAACCGCCTCTTGCTCAAGTTCAAACAAGAATACAGGACTATCAAAGCCTAATTGTTTTTCAAGATTTGGATGCAACATACCCATTAAGCCAATTGCTTTACCGTTGCTGTCACTGATTTTTGCACTTTGACCTGGGTGTAGGCTTGGATGCTGAGTCGCTTCAAACACTGCGGTGGTGCCAGTTAAGGCAAATAAAGCTTCAACATCGGCTTTTACATCGAAAAAATCGACGTTTCTGGATTTTTCAGCCCATTGTTCGCTGTTGATATGGCCAACCACTAGACCGGCCAACATTTTGGTTTGCAGGGTTTCGCCATTCACGCGAGTGAATTTCAAACCTGCTTCAAACAAACGCACGCGGGTTTGTTGACGATTTAAGTTATACAGCGCAGCATTTAACAACCCACCCCACAAAGTCGTCCGCATCACCGCTAATTCTGACGAAATCGGGTTTTGGATGCGAATAAACTCATCGTTGGGTGCGATGGTGTTTTGCATGTTTTCATCAATAAAGCTGTAGGTAATCGCTTCTTGATAACCTCTATCAACCAAACAGTCTTGCAATCTGGCGATGGCTAATTGGCCTTCTGGGGCTTTACCTAAAGCAGCACGCATTAATAAGCTACTGCTTGGCAAATTGTTGTAGCCGTAAATGCGACCAATTTCTTCTAATAAATCTTCTTCAATCGCAATATCAAAACGGAAACCTGGCGGGGTAATCGACCAACCGTCTGCGATTTGCGCGACTTGCATACCTAAACCTTGGAAAATGCGGGTAATTTCTTGGTTATCCAAGCTAATACCGAGTACTTTTTCAATGCGTTGTTGGCGTAAGTTAACTGCTAAGCGTTGTGGCAAGGCAGAGTCATCAATGGCTTGGCTAATCGGACCGACACTACCACCGGCAATTTCAACAATCAGCTGAGTGGCGCGTTCGATGGCGCGTTGTTGCAAGGTAAAGTCTACGCCACGCTCAAAACGGTGTGACGAATCGGTGTGCAAACCAAAATGACGCGCTTTGCCTGCGACGCTGATTGGATTGAAAAACGCACATTCCAAGAAAATATCGCGAGTTTGATCAGATACTGCGCTGTCTTTGCCGCCCATCACGCCAGCCAATGCCAAGGCTTGATTTTGATCAGCAATCACAATCGCTTGACCGTCTAGTTCAATGCTTTGGTCGTTTAACAAAGCCAATGGCTCAGCTTGACGGCTACGTCTAACCACAATCGGTGCTTGTAATTTGTCAGCATCGAAAGCGTGTAGCGGTTGACCCAATTCAATTAACACGTAATTGGTGACATCGACCACAGGGCTTAGGCTGCGAATCCCGCAACGGCGTAAACGCTCTTGCATCCATAACGGTGTCACCGCATCTGGATTAATGCCTTTAATTAAGCGGCCTAGATAGACTGGGCAAGCGTCACTGGCTTCGACATTAATCGCTAAAGTATCTTGATGTTCGACAGCAACGACAGCGGTTGATGCGGATGAAAAGCTCAAATTGTTAAGCACGGCAACTTCACGCGCCACACCTTCCACGCTTAAACAATCAGCGCGATTAGGCGTTAAACCCAATTCGATCACATTGTCATTTAAAGACAAATAATCACGGATATTGGTGCCAACCGGAGCGTCATCTGGCAATTCCATTAAGCCGCTAGAACTGGCGGCAATGCCTAATTCTTTTTCCGAACACAACATGCCGAATGACAATTCACCACGTAATTTGGATTTTTGGATTTTGAAATCGCCGGGCAATACCGCACCGATTAAGGCCGCAGGGATTTTTAAGCCAGGACGCACATTACTGGCGCCACAAACAATTTGTAGTGGCTCTGCTTCGCCGACATTGACCTGACAAATCCGCAATTTATCAGCATTCGGATGCTGAATCATGGATAACACTTCGGCAACGACAACACCGTTAAAATCAGCAGCGACCGGTTGTACGGCATCTACTTCTAAGCCAGCCATTGTCAATTGAGCGACTAATGTGGCTGTATCGACGGGCGGATTGACCAGCTCCCTTAACCAAGCTTCACTTACTTGCATGATTCAATCTACCGTTATTTAAACTGTTGCAAAAATTTAAGATCGTTTTCAAAAAACATTCT
>CAMCSF010000004.1 GCA_945877625.1 Methylomonas koyamae | reverse complement strand
AACTTCTGCTAATTCTTGTACTGTTTTATCGCTCATAGTTTACTCCTGCCTTAGCCTTGGTCGTCTGCGAACCACGACTCGCGTGCTTTCATGATAAGTTTGCCCGCGCGATCTTCGGTCATGCCGGTAAATTCGATGATGTCGTCAATGGCTTGTTCGGCCAAATCGTCGACGGTAATAATGCCTTTTGCGGCCATTTCGTGAGCTAATTTTTCGTCCACGCCTTCTAGTGCTAATAAATCGGCGCTAGGCTCAGAGGTTTCAATTTTTTCTTCTGAAGCAATCGCTTTAATTAAAAGCGCATCTTTCGCGCGACTACGTAAAGCATCGACCAACTCTTTGTCGAAGCCTTCGATTTCCATCATTTCTTCAGCAGGGATATAAGCGATTTCTTCGATATTGCTTAAACCGACTTCAACCAAAATTGAGGCGATTTCTTCATCAACGTCTAGTAAATCAATAAATTCTTGTTTCGCTTTAGCGATGGTGGCGTCTTGGTTTTTATCGACTTGAGCGGCATCATGAATGTTTAATTCCCAGCCAGTCAATTCGGTTGCTAACCGAACGTTTTGGCCGCCACGACCAATCGCTTGCGATAAGCTGTCGCTGGCGACAGCAACGTCCATGCTGTGTTTGTCTTCATCGATGACAATCGACTGGATTTCAGCCGGTGCCATGGCATTGATGACAAATTGTGCTTCGTTAGGATTCCACAAAATAATATCAACGCGTTCGCCGGCTAATTCGTTGGAAATTGCCTGAACCCGTGAGCCGCGCATACCCACACAAGCACCGATAGGGTCTAATCGTGGGTCATTGGCTTTGACGGCGATTTTGGCTCTTGAGCCTGGATCGCGAGCTGCGCCCATGATTTCAATTAAACCTTCGCTAACTTCAGGCACTTCAAGGCGGAATAGGGCGGTTAATAACTCAGGAGCGGTGCGGCTAACAAACAATTGAGGGCCACGTGGTTCTAAGCGTGCGGCTTTCAGGTAACCACGCACGCGGTCGCCCATGCGCACAGGTTCTTTAGGAATCATGTCTTCGCGAGCGATATAGGCTTCGATGTGACCACCTAAATCTAAGTAAACGCTACCTTTTTCGATACGTTTGACAACGCCTGTGACTAAATCACCCACTCGGTCTTGATACGCTTCGACGATTTTACGACGTTCTGCTTCACGGACTTTTTGGATAATCACTTGTTTGGCAGTTTGTGCAGCAATGCGGCAGAAAGCGACGGATTCCACTTCTTCTTCAACGAAATCGCCGATTTCGATATTTGGCTCATCGATTTGTGCGGCTTCGAGCAACACTTGCCAGCCCGGAAATTCAACATCGCCGTTAATGTCATGATTAACGTCAACCACTTGCCAGCGACGGAACGTGGTGTAATCACCGGTGTGGCGATTGATGGAAACCCTTGCTTTGACTGGGTTTTCGTAACGCTTAACGGTCGCAGCTTCCAATGCAGACTCAATTGCCTGAAAGATAATTTCTTTGTCGATTTCTTTTTCGTTAGCAAAAACGTCTGCTACCAAAAGAATTTCTTTATTTGCCACTGCGACCTCCTTTATTTAATAAGTATTCCGGCACTAAACGCGCCTTGCTCATTGCCTGAAACGGAATTTTGTAAATCTGTTCGCCTTCTTTGATTAAGACGTCTTCATCTTCAACACCAGTAATTTCACCAGTGATTTTGCGGCGATTGTCGATAGCTTTGAACAAGTTAATCGTGACTGTGCTACCGATATATCGTTGAAATTGACTGAGTTTAAAAAACGGTCGGTCTTCACCGGGTGAGGAGATTTCTAAGTGGTAATTGCCTTGAATAGGATCTTCTACATCTAAGACACCACTGATTTGGTGGCTGACTTTGCTGCAGTCTTCGAGCAAAATGCCGTTTTCACCATCAATGAAGATCCGCAACATGCCGTGAACGGGGTGAGGGTTGTACTCGATACCCACGCACTCATAGCCAAGACCTTCAACAATTGGTTCAATCAAATCTACCAAGTGTTCAGGAGCTTGTTTCATTATCGCCTCGTTTTTTAAACCCAAAAAAAAAGAGCCTCTGGCTCTTCCGTTACATAACCAATAATCCAAAAGCCAAAGCCCAGAAAATAAAAAACCCCATAAAGGGGTTATTTAAAAAACATGGTGCCCAGGGGCGGAATCGAACCGTCGACACGAGGATTTTCAGTCCTCTGCTCTACCGACTGAGCTACCTGGGCAATATGTTATGACTTTAAACTGATGGTGCCCAGGGGCGGAATCGAACCGTCGACACGAGGATTTTCAGTCCTCTGCTCTACCGACTGAGCTACCTGGGCATCAAGAGCCGCTAATTAAACTAAGGAATGCTCTTTTAGTCAAGATAAATAACTAATAATTTTGTTTGGCTAGACAGTGATGTTTATTTTATGCAATTCTTAAATCCCTGTTGGGTAGGGTTTACGGCTTCATCGTAAACACTGTAAGTCATTAAATTATGTAGGTTTTATGCAAACTTTTGTTGATGTTCGGGCGCTAATTATTGATATGGATGGTGTGCTTTGGCACGGTGATCGTCCTCAGGCTGGGTTACAAGAATTTTTTCAAACCTTGCGCGATTTACAGCTGCCATTTGTGTTGGCGACCAATAATGCCAGCTTAACCGCTGATCAATATATTGATAAATTGGCAGATATGGGTGTTGAAATCACCTTAGGTGAAATTTTGACGTCAGGCATGGCAACGGCTTTTTATTTAGCGCAGCACTATGAATCAGCCTCGACTCGGATTTTTGTGATTGGTGGCATCGGTGCCAGACAGCCTTTGATTGATCATGGTTTTGAGTTGATTGATCTTTATCAACAACAAGCCGATTTGGTGGTCTGCGGATTAGACAAGCAATTGAGTTGGGATAAATTGGCGACCGCGAGCTTCAATATTCAAGCCGGTGCGGAGTTTATTGCCACCAATGGCGATACCTCATTACCCACAGAGCAAGGTTTGGTGCCCGGTAATGGTGCGACTTTAGCGGCATTACAAGCAGTGACCGGCGTTGCGCCTAAAGTAATTGGTAAGCCTGAACCGATTATTTATCAACAAGCTCTCGCGGTTTTGGGGGCTGATCCGGCTCATACCATCGCGATTGGTGACCGTTTGGACACTGACATATTGGGGGCGGTACGAACCGGAATCCGGAGTGCCTTGGTATTAACCGGCGTATCCACTTTTAAAGAAGTTGAAGCATCAGATTATCAACCCACTTGGGTTTTTGCCGACATTAATGCGGTTGCTGCTGCCTTGCGTGATCAATGCCAAAACTAAAAAATTATTTCTGAACAATAAATGGACGAAAACCGATGAAAAAATTAATTGATAGCGTTGATAGCTTGTTGGAAACCAGTTTGCAAGGCTTTGCCAAAGCTCATGCCGATATTGTGCAACTCAATCAACAGCCGCATTTTGTTTATCGTAAACACGCCAAAGTCGGCAAAGTGGCGATAATTTCTGGCGGCGGTTCTGGCCATGAGCCATTACATAGCGGTTTTGTTGGCTATGGCATGCTGGACGCTGCCTGTCCGGGGCAAGTGTTTACCTCGCCCACCCCAGACCAAATGATGGCGGCAGCCGAACAGGTTGATAGTGGCGCAGGGGTTTTATTTATCGTCAAAAATTATGCGGGCGATGTGATGAATTTTGAAATGGCCGCCGAATTTTTAGCCATGCCAACCGCATCGATGCTAATTAATGATGATGTGTCTTTGCCTAAGGATCACAGTATCGGTCGGCGTGGTGTCGCAGGGACAACCATTGTTGAAAAAATGGTTGGCGCAGCAGCAGAGCAGGGCGCCGATTTAGCAACGTGTAAAGCCTTGGCTGAACGCGTCAACGCCGCCACCGCTTCAATGGGTGCCGCCTTAACCAGTTGCACAGTGCCAGCGCTAGGGCATCCGACTTTCTCAATCGCCGATGATGAAGTGGAAATGGGCGTCGGCATTCATGGTGAACGAGGTCGAGAAACGCTTAAATTGACCACAGCCACCGATATCGTTGAACAATTGGCCGGACATATTCAGCAAGAGCTTAACTTGCAAGCAGGACAGCGAATTTTGCTGCATGTTAATGGCTTTGGCGCCACGCCATTAATGGAATTGCATTTGGTTTATGAATTAGCTTGGCAATACTGGCAGCAGTTAGGCGTAGTCGTAGAGCGCAGTTTAGTTGGCAATTACACCACCTCTTTAGATATGGCCGGTTGCTCGTTAACAGTCACGGTTTTGGATGATGAATTAATCAGCTTGTGGGATGCGCCTGTCAATACCGCAGCGCTGCGTTGGGGGTGTTGAGTCCGTATCGGTAAACCTTTAACCCCCGAACAACAGCGCATTGGGCAATTAAAATAGGATAATGAACCGCTAAAACAGGCGTCAGCCTTCTTTGCCTGCGAACTTCGGTAAGCTCGAGTTGATTGATATTGGGCAAGTGAAGAAGACAATGAGTGTCCAGCAGAGTTGTCGTGTCTTGGGGTGTGGTTGTTGTTCTGGTTGCTATGCCGCAAGACTGCGTATCAAAACCTCAAAACCTATGTGCGCAATCCGAGTACGCTTAAAGGCGTTATTTGAAACATTTGAGCGAACACTATCTTCCGCACACCGACCACTATGCTGACCTTGGCGCCCTGTTGTTGGTTGGCGCTATCCCGTGGCGCCGCATACCTTTGATTCATACAGTTGTGTTATTCTTTAAAAGATTGTTTGTGTTTTTTTAACAAATCATCAAAATTATCAGGGCTGTGTGATGTGGCTAACGCATGACAAATTGGGCTTGTTTTGGATGACTTTTGTCATTCTTTTTTATTGTCCTAATGGGAAGTTGAATGAAAAAATTGTTAATCCCTTTTCTCTTGTTAACGATTTACTCGGGAAAAGCTAGTTCTTCATTATTCGATGAAGATTTTCTTGAATTTGCGTTAGTTGGCGATGACAAGGCCGTTACTGATGAGTCATCTAAACCTGTTGTGGTTGATCCGGTAGGTGGGGTTGCTCCAGCCGAAAAACCGACTCAGGTTGTTAAAGAAGACATTAAGCCGCCGGTTGTTGAGGTACCGAATCAGGTTGTTTTAGCCGATAAACCTGCAGAGACTGTTGTTGAGCAAGTTAATACCGTGGCGGTTCAAGGTGCGAATGAAACGGTGTCAGTGGAAAAGCCAGTCGAGGTTGTTGCTAGTGAGTTATCTAAACCTGTTGTGGTTGATCCGGTAGGAGAGGTTATTCCAGCCGAAAAATCGACTCAGGCTGTTGAAGCAGACATTAAGCCGCCGGTCGTTGAGGTGCCGAATCAGGTTGTTTTAGCCGATAAACCTGTGGAGACGGCTGTTGAGCAAGTTAATACAGTGGCGGTTCAAGGCGCGAATGAAGCGGTGTTAGTGGAGAAGCCAGTCGAGGTTGTTGCTAGTGAATCATCTAAACCTGTTGTGGTTGATACGGTAGCTGAGGTTATTCCAGCCGAAAAACCGACTCAGGTTGTTGAAGCAGACATTAAGCCGATAGCCGTTGAGGTAGTGAATCAGGGTGTTATAGCCGATAAACCTGCGGAGACTACTGTTGAGCAAGTTAAAGCCGTGGCGATTCAAGCTGCCAATGAAACGGTGTCAGTGGAAAAGCCGGTCGAGGTTGTTGATGTACAGGTTAAGTCTGAAGTTATTGATAAGGCGAGTGAGCTTGCTACAACAGACAAGTCGACTAATGCTGTCGAGGAAGAAGTTAAACCCGTAGTGGTTGAGAGTGCGAATGAGGCGGCGCCTGCCGATAAACCTGTCGACGTTGTTGATGGAGAAGTTAAGCCTGTAGCGGTTGATGTGGTGACTGAGGCTGTTTCTGTAGAAAAGCCGACAGTCACAGAGGTAGGTGAGAAAACTAAAGTGGTTGAGAATGTTGTTTCGCCATCAAATCTGGGTGAAATGCATTCCGACAATATTTTAGAGAATGATATAGCAACGAATAGTGATAATGAATCAAAGTCCAGAGAAGCGAATGCCAATCGCGTTAATGCCTTAAAAGATAGTAGCGTAGCCCGTCAATCGCCATCATCGATACGTAGACAAAACGATTCTGATGGCGCTGGGCTGACAAAGGATTACCAAGAGGCGATGAAACGATTTCGCACAGTCGCTGCTGAACAAGGTAACGCTTTAGCTCAATATAATCTTGGGAATATGTATTATATGGGTCAGGGTGTAGAAAAGGATTATAAAGAGGCTATTAGGTTATTTAGGTTAGCGGCTGAACAAGGCAATGTCTTGGCTCAGTTTAACTTGGGAAATATATATTATAAGGGAGAAGGATGTGATAGGGATTATCAAGAATCTTTTAAATGGTTTCATTTGGCAGCTGAACAAAATCATGCTTTAGCTCAGTTTAATGTTGGTAATATGTATTATAAAGGCGAGGGAGTTGCTAAAAATCAGGATGAATCGGTTAAATGGCTTCAGTTAGCAGCAGATCAAGGTAAGTCATCGGCTGAAATTAGTCTTGGTAATGTCTATTATAAAAGCGAAAGCGGTGAGAAAGGCCATAAAGAGGCTGTTAAATGGTATCGCACAGCGGCAGAACATGGTAATGCGATTGCTCAATACAATTTAGGCAATATGTATTATAAAGGGGAGGGGGTTGCTAAAGATTATCAGGAGGCCGTTAAATGGTTTCGTTTAGCTTCGGATAAAAATAATGCGATTGCCCAATATAATCTAGGTAATATGTATTATAAAGGTGAAGGTATTTCTCAGGATTATCAAGAGGCAATTAAGTTGTTTCGATTGGCTGGTGAGCAGGGACATAAGTTGGCACAAGCTAATGTGGGATCGATGTATTATGAGGGTGAAGGCGTTGGCCAAGATTATAAAGAAGCGGCTAAGTGGTTTCTTTTGGCGGCAACCGATGATCCTTTAGCTCAATATAATCTGGGTATTCTCTATGAAAATGGGCAGGGGGTTGCCCAGAATTCGAAAGAAGCCGCTAAATGGTTTAAATTGGCAGCTGAAAAAGGCAATGCGGGAGCGCAATATAATCTTGGCGTTATGTATTTTAAAGGTGTTGGGGTGCTACAAGATTATTCTCTTGCACATATGTGGTTGAATGTATCGGCCTCTAATCGTGATCCTCATGCGAGTGAAGCTAGGGAGGTGTTGACGAAAAAGATGTCACCGGAGCAATTGAGTAAAGCCCAAGAGTTGGCTAGAGGTTGTTTTTCATCTAATTACAAAAAATGTATGTGAGAAACTGATTTTTGAAGTAAAAACTATATAGAAATCCACCGTTGGTTGGTTTTACTTTTTAACTTAGAGTAAAACCAACCAACGGTGGATGTTTGCTTGTTTGCTTATATCAATGTCGATGATTTTTGATATCAACAAAGGGAGTTTGTTATCTTTTTGGTGGGTTCTTTGGGAAAAGATGACGGCTGATTTGATCGGTCTTTTTATTAATTCTAATTAAATTAGTATTAACATTTTCTATTAAATCATAAATTGCAATTTGGGATTTAACAGCTTTTTTCGATTCAATCTTAATAGAATCAATTTCTGATTCAAAGTAAACTTTGTCTGAAGTTACTTTGGTAGAAAGATCTTCAGTTTTCAGTGATAGTTTATCTAATTCGCCTTGCAAGTTCGTCAATCTTCCATCAACTTCATCCATTGCGTTTTGTGTGGCGCAGCCATAAGAGAATAACAATCCACATATTAGAAAAATTTTTTTCATTATATTGCCTCAATTTTTGTCAGAAAATGATAAGAAAACTAATTTTATCCTAAAAACTCTTTATTTCGTTGGTTTTTTGCATGATGTAAGCAAATTGACTGATTGCTATGTACCCACCACCCCCAACGAAAAACGAACCAAAAACAGGCACAGCTACAATCAACGAGGCTCAATGTTGTTGTCGATTGATAACGAAATGGCTTGGTTCGTTCCTGAGATTCATCAACCAGGTCGATCTCGATCTCGAAAATTGCCGGCTATCTGCAACAAGTGGAGCGGTCCGCAGTTGGGTGGAAACCAAAATGGGTTGTTTTAAACTTTGGAGTCTCAATGAATACATCTTTAATAGTCAAGTCGCCGAACTCTAAATTCCGCTGGCACTATCAAATCGGTTTACATAACTAGGGATACCGATTGCCGTAATTCTAGATTCGCATAAGTTATTAACTTTTAACGACTTTCTGGTTTTTTGGGGTTGGTTGATTGTAAGTCTTGCGTATATGTCTGGTTTTGTTCTTGTTCCATTTCGGGGGGGGCAAGTAAATCTTCTAATTGGCGTAGTAAATTCAATATTTTTATTCTTAGTAGCATGAGAGGCGGTTTGTCGGCTGTTTTGTTTTTAGGATCGACATAAACGACATTCATTTCAGTATCTATTGTTGGCTGGATATCATTTAACATATCTTGAGTTTCAGAAATTATAGTGATGTTACGATATGCCGATTTATCATGTGTCAGTTCTTTTGGATTATTTCTATATTTTGCGTTTTTATTTGATGTATTGTTGTTTGATATTTGATTGCCGAAGTAAATTAAAGTTAGTATCGATATTATAAAAATAATGCCTTGTTTTTTTAAGCTTAAGCTGTTGGTGATTTTATCGTCTAATTTATTTTGTGTTTTTAATAAATCTTCTGTTTTTGTGAGAGAAATCCCGCAACCTAGGCAAAACTTATCATTTGAAGTATTGTTAAAGCCACAAATTTTACATATTATAATGTAATCTATTGCATCGCTTTCTTCGGTAGATGCTGAAGTATCTTCTTCTTGTATAAAATCTAGGGATAATTCAGAGTCTATTTCAACCGCGCATCCAGCACTTTCGAAAATATCTTTAAGTCTTTCAGCTGTTTTGTAATCTAAGCCACTTTGAGCTACAAAGCGTCTTGATGTTAATGCGGGTCTTAGTTTTTCACGATCGCATTTGAATAGAGTTGATAGTTTATCCAATGCAACATCTATATCTGAATCGATTTTCAAGCCATTGATTACAATTTGGTAAATATTTTCGCTCAAGATGACACCTTAAAAATTACTTTGTAACGACAAAATTCCAATTGATTGTTAATTCATATCCCGAGTTTTATTGATCATAAATCTTAAATAACAGGCTATGTTAGATAGGTTTTGCATAAACCAGCCATTAAGTTATTCATGTCCACAATGGATGTGAAGTGAACCGATGGTTTCGATTCGGCTCTGTTTAGCTGTTAAAACCACTAACAGTCGCATTGGTCGAGTCTGTCTGATCCAATCTGATCAGTTGTGAAGCGTTTTTAGATTGGGGATGCAACTCAATGTTGAGTATCGCTACTGATTGTAAGTCGATAACCATTGATAAGCAAAATTGTAAGTGCTCATTGAATGACGCTTGTGATTTCACCGAAAGATTAGGCGATGCACTGTTAAAAGTCATCTCTACCGCACCGAAAAATACTGTTGAACATCGGTTGTCAGCGTGAAAACCGTGAAAATAATCTTCGCTTTCTAACCTAATACGGCTATTAAGCACTAAGAATGGTCTTTGTTCACGAATATGATTTTTTGGCTAACAGGTAAAATCGTAATAGTTCAAGATTCAGATTGTCTGGTCTCATTTCCTTAAATCTTAGGGGTGTAACGTAATGGTGTTGCAGTTTAAATTTTATAAGCGTTTGATAATATTGGGGATTTTTGGTTTTATTTTGGCCACAGGTTCAGGGTTTGGTCAGCAAAGTGTCGATACGTCAGTCAGTCGCTCATTTTCTGATGCTTTGTCGTCTGTTGATAAGTTGGTGAAAATCAAAACTTTGATGTCCGATAATCAGGCTCAGTTGTTGATTGCATTGTCAGATGTGTCGGTTACGCAGGCCGCTAATAAGAAAAAAACTTTGGTTTTGAGTCGGTCAGAAGCCAACAAAAGCATTCGTAGAATAGAAGATAATCTTGAAGTTCTTGATAGCTTATGGAAAAGCTATGTTGTTATGCCAGAAACTAGCGAGTTAGCTGATAAATTTGTTAATTCACGTAATAAATTTTTAAATGCGCTAAAGCCGGCAATGACTGCTTTAAGTGTTGATAATCATGCTGATGCTAAACGTTATGCTGATAAGTCCATAGAATTATTAGTTGTTGCATTTGATGATTTAGAGCCTTTAATTAAAGCCCAATCTAATGTTATTCAAACTGTATATCAGAATGATCTCAAATCGTTAGCGAATCAGCCAAATTCTGTTGTTCAGGTTGATGCTAGTGATAATAGTTTATTGTATATATTAGGTTTAATTATTGCTGTGCTTGTTTTGTTTTTGTTAGTTGTTCAAACTAAAAAATCAAAGTCTTTGGCTAAAGCGATTGATATTGCGCAAAAAATTGCCAATGGCAAACTGGATAATGTGATTGAAGTTCAGCGTCATGATGCGTTGAGTGAATTAATGCAAGCTTTAAAAGTTTTGCAAAACAAAGTACTGACAGACCATGAAGATTGCCAACAGGAAGCGTTTGAAAACAAACAAATCCAAATTGCCTTGGATGCGGTGTCTGTCGGGATAATGATTGCTGATAATAATCGTAATATTACCTATGTTAATAAAACGGTTGTAGAAACCTTGCGACCTATGGAAGCGACAATTCGTCAGCGATTACCAGGTTTTAGTGTTAATAACTTGATTGGCATGAATATCGATGGTTTCCATCGCACACCTTCACATCAAGCCAATTTATTAGCCGATTTAAAAACTTCTCATGCTAGTGAATTTAATTTAGGTGGGGTTTCTAATCGAATTATTGCAACTCCCATTATTAGTGCAGATGGTCAGCGGATTGGTACTATCGCTGAGTGGCATGATCGTTCAGGAGCTAAATTAGCAGAACGAGAAGTGGTTGATATGATTAATTCTGTTATGAATGGCGACTTTACCAAACGGATTAGTACCTCTGGAAAAGTCGGCTTCTATAAAGAAGCAAGTAAGGGCATTAACAGTATTGTTGATATTTTTGACGCTTGGTTAAAAGAAATTACTCGTGTGTTTTCTGGGATTGAGCACGGTGATTTAACCCAAAAAATTTATGATGACGGTAGTGATGCCGGTACGTTTACCGATTTGGCCCGTCATACCAATGCGGCGGTTGATAACTTACAGAATTTGATTGTACAGATTCGGATTGCGGCCGATTCAATTAATACGGCGTCAAGAGAAATGGCAGAAGGTAACACTGATCTGTCGCAACGTACCGAAGAACAAGCCTCGTCATTAGAGCAAACTGCTTCCAGTATGGAAGAGTTGGCCTCAACGGTTAAAACCAATGCTGATAATGCTAAGCAGGCTAATCAAATGGCTGCCGCAGCGTCTAGTGTTGCTGCTAAAGGTGGCGATGTTGTCAGCGAAGTGGTGACAACCATGAACTCTATCAACGAATCGTCTAGCAAGATCGTCGATATTATTAGTGTGATTGACGGTATTGCCTTCCAAACCAATATCTTGGCGTTAAATGCTGCGGTTGAAGCGGCCAGAGCCGGTGAGCAGGGTCGTGGTTTTGCGGTCGTTGCTGGTGAAGTGCGTACTTTGGCGCAAAAAAGTGCGGCAGCCGCGAAAGAAATTAAACAATTGATTTCTGACTCGGTTAATAAAGTCGGTACCGGCTCTAAATTGGTCAGCGAGGCTGGTAATACAATGGAAGAGATCGTTACTTCGGTAAAACGCGTGACCGATATTATGGATGAGATTAGCGCGGCTTCTGTTGAGCAGAGTGCAGGTATTGACCAAGTTAATCAGGCCATTACACAAATGGATGAAGTGACGCAACAAAATGCTTCTTTGGTTGAGGAATCGGCGGCAGCGTCGACTTCATTAGAAGAACAAGCGCAAACATTGATGGCCTCTGTGGGCGTGTTTAAGTTGTCGGCAGAATTAATGGCGAGCCATAAATCCTCTGTCAGTAATCAGACTGCTAGTAAATCAACCTATAAAGCCGCTTCTCGTAGCAAATATACGCCGACGTCCACCTCTAGCGATAGTGATTGGGAAGAGTTTTAATTAACTGCTGATTAAAATGTTTCCATTAAGCGACTTAGAACTACCAACGCGGGAATTTCATTTTACGGATCATGATTTTGATCGGATTCGTAAAATGATTTACGAACATGCAGGCATTAACTTGTCTGATGCAAAAAAGGCAATGGTTTATAGTCGGGTTGCTAGACGGTTGAGAGCAACCGGTTTGAGTCGCTTTGATGAGTATTTGCAGTTGTTGGCGACCAATGATGAAGGGGAGTGGGAGGCTTTTGTTAATGTCTTAACCACCAATTTAACGGCGTTTTTTCGTGAACAGCATCATTTTCCGTTGTTGGCTGAGCATCTAAAAAAGATTCAACATCGTCGGCCGATTAAGCTGTGGTGTTGTGCCGCATCGACCGGTGAGGAGCCTTACACGATGGCGATGACAGCGGTTGATGCGTTTGGCAGTTTTCATCCGCCTGTCCAAATTATTGCGACCGATTTGGATACCCAAGTATTAAAAACAGCCCAAGCCGGTGTTTATCCCTTGGAACGCGTCGAGAAGTTGCCGCCTGAATTGTTAAAACGTTTCTTTTTAAAAGGGACAGGTGATAAATCGGGGTTTGTTAGGGTTCGTCAAGAGTTGCGCAATCTGATTAGCTTTGAACAGTTAAATTTATTAGATCAACGTTGGGCATTGCCTGGTCCGTTTGATGCAATTTTTTGTCGAAATGTGATGATTTATTTCGACAAGCCAACCCAGCGCAAAATTTTGCAGAAATTTGTGCCGGTGATGCACACGGATGGTTTGTTGTTTGCTGGCCATTCAGAAAACTTTCATCATTCGGGCGACTTGTTTTCGGTAAGAGGTCGGACGGTTTATACGGTGACCCACAACGTGCAAAATAGTAAAGGCAGCGTCTGATGAATGTCGATATCGTTAGTCCTAAATTGTATTTTGATCGTGCCTTTGATATTGACGCGGCCAGATTGTTGCCGGGTGAATATTTTGCCACCTCAAATGACATGATGATAGTCACCACGTTGGGGTCTTGCGTTGCTGCTTGCATTCGCGATTCGCGGAGTGGGATTGGTGGCATGAATCATTTTATGTTGCCAGAAAATAATCAGGAAAATGGTGGTTGGGGTAATAGTTCTACCCGATACGGTGCTTATGCGATGGAAATGCTAATCAACCAATTACTTAAATTAGGGGCAAGGCGCGCTAATTTGGAAGCAAAATTGTTTGGTGGTGGCGCTGTAATTAAGCATATGAAAAGTATTAATGTGGGTGAACGGAATGCGAAGTTTGGTTTGGATTATCTACAAACCGAAGGGATTCCGGTTATTTCAAAAGATTTGCTGGATGTTTATCCTCGTAAAGTCTATTTCTTTCCTCAAACTGGTAAAGTGTTAGTTAAGAAACTGTATAACTTACATAATGAAGAGATTATTAGCCGCGAGCAAAGTTACCGTTCAAAATTGCAGGTGACTAAAGTAGAAGGCGATATCGAATTGTTTACCTAAATATATTCGGAGAATTTATGGTAAACCTCGAGTTAAATATGTGTATTTATATGGATACAGTTGATTAATGGAATCTGTTAAGAAGATTGTGATTGCTGATGATTACGATATTATCAGATATGCGATTAAGGCACTCATTCAAGCAGTTGAACATCTGAATGTCATCGCTGAAACAGGTGATGGTAATCAAGTTTTAAAATTATGTAGAGAGCATAATCCTGACTTGTTGTTATTGGATTTATCTCTGCAAAATCGTGATGGCTTGAGTATTCTCAAGCAAATTAAAAAAGAGTTTCGAGATATTAAGGTACTGATCTTTTCATCACACGATGAAAGTAAGTATGCAATTCGCGCTATCAAAGCGGGTGCAGACGGTTATCTTGGTAAACAAAATTCAACTAACTATTTATTGCCTGCTTTGGAGTGCTTATTGGCTGGCGATAAATATATTAGCGCTATGCTTGCCCAGCAGTTAGCTACTTGGGTTCAAGGCGACTACGAAAGTTTGCTCCATGAAGCCTTGTCAGATCGTGAATTGCAGACATTGCAATTAATCGCTTCGGGGTTGTCGGTAGGCGATATTGCCGAAAAGCTTAACTTATCCGTCAAAACAATCAGCATGTATCGCTCTAAAACGTTAGAAAAATTAGGTCTTAGGCATAATGCTGAATTGATGCGTTATGCAATTGATCATCAATTGATCTGAAAATGACTAGGGTTTCTATCGCGTAACTCTATGATTACCAATGTTATTTTTTTAAAATAGACTTTGTCTGTAATGTTCTTTGCATTCTGTCTGCAATAATTTATAGTGTTTCTCTCTTTTTGTGGTAAGGTAGTATTGCCACAATTGTAAAAAATCGTTAACGGATGATGCCTGTTAATTGGTTGAGGAAATAGGGGAACAAATGAGTACTCACGAACTAATCAAAGAAATTAAGGATATAAATCTTAATTATTTAATGTTGGCGCAGCACATGATTCGAAATGATAAGGATATGGCTATCTATCGATTGGGTATAAGTCAAGAGATTGCTGAATTATTGGAGAGTTTGAGTGTTGCACAAATCATGAAATTGGCGAACACGCCGTCGATGTTGACGAGGTTTAGATTTGATGATTCGCTGATTTTAGGTATGTTAACGCATAATAATAAATCAATATCGATGACTCATGCTCATGCATCCATTTTTCTTGCAAATCAAGAGGTTGAGAAGATTTCATAAAAAATGCCATTGTTGAGGTATTGTTATGGCTAGAAAGTCTAAGAATGTTTTAGATGAATTGAAAGAAATTCAAACTGCTGCAGAATTAATTAGGTTTGGCGCCCGCTTGCAATTATTGGAGTCAGAAATTGATTTATCTCGCGATCGCTTAATTAAGCTTTACAAAGAATTGCGAGGTGAATCGCCGCCTAAGGGGATGTTGCCTTTCTCCGTCGATTGGTTTTTAACTTGGCAACCTAATATTCACTCTTCTTTGTTTTTTTGTATTCATAAGCAGTTGCTGGCTAACACCTCAGTTAGGGGGATTGACGCTATCATCAAAGCTTATAAATTGTATTTAGAGCAAATGGGTCCGGAAGATGATCAGGAGGAGCCTTTGTTGTCGTTAACTAGAGCATGGACACTGAATAGATTTGTTAATAGTTCCATGTTAAGTGTGGCTCAGTGCAAAATCTGTAGTAGCGATTTTCTTGTTCAGCCTTATGATCAAAATCGTTTTAGTTGTGGATTGTGTCATGTCCCAAATCGAGCTGGAAAATCACGCAAACCATTAACATTGTCTGAATTTAATTTATAAAATCAGCCTGTCTATTTTGTAATTACCATTTAAGCTCGATAGTTTTATTAATATAGATTAAATTCATACGGTTAATTGTGTTGGTAGCAATCTATTCAGTCAAAAATCAAGGAGGTTACGATGAAAGTTAGTGAAATTATGAGTAAACCTGTAATGACTGTTTTGTTGGATGACTTATTATTAGATGTCAAAGAAATTTTTGATCAAAAAAAAATTCGTCATATTTTGGTGATTGAAGAAAATAAGTTGTTCGGAGTGATTTCAGAGCGTGATTTATTGAGAGCAATTAGTCCGCATTTACAAACCCATGTCTATACCCCGCGCGATGTGGCGACACTCAATAAGCGTGTTCATCAATCTATGACACGTAAGCCAATCTTTTTAAGGCAAGATGCTGCGATTTCTGATGCCATAAATTTGTTTAAAACCCAGCGTATTGGTTGTATTCCTGTCGTTGATGATAAGGATGTTCCTGTCGGTATTATCACTCGAGGCGATATTTTAAAAAATTTTGACGAAATCTGTGCGGTTTATAGTCAATAGGGGAATGTTTTGTGCCAATTATTATTGGATATGTAATAGTTTTGGGATGTATTTTTGGTAGTTTTGTTATGGCTGGTGGGCATTTAGGTGCTTTATTTCAGCCATTAGAATTACTGATGATTGGTGGTGGCGCGCTGGGAGCTTTTGTTGTTGCCAATGATACAAAGGTAATTAAAGCTACCAAGAAAGTATTGCCAAAATTATTTAAAGGTTCTAAATATAGTCGCGAGCTTTATATTCAGTTATTGTTATTATTATTCCGATTACTGACCAAAATAAGAACTGAAGGTTTGATGTCGATTGAATCTGATGTTGAAGAACCAGAACAAAGCCCATTATTTGCCGAATATCCATTGATTATGGCTGATGAGCATGCGGTTGAATTTTTGACTGATTATTTACGATTAATGCTAACTGGTAATAATGACCCATTCCAGTTGGAAAATTTAATGGATAATGAAATTGATACTCATCATGCGGAAGGTGAGCTTCCTGTTCATGCTATATCCAAAATGAGTGATGGATTACCTGCATTTGGTATTGTTGCCGCGGTAATGGGTGTTGTTCATACCATGGAATCAATAGGGTTGCCCCCAGCAGAATTAGGTATGTTGATTGCACATGCTTTAGTCGGTACTTTTTTAGGGATTTTGTTGGCTTATGGTTTTATTGCGCCGTTATCGAGTTTGGCAGAGCAAAAACTGCATGAATCAGCTAAGCCTTTGCATTGCATTAAAGTGACATTGATTGCTAGTTTAAATGGTTATCCACCGGCTTTGGCGATTGAATTTGGTCGCAAAGTGTTGTTTTCTACAGAACGTCCCTCTTTTTCTGAAGTTGATGACGAAATTAGAAAATCTAAGGCGACTAATAAATAGTTATGCCTACAGAAATTCAACCTATTATTGTTAAGCGCAAAAAAGTAATTGCTGGCGGCCATCATGGCGGTGCATGGAAAATAGCCTATGCCGATTTTGTGACGGCAATGATGGCGTTTTTTTTGTTGATGTGGTTGCTATCTAGTATTGAAGTTGAAGCTCGTCTTGGTATTGCTGAATATTTTAAAACGCCATTATCAGTGGCTTTGTCTGGAAGTGGCACTGTTGGTAATAGTGTTGTTCCATTGAAGGGTGGTGGTAAGGATTTTTTGAGAAAAACAGGTGAAGTATCTACTCAAAAGGAAGTTGAGCAGGTTGAGGAGTTTAATTCAAAAAAAGCTAAAGCCGCTTTAGCTCGGGAAGAATCTAACAAAATGCAAGCGATGAAGCGCAAGTTGGAAGATTTAATTGAAACTGATCCTAAATTAAGCCCCTATAAAAAACAATTATTGATTGATATCACTACTGAAGGTCTCAGAGTGCAAATCGTTGATGAAAAAAATCGCCCGATGTTTGCTTTATCTAGTGCGGAACTAGAATCCAGTGCCAAGATGATTTTGCATAAATTAGCCTCTACTTTTAATAGTTTGCCCAATAAAATTAGTCTTTCTGGACATACAGATGCTAAACCTTTTCCAGAAGGCACTAAAAATTATAGTAATTGGGAGTTGTCTTCTGATCGGGCCTTAGAGGCGAGGCGAGTTTTGGTTGCTGGCGGAATGGATGAGTCACGTTTGATACGAGTGATTGGTTTATCATCATCTGTCTTATTGGATCAACAAGATCCGCTTAATCCTATCAATCGACGCATTAGCATCATTGTATTAAATAAGCGTGCAGAGTTGGCGGCTACTAGCGAAGGTAGTCAGCAGACCGTAGATGCGGCCTCTTTGCTTCCTCCTGGTACATAGAGATTTTGTCCCAAATATAATGCTCGGTGACCAGAAATCAATCACATTACAGAAAATAAGTTTTTTGAGTCATCAATATCAGGGCCTTTTTGACCTGTCCTTGAGCCTTTCAATTGAACTTTATCAAACTAAAATGCATGGTTATATGCTTTTAGGAGAGGACGCATGAGTGAAAATTTTGAAGATATAGATGAGCTGTTTGATCAGTTGGTCGCGCATCCGGAAACGGCGAACTTTCATCAGCAGTCACATGCTGAGATAGGTGAGGTGGTTGCACACCAAGCTGATGCCTTAGTGAATGTTAGCCAAGATGGCAGTAATCAAGTTTTATATGACCGATTAGGAAACGTGGTTCGTCAATTGCACGATGCTTTGCTAGAGCTGGGATATGAGCAAGTTTTAGACGATACCTTAAAAGAGATTACCGATTCTCAAGATCGTTTGGAATATATTGCATCATTGACTGAGCAAGCGGCTAATAAGGTTTTAAATGCGGTTGATGAAGCAATGCCTATTGAAGCTGAACAGTTAGTAAAAGCTAAGCAGTTTGAAGTGCGTTGGCAGGCTGTGGCTGATGGTCAATTAAATAATGAAGATATTCAAGTTTTGGCTGCCGAGTCGCGTGATTTTGCGGCAATGGTGGTAAAGAACTCAGAGGCTGAAAAAGCTCGATTGATGGAAATTATGATGGCACAGGATTTCCAAGACATCACCGGACAGATTATTAAAAAAGTTGTGACATTGACGCAGAAACTGGAAAAAGAACTGGCACAAATTTTATATGACTATGCCAATGTTTCTTCGCGTGAGAAACCTGTTGATTTGTTGGCCGGGCCTTCTGTTCCTGATTTAGCCTTGGTGCAGGATGACGTTGATAGTATGCTCGCCGATTTAGGTTTTTAGGCTGCGTTTACTTTAAATTCCCTCCAAAAAATTAACTTCTCGAATATACGGAGAAAATATCATGGTTGAATCTTCCTCATTAACAGCAGGTTACCGAAATGTGGCTGTCAGCGATAGCGGTTCTTTAGGGCAAGAGTTTTTGTCCTTTACCTTAGGGCAGGAAGAATATGGAATTGATATTCTGAAAGTTCAGGAAATACGCGGTTATGAAGCGGTAACTCGGATTGCCAATTCACCTGAGTTCATTAAGGGTGTGGTGAATCTGCGAGGGATTATCGTGCCTATTTTAGATATGCGAATTAAATTTAACTTAGGTACGCCGACCTATGATGATTTGACTGTGGTAATTATTTTGAATATCACTGGCCGAATTATGGGGATTGTCGTTGATGGTGTTTCTGATGTGATTATGCTAAATCAAGATCAGATTAAACCACCACCAGAAATGGGCACGACGTTTAATACTGATTATTTGACTGGGCTAGGTACTATTGACGAACGAATGTTAATTTTGATTGATATCGATAAATTGATGTCGAGTGATGAAATGGGGTTAATTGATTCGGCAGCGGTTTAAGCGCCTTTCAGAAAGTTCATATGCATTGTTTGTCGATGGCCTTGTATTTAATGATAGCGAGAATAGAACATATGTTGCTTGAATCGTCTTTTAGCAGTGTACCAATATGACTATTAAAGTTTTGATTGTTGATGATTCAGCCTTAATACGAAGTGTTATGACTGAAATCATCCAAAGCCAGTCCGATATGGAAGTGGTGGGAGTTGCTCCAGATCCTTTGGTGGCTAGAGAGTTAATTAAACAGCTTAATCCTGATGTATTGACGTTGGATGTCGAGATGCCACGTATGGATGGTTTGGATTTTCTGGAAAAATTGATGCGTCTTAGACCTATGCCTGTGGTTATGGTATCTTCGTTGGCCGAACGAGGGTCTGAAATTACTCTTCGTGCTTTGGAGTTGGGTGCTGTTGATTATGTCACTAAGCCCAAGTTGAATATCAAAACAGGGATGTTGGATTATGCTGATTTACTCGCAGATAAAATAAGAACTGCCTACCACGCTAGGTTTAAGTTGAATTTGCGGGCTAAAACCGCTAGCACTCAGTCGACCGAGGTATTACCTGCTGTCGGTAATCGGTTTTTGAGTAGTGAAAAGCTGATTATGGTAGGGGCTTCAACCGGTGGGACTGAAGCCATTAAAGAATTTTTAATGCAAATGCCGTCAGATTGTCCGGGTATTTTAATTACCCAACATATGCCAGAAGGCTTTACCACTTCGTTTGCGCATCGCTTAGATAATCTATGCAAAATTAAAGTGGTTGAGGCTGTCAATGGTGAGCGAGTTTTGCCTGGTCATGCCTATATTGCTCCAGGTCATTCACATATGTTGTTAGCTCGTAGCGGCGCTAATTACATAACTCAATTAGATCAAGGGCCGCCAGTTAATCGTCATAGACCTTCTGTTGATGTATTATTTCGCTCCGCTGCTGTGCATGCGGGTAAAAATGCCATAGGAGTTATTTTGACTGGTATGGGTAAAGATGGGGCTGTAGCTATGCTGGAAATGAAAAATGCCGGCGCTTATAACTTTGCGCAAGATGAAGCTTCTTGTGTTGTGTTTGGCATGCCTAAAGAGGCCATAGAGGTTGGCGCAGTTCATGAAGTGGCACCGTTGTCGAAATTGCCTAGCTTGGTGTTGGAGCACTTCGGCAGACACGGTTCTCGGGCTTTACGTGTTTAAATGCTAGCGATGAGCCACCTATTTTAAGGATAAATTTTTGGAGTAATTGTGTCAGATTCAAACAATATGAAATTTTTAGTTGTAGATGACTTTTCAACCATGCGGAGGATTATCCGTAATCTGTTGAAAGAACTGGGTTATACCAATGTAGATGAGGCAGAAGACGGTAGTGTTGGATTGTCGAAACTTAAGCGAGAGTCTTTTGATTTTGTCGTTTCTGATTGGAATATGCCTGTAATGGATGGTTTGCAGTTATTGCAATCCATTCGAGCTGATGCCAGTTTAAGCCATTTGCCGGTATTAATGGTGACGGCAGAAGCAAAAAAAGAGAATATCATCGCTGCAGCCCAGGCTGGAGCCAGCGGTTATATTGTTAAACCGTTTACCGCAGCTACGCTGGATGAAAAAATTACTAAGATTCTTGAAAAACTTAATAAAACCGGCTAATTAATATGTCAAAAGCCGTTGAATCACAAATAGATGGGTTATTAGTTAGTTTTTCATATTTAGTGAGTTCTCATGTCGTTGAGGTAACGGCTGATTTAAAGCAAATTGGTTTAATTCTCGATCAAGCTATTAATAAACTTGATGACAGTTTTTATGCTATCAATGATGAGTTAGAGCGCTATCCCGATGAATTGAGTAGTCAGGTGTTAGATCGTCTAGCTCCCCATTTAAATCAAGCGATTACTGGTTTGCAGTTTCACGATCTAACTACGCAATTATTACATCGGGCAGTGACTCGGTTAGATGGTTTGCGTGCAATTATTGATTGTAGTAATAGTTTGGGATCTGATAATACTGATGATTTATCTCAACGCTTATTACAAGCAGATCAAAATCTATTAAAACTTAGCCATGATTTACATCATTCATTTACTCAATCATTACGTCAGCAGCATATGGAAAGTGGCGATGTTGAATTGTTTTGATTATAGACATACCTACAACAAGGAGCGCATTTAATGAAAACCATACTTGCTGTTGATGATTCGCGGTCGTTAAGACAAATGGTGACGTTTAGCCTTAAAGCTGCGGGTTATCAGGTTACCGAAGCAGTTGATGGGGTTGATGCATTAGAACTAGCTCAGAATCAGGCATTTGATTTGGTTCTTACTGATCAAAATATGCCTCGTATGGATGGTTTAACGTTAATAGAAAATTTACGTGCTTTACCTGAATATCAAAAAACCCCTATTTTGATGTTAACTACTGAATCGGGTGATGATATGAAAGCGAAAGGCAGATCTGCAGGAGCGACTGGATGGTTGGTTAAGCCTTTTGATCCAGATCGTTTGATTGCAGTCGTTAATAAAGTCATTTAAAAATAGCGTTAGGGAGCCCTTATATGGCCATCGATATTAGTCAGTTTTCCGAGATATTTTTTGATGAGACCGAAGAGCTTTTAGCTGACTTGGAAAAACTACTGCTAACAGTTGATGTTGATAATCCTGATTTAGAAGATATAAACGCAATATTTCGAATTGCTCATTCTATTAAAGGCGGCGCAGCTACTTTTGGTTTTGTCGATCTTATCGAAATTACCCACGTTTTAGAGTCAATGCTGGATAAAATCCGTCATGGCGAAGCGCAGTTTACATTGCAACATCAGGAAATTTTGTTGCAATCGCGCGATGTACTTAAAATGCAGTTAGATGGTTTAAGACTTAATACGCCAGTCGATACTGAAATGGCGGCTGATGTCAAAATGGTTTTGGAATCCATGATTGACAAAAACGCACTGGCTCCCGCACCACAGGTTTTAGATGTTGCTACAGAATCTAATGTTAGTAGCGCCTTCACCAGACAATTTCATATCGAATTATCGAATACATCTTCAAAAGATACCGAAGCTTTAATAGAAGAATTATCTTTATTAGGTGATTTGATTGGTCAGTCAGCTGACGCCCAAAAAACTGTCTTAGAGCTCGCGACCAATGAAGGTGAGGATGAAATTCTTGCCTTATGTTCATTTGTTTTAGATCTTGATCAAGTCAAAATTATTGAACAAAATACCCAATCGCAAGTTGAGTTACCGACTGATGAAGACTTAGGTTTTGGTTTTTTTGACGAGCCCAAAGTCGAAACCATTGAAAAGCCGGTTGAAGTCGCGCCGCCACCGCCACCTGCACCAGTAGTTAAAAAACCATCGACCAAGCCTGAGTTAGCGCATGTCAATGCTGAGTCATCAACGATTCGAGTCAGTGTTGAAAAAGTCGACCAACTCATCAATCTGGTCGGCGAGTTGGTCATTACTCACGCCATGATTGCCAAACGCTCAGAAGGTTTGGACATTGCCTTGCATGAAAAACTACTTAACGGTATCACCCAGCTAGGGCAAAACAGCCGTGATTTGCAAGAAACCGCCATGTCGATGCGAATGATGCCGATGGAAGTCGTATTTTCACGCTTTCCCCGCATGGTGCGCGAGTTATCAACCAAATTGGGCAAACAAATTAATCTGGTTACCCAAGGTAATAGTATTGAACTGGATAAAGGCTTGATTGAAAAAATCGTTGATCCACTGACGCATTTGGTGCGTAACAGTATTGATCACGGTATTGAAAGTTCTGATGCGCGGTTGGAAAAAGGTAAACCCGCGGTGGGTCGCTTAGGTTTGTCAGCTATTCATCAAGGTGGTCATGTTTTGATTGAAGTGACTGATGATGGTGCTGGCCTCAATCGTGACAAAATTTTAAATAAAGCCCGTGCAGAGGGTATTGCCATCCGCGATGGGATTACCGATGAAGAAGTTTGGCAATTAATTTTTGCACCAGGCTTTTCGACAGCGGATGCCGTTACGGATTTATCTGGGCGTGGGGTTGGTATGGATGTGGTAAAACGCAACATTATCAGCTTAGGTGGGACAGTGAATGTTCAATCGGCGGCCGGTGTCGGTACTATTACAACCGTTTCACTACCATTAACGCTGGCGATTTTGGATGGTATGTCGGTAAAAGTCGGTGATGAAACGTATATTTTGCCGTTGAATTATGTGGTTGAGTCTTTTCAACCGTCGGCTGCTAATATCAAAGAAATTAGCGGGCAGGGTACAGTGATTTTCGTGCGCGGTGAATATTTGCCAATCGTACCGCTGCATCGTGTGTTTAATACCGAAACCAATCATACCGATCCTTTGTCAGGCATTTTGGTGATTATTGCATCCGAGGATCGTAAAGCCGCGCTATTAGTTGATGAATTAGTTGGACAACAACAAATTGTCGTCAAAAATATCGAATCTAATTACCGCAAAGTACCTAATATATCTGGTGCAACCATTATGGGTGATGGTAGTGTGTCGTTAATTATTGATGTCACCGATTTACTGCGCAGTAATTACACGCGGACCAGTGCCGAGTTTTATCGTAGTGCTTGATAAATAAAACTAATTAGGTATAAAAATTTCAATTTATTCCATCGTTATCCGATTAATGTCAGCTTGCTTTGGTTCGACTGCTTATAGGTAGGATTTTATGGGCTGCTGTGATGATCAAACTGAACCTAAAAGAATCGATCGCAGAGCACTGATTCGGGCTGAAGAAAATGATGGCCAATTGGTTTTAGAATTGTTCACCGAAGACCCAGAAAAAGTCATGCTCAAGCAATTGCACCATGCCACTGACTATTTAACTGAATTAGCGGCGCTGAACGCCCATTATCCCTCGGTTCGTCTAGCGGCAATTGCATTGCTGGGTAATGACAGTCAAGCGCTGCTTAAACAAATCATTGAAAAACACCCCGAATCAGACTTCGCACATGCCGCCGCCAAACGATTGCAATGTCTGGCGATTGAGCAAACTGGCTTAATCGGTCGTTGGTTTAAATCCTAACCCTCTGTTTTAAAGAGCCAAAACACCATGGTACGCTCGTTAGCCAGTGTTGTTGTTTGGCTTGTCAAGCGGAAGCGTCAATAATCTCTCAGAAATAGGGTATAGAAAAGAAGGGATTTATCCGCTGTCTTCGACCAATCAAATCTGTTTTCCAAGTGCTAAAGTGCAAGCTAGGGCTTAGCTGTGTCTTCCTCAGCTACGATTTTTGGACAAGGAGTTTGCTTTATTTTGCTAAGACAACCGAATGAGTTCTACAAACGTTAACTCAAATACAGCAGAGGTGTTAAATGCCGATGCTCAAGCCGCCTTTTTGAGAATTCAAATTGATAAAGTCGATCGTCTGATGGACTTGGTGGGTGAATTGAGTTTAGGGGTTGCCGAAGTGATTCATAGTCCTGATTTAAAAGGCTTGGAACTACCTGAATTTTCTAATTCAGCGCATCGGCTACAAATGCTATTAAGCGAAATGCAAGATGCCGCGTCTGAATTACGGCAAGTGCCGATTGGCGAAGTGTTTCGGCGCATGCGGCGGATGGTCAGAGAGCTAGAGCGACAAACGGATAAAAAAATTGATTTAGTTTTGGAAGGCGAAGATACCGAAATCGATAAAGTGGTTGCCGACCGATTATACGAGCCGCTGGTTCATGTGCTGCGCAATTCCGCTGATCATGGCCTAGAAACCCCAGCCGAACGGCTTGCATTGGGCAAACCAGACACCGGTCGCATCACGCTTAGCGCGCTCCAGTTAGGCGGTGATATTCAAATTACCGTTGCCGATGATGGCAAAGGTCTGCATCGTGACAAAATTCTCAGTCGCGCTCGTGAACGCGGTTTGATTGGCTTGACCGAAGAACCCGACGATCAACGTTTATGGCAAGTGATCTTTCAACCGGGTTTTTCAACCGCCGAAACCGTGACTAATTTATCGGGACGCGGTGTAGGCATGGATGTTTTGAACGCCACCATGAAAAGTTTGCGCGGTCATATTAGTGTTGATAGTCAAACCGGCCAAGGTACACACGTCAAATTATCGATACCGTTATCACTGGCATTTTTAGATAGTTTAGTGATGCGGATTGGCAGTCGGCTCTATGCGACACCGATTGATGTCGTCAATGAAGTGTTCCGCCCAGAGCAAAAACAAATCAGCACTATCGCTGCCAACAACGGCGGTGAAATGATTCGCGTGCGAGATGAGTTAATCCCAATTTGTCGACTACAGCGTTTTTACGGCGAAGATTGCCAACAATTAGCGCCTTTGGAATCGTTAGTGATTGTCGTATTTAAAACTTCAACTGGTTCAATCGGTCTGCCGGTTGATGAAATTTACGATCAACAACAAGTGGTTATGAAACCCTTACAAGGTCAATTAGAACAAATCCGCGCCAGTCATGGTTGTGCCTTACTCGGTTCTGGTGAGGTGGCTATTGTTTTGAATTGTGAAGAATTGAAATCCGGTGAAGGGCTATGAACCAAGCGCCTTTTGTTTACGAAGCCGAATATCAACGGATTGGCAATTGGTTGCAAGATCGTTGCGGCATGGTGTTTCCTGAAAAAAAACGTGAGCTGCTGATTAATCGAATGCTAAGCGTTTGTGACCGACACAAAATCCCTGACCTGCATACCTTGGCTGAACGTTTGGTGATGGGCAATGATAGCGACTTGCTGTATGCCGTGATTCACGCTGCTTCGACCAACCACACTTATTTTTTCCGTGAACCGCAGGTGTTGAATTATTTTCAAGACCATATCTTGCCCAATCTGCCTGCTGAAGGGGCTAGGATTTGGAGCGCTGCGGCTTCTTCAGGTGACGAGGCTTATACCTTGGCGATTATTGCCGCTGAAAAACGCGGTATGAAATGGGCCAAAAACCGCTTAGCGATTTTAGGTACTGATATTAGCGGTGTGGTGATTGCTGAAGCCGAAAAAGCGGTTTATGGCGCCATGCATATCGATAAAATGCCGGCACAGATTCTGCCCAATTATTTTGATCATGTAGGTGATGAGCACTACCAAGTTAAAGCCGAAATTCGCCAGCTCTGTACCTTTCGCCGCCTCAATCTAAAAAACCATCCCTATCCGTTTCAACGCAATTTTCACGTCGTGTTTTGTCGTAACGTTTTGTATTACTTCGATAAACCACAGCAAAAACAAATCATTGAAGCCATTTATGATGTCACTGAGCCGGGCGGTTGGTTGTTGACCAGTGTCACGGTGTCTTTGCGTGGCTTGGAATCGCGTTGGCAAATGATTGATAACGGTATTTACAGGAAGCCTTTTTGATGGTCAGCAAAAAAACAGTGCGCGTGTTGATTGTCGATGACTCGGCTTTAGTCAGACGCATTTTGTCGGACGGGATGCGTAGTGACCCTGAAATTGAAGTGATTGGCGAAGCGGCAAATCCATATATCGCCAGAGATTTAATGGTCGAGCTTGAGCCAGATGTGATTACTCTTGATGTCGAAATGCCGCGCATGGATGGAATTACCTTTCTCAAACGCTTTATGCCGGTGATGCCGATTCCAACCGTCATGATTAGTTCGCTGACTCAGGAAGGTGAGCGCATTACCCTCGAAGCCTTAGAATCCGGCGCAGTCGATATTATTTCTAAGCCACAATTGGGCTTGGTCGATGAATTGCCAAAATTACTGGCCGACATTAATCGCCGAGTTAAAGCGGCCGCGCAAGTTAACGTCAGTCATTTCAAACGCAATGCCGTTCGCCGCGAAATAGAACCGGTTGCCAGTTTGGGGGAAACCACCGACAAAGTGATTGCCATCGGTGCCTCGACTGGTGGTGTCGAAGCTTTGGCCAGAATCATGCCGGCTTTTCCCGCCAATGCCCCGGGTATCGTCATTGTTCAGCATATGCCGGGTGGCTTCACCGCCAGTTTTGCCGCACGCCTTAACAGTTTATGCGCCATGCACGTTAAAGAAGCCGAGCACGGTGATCGCATTTTGCCGGGACATGTATTTTTAGCACCGGGCGGTAACCAACACATGGTAGTTGAGCGTTCCGGTGGACAGTATCGGATTGCCTTGATTGAGGGTGATCCGGTGAATTACAGCCGACCAGCAGTGGATGTTTTGTTTCATTCGGTGGCTAAAGCTGCTGGCGTTAATACTGCCGCTGCCATTTTGACTGGCATGGGCAAAGATGGTGCGGAAGGTATGTTAGCTATTTTTCGTGCTGGCGGCAGCACAGTGGTCCAAGACGAAGCCAGTTCAGTCGTCTTTGGTATGCCGCAAGTGGCTTACAGTTTGGGCGGTGCTCAAAACATCGTGCCGCTAGAACAAATTCCGGCGATGTTAATGAGTGCCTTCATCCGCCGTCCTTCGCTTAACAATAATCGCAATAGTTAAAGAGGTTGATATGTCAGATACGACAGCCAGTGATGCACCCCAATATGACTCAGAATACGAAAGCACCACCTTGGTTTTCAATGACGAAGACAATATTGAGGATATGTATTTAACCTTCGGGGTTTCTGGTGAAGAATACGGAATCGGGATTAGTTATGTGACCGAAGTGGTGGGTATGCAGCGGATTATGGAAGTGCCGGATGTGCCGAATTTTATTAAAGGCGTGATTAATCTGCGCGGTAAAGTGATTCCTATTATGGATATTCGTTTGCGGTTTGGCTTGGTAGCAAAACCCTACACGCCACGCACGGTGATTATTGTCTTGGATATTGATAATGTCATGATTGGCTTAGTGGTTGATTATGTCAGAGAAGTGATTGAAATTCCCGAAAGCCAAATTGATTTGCCGAGCCGTTTTAACGAAAACAATGTGATTCGTGGTTTTGGTAAACAAAAAAACAAAGTGGCGATTATTCTCGATATTCAACGCTTGGTGTCTAATCAAGCCATCGAATTACACAGTGTTTTGGAATCGGCGCCAATCGCTGAATAAGTTTAGTGATGAAAATTCTGATTTTTAATCAAAAAGGTGGTGTCGGTAAAACCACCACCGCGCTAAATTTAGGGGTTGGTTTAGCCGGTGTTAGCAATAAAACCGTCACTTTGGTTGATCTTGATCCCCAAACCCATTTGACTGCCGCGATGGGTTTGCGAGCCGAAACTTTGCCTTGGAATGTTAGCCATTGGCTGGCCGGTAATCGCCCATTTCAAACCGAAGTGATTTCAGAGCGCTTGCAATTGATTGCCGGTGATTGCAATCCACCGCTGCAGCGCCCTTTAAACACGCCAGTGATGCCAACAACCGATTATGTGGTGTTTGATGCGCCACCAATGTGGACACCGGAAGTCGCCGCTTTAATGCAGTTGTGTGATTGGGTGTTAACGCCGATGGAGCCAGAGTTTTTAAGTATGCAAGGCATCAGTCGCTTAATGCAACGCATGGAAATGGAACAGATTCCTTGGTCACGACTAAGACTGTTGTTATGCCGATATGACGACCGATTGATCGTACATCGTGAAGTGCGAGCGCGGCTGACCGAGCGTTTTGGGCAACATTTATTAGCTGAAGTGATTCGCAACAATGTCCGATTAGCCGAATCGCCGGGTTATGGTCAAAGCATTTTTGACTATGCGCCCAATAGTGCCGGTGCCGAAGATTACTCAGCATTAGTCAAGGCGATTTTGACACTTGAGCAAAATGCTAAGGAGCAAGGCCAATGACGGTGAAAAAACCGAGCAAACCCAGTCGAGGCCGTGTCATGAATGATCCTTTAGATTGGGTCAAACCGATAGAGCCACCGGATACGCCGCCTCAAACCATCGAAAAACCGATTAAAAAAACAAAAGCCAGCGCACGACCCGACTCATCCAAAGTCACAGTGCCCCAGCAATCATTGATAGAAATTGAACAGGAGAACATTATGTCCGTTACTCAGAATGCTGCACAAACTTCATTATTAGATAATCTCAGTAGCTGTATTCAGTTAGCGGATGAAAATAATATTATTACCTATATGAATGCGTCTTTAAATAATATGTTCGCTCAAGCAGAGGAAGATATTAAAAAATATTTGCCGCATTTTGATAGAACAAAATTAATTGGCCAGAGTATGGATTTATTCCATAGAAATCCCTCGCACCAACGACAAATGGTTGCCAGTATTCAAGGTAAACATAGCGCTAAAATCAGATTAGGTAATCGGGTATTTGAATTAGTCGCTGCGCCTTTATTTGATGCTGATGGCAAACGTAGCGGTACTTTGGTTGAATGGAGTGATGTATCGGTGATGGAAAATATTGCCGATGTATTGTCCGGCGTAGCTAATGGCGATTTAACCAAGCCTTTGATCGGTGCGGAGTTATGTTCGGGTTCGGCGGCTATGTTGCAATCCAGCGCTGACACAATGAGAACTACGATTCAGACCTTGTTGCTTGATTTAAAACACATGTCTGATGAGCATGATAAAGGCGATATTGATGTATTTATTGATGCCAGCAAATTTCAAGGTGCTTATATTGAATTAGCGAATGGCATTAACGATATGGTTGCCGCGCATATTTCGGCTAAGAAGAAAGCGTTAACCTGCGTTGCTGAATTTGGTGAAGGTAATTTTGATGCGCCTTTAGAAAAATTCCCCGGCAAAAAAGCCTTTATCAACGATACGATAGAAATTTTACGGGATAATTTTAAACAAATTATTGGCGATGCCATTTCATTGTCACAGGCTATTGTTGATGGTGATTTAACGCAACGCGCTGATTTACAAAAATATCAAGGCGACTTCCGCATCATCATGGAAGCCTTTGAGAAAGCCTTTATTGGCCTGAATAAGACTTTCTATCAAATTAATGCGGTGGCTGAACAAGTCGGTAATTCCTCTGAAGAATTAAAACAAGCCTCACAAAGTATGGCGGCAACTGCTGAAGAGCAATCATCATCGGTTGAAGAAGTCTCTGCCAGCCTCGCAGAAACCGATAGCCAAGTCAAAGCCAATACCGACAATGCCAGCGCTGCCAACCAATTGGTGATGGATGCTGCTTTAGCTGCCAACCAAGGTCAGCAAAAAATGGAAAGCATGATTCAATCGATGAATTCGATTAATGATGCTTCACAAAATATCGCCAAAATCATCAAAGTTATCGACGAAATCGCCTTCCAAACCAATTTGTTAGCCTTGAATGCGGCGGTTGAAGCGGCCCGAGCCGGTCAGCATGGTCGTGGGTTTGCTGTGGTGGCGCAAGAAGTGCGTAATTTAGCAGGACGCAGTGCCAAAGCCGCGCGCGAAACCGCCGATTTGATTGAAGATTCATCCAAACGAGTCAACGAAGGTGTGACGATTGTTAGTCAAACCCGTGAGTCATTGGAACAAATTGTTAATGGTGTGACTAAAGTCAAAGATTTGGTAGCAGAAATTGCCGCCGCCAGTGTTGAGCAATCACGCGGCTTAACCCAAATTAGTGTGGCGATGAGTCAAGTGGCGAAAGCCGCAGAAGAGGGCAGTCAACAAGCCGAAGAATTGGCCTCATCATCCGATGAATTAAGTAATGTAACCGGTCAAATGCGTCAGGAAGTCAATCGCTTCCAATTGCGCAAGCGTGAAGAACCGCAAGCTTCAGTGTCAGTCCCAGGATTGGAAGGTTTAACGCCGGAGATTTTGCGTCAATTAAAAGCCTTGCTTGATGCTCAACACAGTATTGCCGAACCTGCGGCCAAACCAGTCGTAGCAGCGCAATCAAAGCCGAAAAAATCACCGAAATCGGTTTTACCGCTGGATGCTGATGAGCGTGGTTTCGGCGATTTCTAAACCGATTACACCGCTTACCGATCAAGCTCTTGATGAAATTAAAGCTAAGGCGGTTTGCTATCACGGCACTGCCTTACATCAGTATTTGACAACAAATTTGAGGAAAGAAAGATGGAACATAAAGTATTAATCGTTGATGACTCGGTCATGATGCGTTCAGTGATTCGCACATTCGTCACCAAAATGCCGGATTTTAGAGCAGTAGCATTTGCTGAAAATGGCAAAAAAGCTTTGGAAGAATTGAACAACCATAAAGATTTGTCATTGATTTTATTAGACATTGAAATGCCAGAAATGGATGGCTTGGAGTTTTTACGTCACGCCAAATTAAAAAGCAAAGCCAAAATCATCGTTTTGTCTTCTGTTGCTTTGGCTGGTTCACCTTATGCCGCTAAAGCCAGAGCTTTAGGTGCTGATGCGATTGTGACTAAACCATCCGGTGCAGTTTCTTTGGATTTGGTCGATGCCCGTGGTATGGAATTGACTGAGGTTATGCGTCGTTTAGTTGGTCTTAGCTAAGTTAACTTGACGCGCAAACATTTAATAAATCAGGGGTTGAGCAATGTCCGATGATTTGGATATTAATGAAATTTGGGGCTTGTATGCAGAAGAAGGTGGCCAGTCGCTTGACGAGGTAGAGGCTTGCCTATTGATTTTGCAACAAACGCCCAACAACTCCGATGCGATAGCGCGATTATTTCGCGCCATGCATACCTACAAAGGCAATGCCAGAATGCTGGGCTTGTCGGTGATTGAATCGGTTGCGCATCAATCCGAGGATATGATTGGTCTGGTGCGTGATGATGGGGTGGCTTTAGATAATCAGATTATCGATTTGTTATTTGAAGCGACCGATTGTTTGCGTGGCATGTTGGAATTGTCGGTTGCTAATCATCACGATGCACCACAACATTTAGCGACGGATATGTGTCAGCGATTGACCGATAAAATCGCTGCTTGTCGTTTAGCTAAAACTGAAAAAGTCGCTGATTTGCCTGTTGATGACCAACCTCAAGCGGTTTTACAAGAATCGATTATTTTTGAGCCACTGGATAACAGCGCTTTAGCCGATGATCCAGTTTATCGGGAAATTTTCCGTGAGATAGCCGAGGATAATTTGCGCAATATGCAAACCATTCTGGCCAATCAACAAGATTTAAAATCCTTGAGTGAAGAAGTCGAGCAACTGCATTATGCCGCTCAGCAAATGGGTATGCAGGCATGGTCATCGCTATTGAGCAATTTCCTTGGCTTCATAGAACCGGATATTGAAACCGCTCAGATTTTGCTTGAGGCCTTACAGGCTTTGTACGGCGAAGATTTCCCAACAGCAAGCGAAGCGATAACCGCTACTCATACCAATTCGTCTAGCGCTGATGATTCGATTCAAGACTTCTTCACTCAATTACAAGCGCCTTTCAATCAGTTATCGCAGTTAAGCCAAGCTTTAGGCGAGCCGCACAATTTAGACGCGATAGTCACAGCCGCTTCACAGATAATCAGTCTTGCCGAACCGCATGGGTTTGTTCGTTTGATTGAGGTGCTAGATCAATTGATTGTCGAAATCGGTCGCGATGATGGCTTAATTGCTACCTATTACCCCGATTTCGAATTCAAGTTGTATCGCGAACTAGCGGCGATTGCCGATTTGTTAGCCGACGATGCTCAGCTATTAGCCATCAATCCCCGCCACAGCTTGCGGCAATGGTGCGCGGAGCATTTGTTCGACAATTTGTTGGATATGCGCTTGGTGATGGAGCGGCTCAATCGTCAGGAAAATCCGCCGCTTCAATGCCAGCGGATGATTGTGTTACTGCATCAGGTTTATCACGCCTGTTTGCATTACGGCATGGATACCGCCGCGCATTTAAGCATGTCGATGCTGGATTTATACAGTCGCGCCGAAACCGGTGAATTGGTGGTTGATGCGATGTTGTTGCACATCACTAAATCATTCATCAGCGATGTTGAGATTGTTTTGGATTCAGCTGAGCTCGGTGAGACGCCCGATATGGCGCAGTTGAAACAGCTGTTACAAGATACCTCGGAGGTTACGTTTGCCAGCAATGGCACCTTGTCATCAGCGCAAATTGAAGCGCGATTGGGTTTGCCAAAATCGTTTCATAAAGTGTTGACTCCAGAAAGTATTAAAACCGTGGTCAATGCGTTAGAGCAAGGGCGGTGTTTCTACATCATTCGCGCTGATTTGAATCACGATGAAGAATTGGCTGGCGAGTTTATTAACTGGATTAGCACCGGTGCTGGTGAAGTGATTAGTAATGTCACGGTGTTTGAAGGTGCTGAGACTTTATATGATTTTTTCATCGCCAGTCGTTTGAGTGAAGAAGCGATTTATGAGGCGTTGAGTTTATTAGATCCGCAAAGCCAACAACTACGGCTGGAGGCGGTATTGCATGATCGCCATAGCCAGCATCAACACGCCCAATCAGGTCATCAGCAAGATGCCACTCAAACCATCACCACCCAAAGTATTTTATCCAGTGAAATCCTAGAAATTATTGGTGAATTGGTGACCGGGCAATCGATGGTTCAACATATGCTGAATCAATTGATTGAAACCGATTTGCCGTATTCAGTCGATGCCATTGTCCATGATGCCGGTCAGCAATGGCCGCTGGCGAAAGGGCCGGTCAAACAAGCTTTAGAAGCTTGGCAAGGGCAGTTAGAACAACTGATTCAACTGGAAACCCATCACACCGCTTTGCTCAATCGCTTGCAAGACGAAGCGATTAGTTTGCGGGTGCGGCCAGCGGCGTTATTGCTCAAACCGCTGCAGCCGTTTTGTGAAAGTCTGGCGCGACAATCGAATCGACAAGTGAGTTTAATCACTAGCGGCGATGAGATTGAGCTGGATTTTAGTATGGTCGATCAGCTAAAAGCGCCGCTGCGTAGCTTGTTACAGATTTTGATTCATCACAGTATTGAATTGCCTGAACAACGCTTGGCGGTTGGCAAAGCGGAGGTCGCTGTAATCAAAGTGCAATTGCTTCGCTATGATGATCACATCAAACTGAGCTTAAGCGATGATGGCATTGGCCTTAATCACATCAGCGATCAACAGGGTGTGGCACAGCAACTCAACGAAATCCGCCAGCAATTACAAATTCAAGGCGGTAATTTGCACATCAGCAATGCACCAGGTTTTCAACTCTCGCTACCGTTGGCGATGGTGGCGGTCGAAGGTATGGTGGTGCGAGTCGATGCGGTCAAATATGTAATTCCTATTCAGGGGATTCAAACCATTATTCGCGCTGATGCTAAGCACATGATGCAGGTGTCTGCTGACGGTGGTCAGCCGATGCTACGTTTATCGACTGAGGATGTGATTCCGATTCAACTGTTAGCAGGGCGGCATGATCAACAATCTTTCCGCTATCCAACCCAGTTGGGTTTATATGTGATTGTGCGGGGTGATAAACAGCGCTTAGCGATTGTGGTTGATGAGCTAATTGGTCAACAGCATGTGTTGATTAGGCCGTTACAAGGCTATTTGGCATCGATTCGAGGCGTGACTGGCTGTGCTTTACTCGCCAGTGGTGAAGTGGGCTTGTTATTGGATATTAGTCATTTATTGGGACTTAAATCGCCTTAGATTATCGCCCTGTAATGCCTAAATTAAATAGTTCTAATGGATGAATTGAAGGCATAAGTTCTGCTTAATTACCCTAAAGCTTGTCAGGTAAGCAGGCTAAAATTATTGGTAATCCCTCTTAAGTTTTTCTGGTTTTGGCCTTAGTTTGAAACCAGAAAACCACGCTGATTTGTGTTACCAAGGTAATTATGGAAAATTTGTTTACGATTCAAAACTTTATTCCACACGGCTATTGCCTATCTTGGAGTCCCCTCTTATTAAGACTGCATGTCTTTTCTGATTTATTAATCACCTTAGCTTATTTCTCGATTCCGCTAATCCTGCTGTTTTTTATTACCAAGCGGAAAGTATTTGAATATCGTTGGTTAATTGGCCTATTTGCTGCATTTATTATTAGCTGTGGCATGACTCATTTGATGTCATTGATTACTATTTGGTATCCGATTTATTGGATAGCTGGGCTGTTTAAACTGATTACAGCGGGCTTATCGGTTATCACGGCTATTTTGATGTTAAAAATTATTCCTGAAATGATGTCTTTGCCGCAGCAATTACAGGAAACCCAGTTCCAGAATATGAATATCCTCAATAAAATGGTGCAGGGCATTATATTGGCTGATGTTAACCGCAAAATTACCTATGCCAATCCTGCAACAGAAAAGCTAACAGGCTATTCGCTGGCCGAATTATTAGGTAAATCTTGCTCATTATTACAAGGTTCAGATACCGATCAAGCAGAGATTCAACGTCTTAGCGTGGCGCTGAAAAACCATCAAGCTTTTAGCGGTGAATTATTAAACTATCGCAAAGATGGTTCGATATTTTGGAATGAGCTGACTATCACTCCGATATTTAATAGCCGAGGTCAGTTAACCCAATATTTAGGCATGCAACGCGATATTACCGACCGCAAACATTTTGAATCGCAGTTAATTTTATCGGAGCAAAGTTTTCGCGATTTAGCTAACTCCGCTCCCTCGTTAATTTGGCTGGCCGGTGTCGATAAAAAACTATTTTGGTTTAACAATGCTTGGTTGAAATTTACTGGCCATAGCATGACTCAGGAAATTAGTAATGGTTGGCAAGGCAATATGCACCCAGAAGACCATTATCGTTGCTTAGATATTTTCCATACCCATTTTGATCAACACCTACCGTTCCGAGTTGAGTACCGTATGCGTGCCAACAGTGGCGAATATCGTTGGATTGATTGTCATGGTGTGCCGCGCTTTAATGCCAATGGCGCCTTTAAAGGTTATATCAGTTATGGCACCGATATAACCGAAGCTAAATACGCCAAAGTGGCGAATGATTTTTTCAATAGCTCGCATGAGATTATCTACAGCACCGATCTTAATGGCTTCATTTTGGAAGTGAATGACCGGTTTTTAAGGGTGACGGGCTATACGCGAGAACAAGTTATTGGTCGGCATATTCGCCTGATTAAATCTGGGCTTCACGATAGTAGTTTTTACGCTGATATGTGGAAAGCGGTGATTGAGCAAGGTTTTTGGTGTGGTGAGGTGACTAATCGATGCAAAGATGGCGCCTTGTATTCGGCGGTTAGCACTATCACAGCGGTGCGCGATGAAATGCAAAATCCAATTCGCTACTTGGCGATTGCGAGTGATATTTCTGCGGTCATCGAAAAGCGTCGGCAAATAGAGCAACTGGCTTATTACGATAGTTTGACTGGTTTGCCTAATCGTTTGTTATTAAAAGATCGATTGGCACAAAGTATGGCAAGAATTAAACGTAATGGCGGCTGTTTGGCGATTGTGTTTATTGATTTGGACGGATTTAAAGCTATCAATGATAGTTATGGCCATGATGTTGGCGATGAGTTTCTTATCGCCATCAGTCAGCAGATGAAACAGACACTACGTGAAACCGATACTTTAGTCAGAATTGGTGGTGATGAGTTTATTGTTTTATTGGCCGATTTGGACAGCGAAGAAGCGGCCGATACGCCAGTCAATCATTTATTACAAGCTTGCCAAACGCCTATTCATCTTAATAATTTGCTCTTAAAAGTCTCGGCCAGTATCGGCATTAGTTTTTATCGCTACCAATTCGATAAGCATGACGTTGATATTGATGGCCTGATTAGGCAAGCTGATCAGGCCATGTATGTAGCCAAACAAGCTGGCAAAAATGGGGTTCATCGCTTTGATGGCCAGACCGATACTTTGAGTAATACTAGAACCGAAGTCCTCAAAGACATTCAGGTTGGGTTGGAAGAAGGCCAGTTTGTGTTGTATTACCAACCCAAGGTCAATATGCACAACGGTGCGTTGATAGGGGTTGAAGCACTCATTCGCTGGCAACACCCGACCCAAGGTTTATTAACACCATCAGCATTTTTACCTTTGGTGGAAAATCATCCAATCGGTGTTGAAATTGGCTGCTGGGTTTTGCGTTCTGCACTAGCGCAAATCGACGCTTGGCGAGAGCAAGGTTTAAATATTCCGGTCAGCATTAATATCGATGCTCGCCAATTGAATCAACACGATTTCTTTTCAAGACTAGAACGGGAAATTGCCGAATACCCTAAATTTCAGTCTGGCAGTTTAGAGTTTGAAATTTTAGAAACCACTGCCTTACATGACCGTCAAAACGCCAATCAAATTATTGAGGCTTGTAAACAAATTGGCATTGAATTTGCCTTAGACGATTTTGGTACCGGTTATTCATCATTGACTTATCTGCGCCAATTGCCGATTAACACCATTAAAATTGATCGTAGCTTTGTTCATGATATGGATAGTAATCCAGAAGATTTAGCGATTGTCGAAAGCGTGATTAGCTTGGTCAATAATATTGGTCGTAAGGTGATTGCCGAAGGTATCGAAACCATTGAGCAAGGTGAAATGCTTTTAAATATGGGCTGTGAATTTGGCCAAGGTTTCGCGATTGCCGAGCCGTTGCCGGCGCGTGAATTGATTGCTTGGAAAAACCATTGGAAACCGGTCGAGGCTTGGCTTAATAGCCGCAAAGATTAAGCCCAAGCCATCGAAATCAGCTTGGGCAAATGGTTTTACTGGTTAGCAGTGGTTTGGTTGGTGTTGACTAAGCCACTAGCCGCAATTCACTCAAACCATTGGGTTTTTTCACCAGTTCAATCTGGGTTTTAATCCGTTTTTTAACGCCTTCAACATGAGAAATCACGCCAACGGTTTTGCCTTGAATGCTTAAGCCTTCTAATGCTCCCATTGCCAGATACAGCGATTCGGCGTCGAGATTGCCAAAACCTTCATCTAAAAATAAAGACTCAATTGATTGGCCGTTATTAGCAAGTTCGGCTAAGGCTAACGCCAAAGACAAACTGACCACGAAACTTTCGCCACCGGATAAAGTTTTAGGCAAACGACGGAGATTGTTTTGTTTGGTGTCTTCAATTTCCAAAGCCAAACCGTGTTCGCTCTCGCTGTTGCGTAGGTAATAGCGGCCATTGATTTTTTCCAGAATTCGATTGGCTTCTGACAGCAGTTTATCGATTAACAGTTGTTGCACACGACGACGTAAGCCGCCTTGTTGGTCTTGAATCAAATCCATTTCCGCTTTTGCTTGCGCTAATTGGCGATATTGCTGGATTAATTCTGCTTCCAGAATTTGATGTTTTTCGCGGTATTGCTGTTGTTTGTCGAGCTTGTGTTCTAAGGTTTGGATTTCGTGTTTGCAGATGTCGAGTTGTTGCGCCAATTGTGCTTGCAAGCTTTGTAAATCGCTGGCGCTGAGGCTGCTATCAAAGCCCATCAAGGCTTGTTGCAGGGCAATATTCAATTGGTTTATTTGCGCGTTGAGTTGGTTTAATTGCTCGGCGTAGGCTTTGTAGTTTTGCTCAAGTTCAGGTTGGCGCTCAATTAACACCAACAAAGCTTGGAACTGACTAATGCTACCAAAACCGGCTTCGGCAATATTGCCAGCGACCACGCTCTGCATACCTTCCAGTTCTAATTGCTGCAAGTTTAATTGTTGTTCTTGGCTGGCAATCAATTGTTGTTTTTCTAAAATCGCCAAATGCAGCCCTAGCCATTGTTCGTCATCCAAGGCTTGATTGCTGGTGTTAAAGGCTTGTTGCAACTGGATTAAATCGGCTTGGCTGGTTTGTAATTGCTGCTGTAAATGAGCAATTTCTTCGCTTAAACCTTTTTGACGTAACTCACGAATTTGTTGGTCTTGGCGGCGGCTGTTGAGTTTATCGAACAAGGCGTTTTCTTTACCATTTTTCGGTAATTTCTCACCGATTGTCGCTAATTGCGCTTCTAATTTGGCACTTAAAGCTTTTTCTTGTTCGCTACAGCTTTTGATCCGCTGCTCTAAATCAATAAATTCTTGCGGGCGTTGATTCCAAGTTTCGTCGAGTTCTTGGCGAGTTACCGCTAAAGTTTCTAATTGAGTTTGTTTGTTTTCAATTTCGGCTTTGGCTTTGTCGGTATTGCGTTGGATTTCCAGATAATCGCGTAGCAAGTTGTTGATTTTACTTAGCTCGTCGTTTTCTTCTGATAATAGTTTTTTATGTTGACCGATGTTGCCGATTTCCAAATGACTGCTTAATGCGTTCAGGCGGTTAGCCAAAATAGTCCAATCAGAGCGTTTTTGCTGTAGGAACTTTTCTTTAGCGGTTTGCTGTGAGCTGCTTTTTTGAATCGCTGTTAATTGATTCAACAACGTTTGTAAGCGGGCTTTTAAGGTCTGAATTTTGGTTCGTTGATCGACCAGTGCGCGTTTGGCGTCATTGAACACTGGCATCCGCAACACAAAGGGATGTTGCACTGAGCCGCATAAATGGCAGGCCTGACCATCGACTAATTTTTTGCGTTCATTAGTCATTTTTTTAATCAAGTTTTCGCTGGTAATTGCTCGTTCCAGCACTTTGCTGATGTTTTCTTCGCGGCTAATTTCGGCTTTTAATTCATCAATTTGGTTTTGTAATTCGCTTTCATCAGTAGATTCAATGGCTGGTTTGCCGCCAAACCAATCGAACCAGCTTTTTTTGGTTAAACGGGCATTGGTTTCAGCGATTTTTAGCAGTTCTTCAAAGCCTTTAACCCGATTTTGTTGGTCAATTTGTAATTCTTTTAAGTCGTCGAGTTGTTGAGCGGGGGCTAGTTCAGCCAGTTTGTTTTGGTTTTCGCTAATCTGATTTTTTAAGCTCTCGATGCGGGTTTCGGTGGCGCTTAAAGTGCTTTGGGTCTTTTTAACCGCGCTGGTGGTGGTTTTGGTCCATTTAGATTGCGATTTTGCTTGGCGATTCAGTTCCGCCAATTCATTGCGCAGATTCCGCAATTGCACGACATCAGGAAAATCAGTCGATAAAATCGCATCGCCTTGAAAGCTTTGTAACTCGGCTTCGATTTGCGTCAAGGTAGCGGTTTTGTCTTGTAACTGTTGCTGGATGGCTTGAACTAGCTGGGTTTGTTGCGGCAATTGCAGATTGAGATCACTGAGTTTTAATCTCAGGTTATCAATCGCTTGTTTTTGATCGACTAGATTTTTGCCATTTAGATAAGGCGCAGGGCGGTCGTTATGGATGGCTAATTGTTGCTGTAGTTGACCTAATTCGCCCCGAGCGCTGGCAAGCTCGTCGCTGGCTTGTTGGTATTGATTTTGGCGGTTATCGAGTATCGCCAGTTGCTCAATTAATTGGCTGCTTGGGATTCGGCTGGTAATGGTTTGTAGCTCTAAGCCACTATCTGCCAGCTTTTGTGAAACGGTTTGTTGTTGCTGTTCGAGTGTCTGGCGTTGCTGTTGTAATTGCTGGATATTTTGCAGGGTCAGTGCTTGCTGCTCGAATTGTTGTTGTTCAGCCAGCAAGGCTTCAGCTTGTTCTTGAAAGTCTTGTAAATCCTGTTCTGCGGCTTCTAATTCTGGATTGCTTAATAAAGGAATTAAGGCAATGTCCTGTTCGAGTTGCGCGACTTTGGCTTGGGCTTCGGGTAGTCGGCGTTCGGCTTGACGTTGATACTGGGCATACAAATCAGCACCACTGATTTTTTCCAAAATATCCATCCGTTCGCTGTCGAGGGCATTCAAAAAAGCCGCGAAATCGCCTTGTGGCAACACCATCGATTTGCTGAATTTATGAAAATCCATGCCCGTGATTTCTGACAATTGTTGACGGACTTGGCTAGGATTTTGGGCGAGAATTTGTTCCGCTTCGCCGCTAATTCGACTCAAATTCATACTCGGTAAGTCATCGCGATTGGCTTGCCAGCTAGAACGGTAAGTTTCGCCGCCTAAAGCAAATTCGACTTGGGCGACACCTTGCGCAGTGTTTTTGGTAATCACATGCTCAGCGGGTTTGCTAAAGCGGAAAGTTTCCCCGTATAGCGCTAAGGTGATGACATCTAAAATACTGGTTTTACCCGAGCCATTAGGCCCTGTGATCGCAAAAACCCCGCTTTCAGCGATTGGCCCTTGGGCAAAATCGATGCGGCCTTCGCCTTCCAGCGAGTTAATGTTTTTGTAAAA
>CAMCSF010000003.1 GCA_945877625.1 Methylomonas koyamae | reverse complement strand
GCTGGAGGCGGCTGGGTTTGATGTCACGGCAATGCTCTGGGCTTAATTGAATAGGTTGGCATTGTAAGCTGAGGCTTAATTGCTCAATTAGGTAATAACAGCGGGTTTTAAGCTCTAAATCGGTGGTTTAAAAAATTTTCGATTGGCTTCAGTGTTAAAAACTGAGCTTATGCAGGAATTTCATTCATTTTTGGATATGGCCGTCATTCCCGCCTTCGCGGTAACGACAAGGTTTTAATTAGGTAGACGTTATGCAGAGGTAGAATCAGTTTCGCTAGCCGTTGTTAGCGTTGCGTAACATCCGTGACTATTTTGGTTTAAACGCCATAGGGCTTTAAAAAATCAGTCCTTTATTTAACTGCCTTAACATTTTGTTTTGTCATTCCGTTAGGAATCCCTCAGCCTCTAAGGGATTCAATACCTTTAAAATCAAGCGTTCCCTAACGGGATGACAAAGAAAAGTGATTCAAAACGCTAAGGCGACTTTGCCAGAGTTGATCGCATCAAGATCATAAATACTGCGTAACCTCTGTTAAAAAACACAAAAAAACTCAGTGGATATGCGGTTTTTTTGAATAGAGCTGAAAAAGCCCCCCTAATTAAGCATTCGGAAATTGAAGAATCGTGGAAAACTACAAAAGTAATTTTTTCCACTAACTGACTTTTTATTTGGTTCGGTGGCCTCCCGTTGACTCGGGTTTTTTATTGTGTTCATTAATTATTAAAAAAAGGAGCTGTTTCATGGCCATCGTTAAAAAACCAACTGCTACTACTAGCTATCAAGCAGTCGATACCGGTAAAACCAACGCCGCAACCTCTCGCGAAGCGGATGCTCAGCGCAAACGTGCTAGAACTTTAGCCAAACAACAGCAAGCTGCTGAGCGAATTGCTGCCGCCACTGCGCAGTTGTCATCGGGTATTAACGAAGCGGCCTCAGCTGCAGAAGAATTAAAACGCGCCTCTGATCAAATCGCCACCGGTGCTGAAGAAGCATCAGGCGCGGCGCAAGAATCATTAGCGGCCTTTAATCAAGTCACAGGCGCCATCGCTTTACAGTTACAAAATGCAGATATTAGCCAAACTAAAGGCGAAGCTTCTCAAGCTTTAATTGTCAAAACCTCAGCTGATGTCGCGGGTTTGATTACCAATGTCGGTGTTGCAGCGCAACGCCAAGTCGCTTCAGTCAAAATGGTTGAAGAATTGGAGCAACAAGCGGCCAATATCGGCGACATCGTTAAAGCCGTGGCGCGTATTGCTGACCAAACTAACTTATTGGCTTTGAACGCGGCGATTGAAGCAGCGCGCGCTGGCCGTCATGGTCGTGGTTTTGCGGTGGTTGCTGACGAAGTGCGGACTTTGGCGGAAACTTCTGAAAAAAGCGCCAAACAAATTCAAGACTTGGTGGGGCAAATCCAACAAGACGTTAAAGTCATTTCTGACGGTATTAACGAATCAGCACAAACCGTTGAAGGTGAGGTAGCGAAAGGCAAAATCATTACTCAACAGTTGGAACAAATCCGCATCGACGTAGTTGATGTTGTAAAAGGTATTGTTGAAATTGCTGCTGGCGCTAAACAATCAGAAGCGGCTGCACAACAAGCTTTGAAAGGTTCTGAAGACATTGCTTCAGCTTCAGTTGAACAATCAGCGGCGGCGGAAGAATCAACCAAAACTGTTGAAGAACAAGCGCAAGCCTTGGCTGAATCAGAGCAAGCGGCACAAGCTTTATCTGAATTAGCCGAAGATTTGAAAAACTCCACTGACGTAGCGAAAAGCGCCGAAGAAGTGGCGTCATCTGCTGAAGAATTGTCGTCAGCGGTGCAAGAAATTAACCGTGCCAGCGCGCAAATCATGGCGGCGTTGGAACAAATCCGTAAAGGCGCACAAACTGCAGCAGCAGCCAGTGAAGAATCAGCGGCAGCGGTTAACCAAATCGAGAAAGGTATTGAAGTGGCTCAAGACAGAGCGACTATCAGTGCTGAAAAACTGCGTGGTGTGCAAGGTTTGTTAGCGACTAACAAAACTTCGGTTGATGAATTGATTGATGGTATTTCTTCCTCAGTTCTAGGCACTCAGCAAAGCATTAAACAAGTCAAAGACCTTGAGTTGGTTGCTCGCCGCATCGACAAAATCGTTGAAGCGATTGCGACAGTTTCAATTCAAACCAACTTATTAGCGGTTAACGGCGCCATCGAGGCTGCGCGTGCCGGTGAGTTTGGTAAAGGCTTTGTGGTGGTATCTAACGACATTCGTAATTTGGCCCGTGATTCAGCTGAAAATGCTGATCGCATTAAAGACATGGTCAAAGCGGTACAAGATCAAATTTTTGCGGTGAGCACTGACTTGGCACAAATTGTCGAAGCGGCAGTTACCGAAGTTGAACAAGCAAAAGTTTCAACCGCTAATCTGAACGAAATCGAAGCTAACGTGGTTGAAGTGGATAACGGCACCCAAGCGATTTTGAATGCCTCTGTCGAAATTGCCGCTGCGATTGGTCAAGCCAAAAAAGGTGTCGAGCAAATTTCTACTGCTGCACAAGAAGCTGAAAAAGCGGTTAACGAAGCGGCTGCGGCTGCGGTACAACAATCCAAAGGTGCTGAAGAATTGGCTTCTGCGATTGAAGAGATTTCATCACTTGCTGACGAATTGCAAAGCGCAGCCTAAGGGGAGCGATTATGACTACCGATACACTAGAACAGCAGGCCGATCAGGCCAGCTTGAGTGAGGATGGTTTTGAAGAATTGGCCTCTGACACTCGGCAATTTGTGACTTTTATTGCCGATAACGAAGTGTTTGCTGTGGATATGGCGCCGGTTCAGGAAATTATCCGTTTACCCGAGGTGGTGCGCGTACCTTTAGCGCCGCCTACTTTAGATGGTTTGGCTAATTTGCGCGGCAAGGTATTGCCGATTGTGTCATTGCGTCGCTTGTTTGGCTTTGCTGAGCGGGTACATGATGATTCGACCCGTGCAGTGGTAATTGATGTCGGCCAGCCTTTAGGCTTTGTGGTTGATCAAGTCTCCAGCGTGGTGGAAGTTAATATCAACCAAATCGAAGACGTTGATGCGATTCGCAGCACCGTTGATAGCGATTTGTTGACCGGCATTATTAACAATGTCGGTGGTCACAGCATGATTATGGTGCTGGATTTTGAAAAGCTGATTCACCGTGAATTTGCCCAAATTGCTGCTTTAGCGAAAACCAGCAATTTAGCGGCTAATATGGCCATCGATACCAATAGCGCTGACAGCGACGAGCAAGACAGTGATGAATTGCAATTAGTTAGCTTTGATGTGGCTGGTCAGGAATACGCGATTTCGATTGATGATGTGCAAGAAATCATTCAAGTACCTGATACCGTGGTTCATGTCCCGCATTCAGCCCCGCACGTTTTGGGTTTGATTACCTTGCGTAGCCGTTTGTTGCCATTAGTCGATTTACGGCGTTTGTTTGACTTATCGGATCGTGATTTGGATGAAAAAAGCCGAATTGTGGTGTTAAGTTTGGGCGGTGCAGAAGTCGGTTTGGCGGTCGATGCGGTTAGCGAAGTGTTGCGTGTGCCGAAAAATTTGGTTGATCCGATGCCGGTGTTATTAGCCAGCGAAGGCAATCTGGCTGACATTGCTGAGATTTGTCGCTTAGACGATGGCAAGCGTTTGGTGTCTATTGTTACGGCGCGTAACTTGTTTGATCATTCTGCGATTAAAGAGGCTTTGAATACTGTGAGTGATAGCTATCAAGACATCGACAATAACGCCGAGCTCGATGACAGCGTTGATGACGAAGAGCAGGTGGTGGTTTTCCATCTCGGTAAAGAAGAATTTGGCGTCGAGATTAATAACGTACAAGAAATTGTCCGCGTGCCTGATGAGTTGATTCATGTGCCGAAAGCACCGGGTTCTGTCGAAGGGGTAATTAATCTGCGCGGGACTGTGTTACCGGTGATTGATTTACGCGCTCGCTTAGGCTTGGAGAAATTGGCACGCACCGATAGACAGCGGATTATGGTGTTTATGATTGCCGATGTTCGCACCGGTTTTATTGTTGACCATGTTGCTGAAGTGTTGAAAATTCCGAAATCCTTGATTGAACCATCGCCACAATTATCCAGCGAACAAGGTCGCTTGTTGGCGCGGATGGCGAATATGGAAAAACAAAAACGTATGGTGCAGTTAATTGAAACCGCTTATCTGATTGACAGCGATGAGTTGAGCAAAATTAGCAGTGGCGAATGGGAGACGGTGTGACCAAGTTACTGATTGTTGATGACTCGGCGTTAATGCGCCGCCAGTTAACACAAGTATTTGAGTCTGTTGGCGGGTTTCAAATACGCCAAGCGAGAAATGGCCAAGAGGCAGTCGCGGAAAACCGCGACTTCCAACCGGATGTTGTGACCTTAGACATCAACATGCCAGAAATGGACGGTCTGACCGCTTTGTCATTAATCATGGCAGAGCGGCCAGTGCCGGTGGTGATGGTGTCATCACTGACCGAGCAGGGCGCTTTAGCAACTTTTGAAGCCTTGAATTTAGGCGCGGTTGATTATGTTGCTAAACCCGGCGGTACCATTTCCTTGTCGATGGAAGAGGTAAAAGCTGAATTAATCAGCAAAGTCCGTTCGGCAGCCAGAGCTAAGATTAAGGCCAAGTCGCCTGCGATTACCGGCTTAGTCAAACAAATGCGTGATGACCGAGAAAAGGTCGCGGCGCGTGGTTCGATTAGTTCTCGCAGCGGTTTCACTAACACTGATGGCTTGGTGATTATCGGCGTTTCAACTGGTGGTCCTAGAACCTTGGAAGATATTTTGCCGCAATTGCCGGCTGATTTTCCTTTTCCCGTGTTAGTAGCGCAACACATGCCGGCGGCATTTACTCGCTCGTTCGCCGACCGTTTAAATCAGGTCTGTGCTTTGGACGTGGTTGAGGCAGCATCGCCGATGGTGTTGCAACCGGGGATGATTTATATCGCCAAAGGCGGCGCCGATATGGTGTTAGTCAATCGGGCGGGTAAATTAACGGTATTACCAAAACCCGAATCAGCCGAATTTCTCTGGCATCCTTCGGTGGAATTATTGGGACGTTCGGTATTGGAACATTTCGATCCCGCCAATGTAATTGCTGTGATGTTAACCGGCATGGGCAATGATGGTTCTGATGCCTTTACCGAAATTAAAAAACGCGGCGGACGCACGATTGCTGAATCCCAAGAATCCTGCGTGGTGTTTGGGATGCCGGCTGAATTAATTAAAAAAGGTGGCGCAAATTTGGTGTTGGATGCGGCGAAAGTCGCTAAACAGCTGACGGTTTGGGCTGGGCGATAACGGGAGTTTATCAATGGCATTTGTCAAAAAGAATAGCAGTGAAGCGATTGCTGAAAATCAAGCTGAGCCGGTGCGCGATAGCCGTACTTTATTAGCGGAGCTTGAGTCGGATGATGCCAGCGTTCGCCGTTGGGCGGCTCGTGATTTGGCAGATTTGCCAGGCTATGCGGTTGATTTGATGGAGCGATTAAAGGTCGAGCAATCACAATCAGTACGCGAAGTGATATTAACCAGCTTAACCCGCTTAGGTGATCCTGACGCGGTGGCTGGTATGGTCGAGTGCTTGCGCAGTGAAGATGCGGCTTTGCGTAATGAAGTGGTGGAAGCGATGAAGCAAATGCCCGATGAAGTTGCGCCGATTATGCTGGGTTTATTGGCCGATGCTGATCCTGATGTGCGGATTTTCACTGTCAATGTCTTGGAATCTTTATGCCATCCCGAAGTGGAAGGTTGGTTAATTGATGTGATTAGCAACGATGCTCATGTCAATGTCTGTGCTACAGCAGTCGATTTATTAGGCGAAGTCGGTAGCCAAGCGGCGCTCGAACCCTTAGCTCAACTCAAAGCGCGGTTTAGCGATGAGCCTTATATTCAGTTCGCCGCTGATTTGGCATTGAGACGAATTAATGAAAACTGAGAAAACCAAACTCACCATTAGTGATGATGATTTTCAGAAGTTTAGAGAATATTTTTATCGCAAAACTGGCATTAGTTTTGAGCCAACCAAGCGTTATTTTGTTGATAAACGTTTGATTGAACGCATTGAAGCGACTGACAGCGATACATTTCGTAATTACTTCACCATGATGCGTTTTCAGGTGTCGGGCGAAGAATTGCAATTGTTGACCAATTTAATGACGGTTAACGAAACCTATTTCTTGCGCGAGGAATATCAATTTGAGTGCATGGTCGAATCGATTTTGCCGGAAATTGTTAAGCGTAAAGCGGATAACAGCCCGATTCGGGTTTGGTGTATTCCGTCATCATCCGGCGAAGAGCCTTACACGGTAGCGATGTATTTGCTTGAACGCTGGGCGGGGATTCATCATTGGGATGTTGAGATTATCTCATCCGACATTGATACGGGGATTTTGCATAAAGCCCGTGTCGGTCGTTATTCAGCCCGTTCGGTGATGCATGTGCCAGCGCCTTGGTTAATCAAGTATTTCTCGCGGGTCGGTGATGATTATCAAATCTGCCAAGACTTGCGCGAAGCGGTGGAATTTACCCGCGTTAATTTAGCAGAACCCGCTGATACCCGTAATTATCGGAATTTCGACCTAATCTTTTGTCGTAATTTGTTGATTTATTTTGATGATTTGTCGCGTAAAGCGGCGGCAGAAACTTTCTTTGATGCTCTGCGTCCTGGCGGTTTTCTTTGCTTAGGTCATGCTGAATCAATGAGCCGGATTTCGTCTATCTACAAAATACGCAAATTTCCTCAAGCAATTGTTTACCAAAAATCTCTGGAGGCGCGATGAAACGCATCTTGATAGTTGATGATGCTGCCACTGTACGTATGTACCATCGCAACATCCTCGAAACCGCAGGTTATAGTGTTGATGAAGCTTTAAATGGCATTGAAGCGCTGGAAAAAGCCCTGCTTGAATCGTTTGATTTATACATCGTCGATGTCAACATGCCTAAGCTAGATGGTTATGGCTTTTTACGCGAATTACGCGGCGAAGATATTTCGCAAGTGCCGGCGATTATGGTGTCTACCGAAGCCGCTGCTAACGACCAAGTTGCCGCTTACAAAGCTGGCGCGAATGGCTATTTGGTGAAGCCAGTTAAGCCGTTGCAGTTATTAACCCATGTTCGTTTATTACTTGGGGAGGCTGGCTAGTGAATCCCTTGTTAGAGCAATTTTTATCGGAAGCGCGTGAGTTTTTGCAGGGTATTGCCGAAAAGCTGATGCAGTTGGAGCAAGCCCCTAATGATGCTCATTTGATGGTGGAGTTGTTCCGGCTGGTTCATACCTTAAAAGGTAATAGTGGCCTGTTTGATTTTCCTGAAATGACTCGCGTCTTGCATGCTGGCGAAGATTTGATGGATGCGGTACGCGATGGCCGTGTGGCTTATTCGCAGCATTTAGCCGATCAATTGCTAGATGCGATGGATTTCGTGTCGATGTTGTGTGACGAAATCGAGCAAGACGGCAAAATTGCCGCTGAGCGTGCGGTGGATTCTTATCGCTTAGCCGAAGCGTTGCGGGTGTTAATGGCTAAGCAAGCCATACTGACCGATGCCAGTGCCGAACCAGTTGCTATTACACCAGTAGCGACACTGGATGCGGCGAGTTTGCCGTTGGCTGATTTAGCCGAATCAGTGCGGGTCGATGCTTATCAACGCGCGGTGGCGGGCGATAGTTTGTATTGGCTGGTTTATACGCCGATTGAAGGTTGTTTTTTTCAAGGTGATGATCCGTTTTTTACCGCCCGACAAACTCCAGAAACTTTGTGGGGGCAAATTGTTGTTCGTGAAGCATTGCCGTTGTTGGCGGATTTGGATGCTTATCGCTGTGTGTTGGATTTTCATGTCCTTAGCACCGCGCCACGCGAAGAGTTAATCGAACATTTTCGTTATGTCCCCGATCAAATTCAGCTGATTGAAATTCAGCCTTGGGGCTTGGTGATTCCGCAAGGTAATCCCAATGGTGGCCCTGTCTATGAAGATTTTGTTACCGAGGCTTTACAGCAATTAGAAGCCGGTGATTTGGCAAGCTTACGCCAAGTTGCCGAAACCATGTTGCAACTCAGCAATCCCGATTTATGGCTGTCTTCAGCCTTGCGTTGGTTGATTATATTGCTGGATACGGTGCCACCGAATCACCAAGCGATTTCGATTTTAATCGAATCACTGCGTAGTTTGACCGCGCCTGATTGGTCTGTTTTAAATCCGCAAGCCAAGCTTGAAAGCAAACCAGTACTTAAATCAGAACCGCAACAACCTGCGCCAGTGCTTGAACCTGTTGCGATTGTTGAACAGCCGATGGTCGAACCTGAGCCAGTAAAAACGCCGAGTATTTCTGAAGACGACGCTGCGGCCTTAGAAGCTATTTTTGCCGCTCAACAGCAGATTTTGATGTTGGATGATGGCGCTTCTTGGCAGTTTGGTCGGGTTAAAGCGGTTGCAGGTGTGTTACAAAATTGCTGTAAAGCGATGGGCGACACGCAAGCGCTGGCGGCGATTGAGATTGCGGTTGAGCAGTCATTGAGTACAGAAAGCAGTCAGCCGCTATTAGATTGGCTGGCTTCGCGGCAAGCCATTGAGGTTGAGGTTGTTGAAGCGGTCATCGAGCCAGAAGTGGTCAAACCTGTTCCACCTTTAGGCTTAACAACCTTAATTGAAGTAGCGCCTGAGCCTGTTATTGAACAGCCGTTTGCTGCGCCAGAAACTAGCACAGTTGAGGAAGGTCCTAAATTTGGCCGCCGTCCTGAAGAAATTGCCAGTGCCAAAAGTTTAAAAGTGGATCAAACCAAAATTGATCGCTTGATGAATTTAATCGGCGAAATGGTGGTGTCGAAAAATGCGCTGCCTTATTTGGCGCAACGCGCAGAAGAACATTATGCGGTGCGAGAGTTAGCGCGGGAAATTAAAGCCCAGTATGCGGTGATCAATCGGATCGCCGAAGAAATGCAAGACGCGATTATGCAAGTGCGGATGATGCCGGTGTCGTTTGTGTTTCAGCGTTTCCCACGCTTGGTGCGGGATATTTCGCGCAAATTAGACAAAGAAGTGCATTTGGTCTTGGAAGGTGAAGATACCGAAGCCGATAAAAATATTATCGAAGCCTTAGCCGATCCTTTGATTCACATTGTTCGTAACAGTTTGGATCATGGTCTGGAAACCCCTGATGTACGTCGTGCCGCTGGTAAATCGGCGACGGGTACTTTAACGATTCGCGCTAATCAGGAAGGCGATCAGGTCATCATCGAAATTAGCGATGACGGTAAAGGCATTGATCCGGTGATCGTGAAACGTAAAGCCTATGAAAAAGGCATTATTGATGAGGCGGCACTGGAGCGATTGACTGATCGTGATGCGGTGAATTTGGTATTTGCGGCGGGTTTTTCGACCGCTGATGTGGTGTCCGATTTGTCCGGTCGTGGCGTTGGTATGGATGTGGTGCGTACTGCGGTTGAAAAGGTCAACGGCAATATCCAGCTAGAAAGCCAAGTCGGTAAAGGCACTAAAATTCGTATCTCCTTGCCATTGTCGATGGCGGTGACTAAAGTGATGATTATTGAATCGGATAATCAGATTTTTGGTGTGCCGATGGATAATGTGGTCGAAACGGTGCGAATTGCTCGTAAAGACATTGTCAGCATTAAACAAAGCAAAACCACCGTGTTACGCGGCAATATTGTCGCTTTGAAAGCTTTAAATAATCTGTTGAATTTGACGGCTGAACCGATTGTGAATGACGATGATGAAATTGCCGTGTTGGTAGTCAGAATCGGCAATGAGCAAATGGGCATGATTGTTGACGACTTCCACGAAACCATTGATGTGATTCAGAAACCATTAACCGGTGTTTTGGCTGGTTTGGGCGCTTATTCTGGCTCGGCTTTGATGGGCGATGGCTCGGTGTTAATGGTGCTTAATGTCAGGGAGTTGGTGTAATGGCGATTGAATATAAAAAAAATCAAGCGGTGTTTAGTGACGTGGTTAGTGTTGATGAAGCCGAATCGTTATTGGATTGGCTACAAAACCGTAGCAATCCCAAGCTCGATTTAAGCCGTTGCAGCCATTTGCACCCAGCGAATTTGCAAGTTTTGATTGCCGCAAAAATCCAGATTGCGGTTTGGCCGAAAGATGAAAATTTACGCGCTTGGCTAAAAACCGTTTTGTGATTTTGTAGGCCCGAATCAGCACCGCGTTTCGGGTTGGAAGTTTATTGAAAACCGTTAAAGCTTTCGCCGGAAACGCTGTGCTGATTCCAGCTTATCGGTTTTAACGGGTTAATGTGGGATTGAGGTTGAAAGTGGTTGTTGTGGCGAAATAGCAGCAACCGAGATTGTATTTATAGACGTTAGTTTAGGAAAAAATATTATGGCAAAGACCATTTTCGTGATTGATGACTCAGCAACTATTTTGATGAGTGTCAGAAACAATTTAGAAATCGCCGGGTTTATCGTAGAAACCGCACCGGATGGTGTACAGGCTTTAGATAAGTTGAAAGGCGGTTTAAAACCCGACTTAATTATCACCGACATCAATATGCCGAATATGAACGGTTTGGAATTGATTCAACACGCGCGGGCTTTGGCAAATTTACGCTTCACGCCGATTTTGGTGTTAACCACCGAAAATCAGCAAACTCGTCGTGATGAAGCGAAAAAACTCGGCGCTACTGGTTGGTTGGTTAAGCCTATGGGCGGTGCTGATTTACTCAAGATTATTAAACAGGTTTTACCCGGAGCTTAATGCTTATGTCAGTTGAAAACGCTATCACCGAACAAACCGAGGAATCTCATATCGCTAATCAACAGGCGGCGTTAATGATGGTTAACCACATGCGTCTGGATGAAGTATTGGCCGATCAATTGAATGGTGTGGTGGTTGATACCGAAGATGCGGCCATGAGTTTGATTATGCGGGGGCGCAAGCTCAGCGACGAAACCAATGCTTTATTGCAGCATTTGGATAGTCCGACCTTGAAAGCCAGTGAAATTGAACACGGTGCCGATCAACTTCGCCAACATTACAAAGCCTTGTTCACAATGGTTGCCGAGCATAACGCTAAATTAGCGGCAGAAATTGCTGAAATGTTGGGGCAAATTCAATTTCAAGATGTGGTTAGACAGCGGATTGAGCGCATTGAGTATGCGGTTAATAAACGGAATGCCTTGTTCCAAGAGTTTGTCGAAAAAGTCGATTCTTCGGATGAAGAGTTGCAAACCTTGCCATTGCAAATGCAGCAAGTATTAGATGAATATCTGGCTTTAGAAGGTCGTCATGCCAATAGTAGCGATGATGATGCAGGCGCCAAGATAGAACTTTTCTGAGAAATTGAGCCAAATCACTATGGATAAACCGCAAACTACGCCACATCAATTACAAGTGATTGCCGTGTCTAATCGTAAGGGCGGCACCGGTAAAACCACCGTTTCGGTCAATATCGCCGCCGAATTAGCGGCCATGGGTCGCCGAGTATTGTTAATCGATATGGATACCCAAGGCCATTGTGCGGTAGGTTTGGGGGTTAAAGTCGGTAAAGATGATGCGACGATTCACAGTTTGTTTCGTCATCGTGAAGCCAGCTTAACGGCGGCGATTCAGTCCACTGCGTTTGAAGGTTTGAGCTTAGTGCCAGCCGATGCTTTGTTTGAACATGGCGAAGGTTTGCGTGATGAAACGGTGTTAAAAACCGCTTTGGCCGAGGCTGCGATTGTCGATCAATTTGATGTGGTGATTTTAGACACGCCGCCATCCCATGACATTTTGTTGTTAAACGCTTTGATCGCCGCTAATTGGTTATTAGTGCCTTATGTGCCGCATCCCTTGTCATTTGAAGGGGTGCGTCAGTTAACCCGCGTCTTGTTTAAGATTATTTCAGGGCCGAATAAAAAGCTGAAAGTGGCTGGATTTTTACCGATGATGTCGTCGGATCATATTCGTGTGCATCGCACCGTCAAAGAAGGGGTTTCCCAGCAATTTGGTAGTTCTAAAGTGTTACCCGGTATTCGCAACGATATTAGTTTGGCTGAATCGTTTGCTCACGGTAAACCGATTCGTTATTACGCACCTAAAAGCCGTGCTGCTGAAGACTTTGCCCAATTACGTGAATTTCTATTGCAGCTATGTCCTTAAGCTCGCCTACCGCTAAGAGAATATCCTTATGAAGACATCAAATCTGCCTGTTACCGATATAGAGCGTGATTTTCTTGCCAGTGAGGTTTTAATTTCTGAAACCGACGCAGAAGGCATTATCCGAGCCGCGAATCCGGCTTTTTGTCGGGTTTCTGGTTATAGTGAAGCCGAGTTAATTGGCAAAAGTCACAATATCGTTCGTCATCCTGATATGCCGGCTGAAGCCTATGCGGATTTATGGCGTACGGTAAGGTCAGGCGCTCAATGGACTGGGGTGATTAAAAATCGTTGTGCTAATGGTGATTTTTATTGGGTTCATGCCTCGGTGACACCGATTTACAAAGGCTCTAACCAAATTTTTGGTTACCGCTCAATTCGCAAAAAGCCTAGTCCTGAAGCCATCGTTAAAGCGGAAACACTGTATAGCCGAATTAATCGCGGCGAGAAAATTGTCCTAGATACCATTGCCACGCGTCGCAAATCGGCGGGTATTTTGGGCGGTTTATCGTTAAAAGCGCGCAGTGTTTTACCAGTGACAGTGGCGATTGTCGGCAGTTTAGGGACTGGCATATTGTCGGTCTATCAGTTTGATTCACGATGGGTGATTGCGACAGCGGGGTTTAGTTCCTTACTGAGTTTGGCTTTAACTGTCTGGATTGCTGAGCAGACTAAATCAACAGTACAGCAAGTCTGGCGCGGGGTTAGGGATTTTGATCGTGGTGATATTTCAGCCAGAATCGATTACTACGGCGATGATGAATTGGGCATGATTGCGCGATTATTTAATCGCAGTGCTGACATGGTGGAAACCTCACTAGCCGATATTAGCCAATCGACTAGAGCACTGAGTGAAGGCGATTTTAAGCATCGGGTTGAATTGACGATGGAAGGTGATTTTGAGGCGGTGAAACAAAGTGTCAACGCCACTATTTCAACCTTAGATTCGATATTTACTGTGTTTAAACAGCAAATTGCCGCCTTGGCTGAAGGTGATTTTTCTAGTCAAGTGCAAGTACAAGCAGTCGGTGAATACAAAGCGGTGTTTGATTACATCATGGAGGCTTTAGAAGAGCGTCGACATCGTTTGAATGAAATGATTGATCATGTTGATGCCGCTAGTCATGGTGATTTTAGCGGTCGATTATCTGAACTTAACTTGAAAGGCTCGAATAAAACCTTGGTCGAGCAAGTGAATCGTTTATTTGAAATTGTTGAAGAGAATTTGAGTGATATTTCTCGAATTACTAATCACTTAGCCCAAGGCGATTTAACCCAGCAAATTGATGCCGATTATCCGGGCTTGTTTGGTGAAACCGCGAGCGGGGTTAATCAAATGCGTCAATCCTTAATCGATATGGTTAAGGCAATGGCCAGTTCGATTGAAGTGATTCACGCCGCTTCGTTACAGATTAGTAATGGCAATATGGATTTTGCTCAGCGTACCGAAGTGCAATCGGTGAGTTTGAAGAAAAACGCCATCAGTATGGAAAATCTGTTGGTAAGGGTTAAGCAAACCGCTGATAACGCCCGTTTGGCTAATCAATTAGTATTGGATACCTCTAGCATCGCTGAACAAGGTGGTGAGGCAGTTGGCGAAGTGATTAGCACGATGGCCTCGATTAACCAAAGTTCGCATAAAGTGGCCAATATTATTGGGGTGATTGATGAAATTGCTTTCCAAACCAATATCTTAGCGCTGAATGCTGCTGTGGAAGCCGCCAGAGCAGGGGAGCAAGGTCGTGGTTTTGCGGTGGTAGCTAGTGAAGTGCGCTCGTTAGCACAACGTTCTGCCGCTGCGGCAAAAGAAATTAAAGCCTTGATTCAAGTTTCGGTGGCCAATGTTCAAACCGGTAATACCCGAGTTGAATACGCCGGTAAAACCATTAACGAAGTGGTTAGTTCGGTTAATCGTGTTACCGATCTAATGGCCGATATTTCCTTGGCTTCTTCTGAGCAAAGCATTGGTATTGATCAAGTTAAAGATGTGATCACTCAAATCGATTCGATTACCCAAATGAACAATGTTTTGGCGGGTGAGTCGATTGAAGCGGCCTCAATTTTGGAAAAACAATCCCGTTATTTGCGCGAAATGATTGCTAATTTTTCTAATGATGCTGATTCTGGCGGTCACGCGGGGGAATCTGCGGCTGGTTCAGAAACCCAGGCTGATCGTGTTGTCTTTGAATTATTCTAAATTCGCTATTGGTTGGGATATTTCTCGCTAGTCTTTTCAATCATTGCAAGCCTTATTTATCGGACACAACTAGGTCAGTAATAAGCGTCGCGTTTCTGGCAGAGAGCTTATTGCAAGCGATCAAGCCTTCACCGGAAACGCTACGTTTATTCCGGTCTACACCTTTGTCGATAGCTAAATGATGTCGATAAAATCTGTTAAAAAATCAAAATAAGGCGAAATAAGCCTCTTCCTTAAGCAAAAGCGCTTGCTCGTTAGCTTTTAAAATAACTAGATAAAACAGGTTCAACAGTTTTAAAAGTCGGTAACCCATGTAGGGTACGATACCGATTTTTAAAATTGGTTAAGCGTTATGACTTGGCATACAGATTTCCTTTCCCTCTTTGTTTTCATCTAAACAGGTTTTTTCCATGAATAGAATTATTAATGCCTTTACTGTTAAACAACGATTTGCAGCGTTAATGGCGTTATTTGCTTTTGGCTTTTTGACTTATGGGTTTTGGTCGTTTCAAACACTCCATCAGTTGCAAATTAATAGCCCCCTGTATCAGCGTATCGTCCAAGGCAAAGATTTGGTGGCTGATATTTTGCCGCCGCCCGAATATATTATTGAGTCGTATTTGGTGAGTATCGAATTGGTTAATGCTGATGATAAAAAAGAGCAGGATAAGTTAATCGAAAAACTGAAAACCTTAAAAGGTGAATACGATACCCGTCATGACTATTGGTTAAAACAAGAACTGACGGGTGAGATGGCTGAGTTGTTTTTAGAAAGATCCTATAACTCAGCGATTAATTTTTATGATCTTGCATTAAATCAGTTAATTCCCGCTATAGAGAAGGGTGATAAAAACGCAGTTAATAGCGTCATGCCGCGTTTGGTCCAAGCCTATAGAGCGCATCGTTGGGTGATTGATAAAGTTGTCCCGTTGGTGAATCAGCGTACAGCTGCTGATGAGGTTTTGGCTAAAGACCAGACTGAAACCGATAGCGCGATTATGCTGGCAATACTGATAGTGTCTTTATTGGTGACAACGGTTGTTGGATTTTTGATTGCACAGTCTGTGCTTATACAGTTAGGTGGAGAGCCACGAGAGGTGGTGAAGATTGCTAAGCAAATTGCGCAGGGCAATTTATCCAATCAGATTAAATTGCAATCTGGTGATAAAGAGAGTTTGTTAGCCACTGTGAAATTGATGCAACAAGAATTACAGCGGATTGTTTCGCAATTACAGCAACAAGTCGAATATGCAGTGTTAGGTGATTTTACCCGCAATGTTAATTTGGCTGATAAAAAGGGTTTTGAGTTAGAAATTTGCCAAACTTTAAATCGTTTGAATCAGGGCTTGTTGCATAAAATTGGTGGTAATCCAGATGATGCGGTGTTGGCAGCGAATCAAATCGCCGCTGGCGAATTGAATATTCATTTGCTGGTCCGTGATGGTGATCGTGACAGTATTTTGGCGGCGATGGCTGTGATGCGAGCTAATTTGCAGTCGATTATTTCTGATGTTCAGCAAGCGGTTGATGGGGCTGCGAATGGTGACTTTAGCTATCGGATGGATGAAGACAGTCGTCGTGGTTATGCAAAAACCTTGGCCAAATTGTTGAATCGATTGAATCAAACTTCGGACCAAAGTTTGTCGGATATTGCTCGTATTGCCAACACTTTGGCTAAGGGTGACTTAACTCAAAGAATTGATAAAAATTACCCCGGTTTATTTGGCACAACCGCCAACGGTATCAATGCCACTCGCGATAATTTGTTGGCTATGATTAACGAAATTGTTGATTCGGTTGCCGCGATTCATAGTTCGGCATCACAAATCGCCAGCGGCAACTTGGACTTGTCACAACGTACCGAACAGCAAGCGGCGAGTTTGGAAGAAAATGCCGCCAGCATGGAACAGTTGGCTTCAACTGTAAAACAAAATGCTGATAATTCCCGATTAGCCAATAGTTTAGTGGCGGAAACTGCTCATGTGGCAGTCAAGGGTGGTGATGCGGTGGGTGAAGTGGTGAAAACCATGGAGTCGATTTACGAAAGTTCTTATAAAGTGGCTGACATTATTAGTGTGATTGATGGCTTGGCGTTCCAAACCAATATCTTGGCATTGAATGCGGCGGTGGAAGCAGCTAGAGCCGGTGAGCAAGGTCGAGGCTTTGCGGTCGTGGCCAGCGAAGTGCGTTCATTAGCGCAACGTTCAGCAGCAGCGGCGAAAGAAATTAAAGACTTAATCGCCAATTCAGTCGCTAAAGTGGAAAGCGGTAGCGCGCAAGTTGAACAGGCCGGTAAAACCATGAGCGATGTCGTTACCTCAGTACAGCGTGTGACCGATTTGATGGCGGAAATTTCGGCGGCATCAGCCGAGCAGAGCACTGGGATTATTGAAGTGAACCAAGCGATTCTGCAAATGGATTCGGTGACCCAGCAAAATGCGTCATTAGTAGAAGAAGCGGCAGCGGCAGCGCAGTCGTTAGAAGATCAGGCAAAACATTTGCACGGCTTAATTGAAGTATTTCGTTTGCAAGCTTGATCTTGTTATTAACGGAGGTTAGGCAGGAATTTCAGTCATTCTCGGATATAGTCGTGATTCCCGCGAAAGCGGGAATCCAGTCCTTGAAGCCAGCCACCTAGATTCCGGCTTTCGCGAGAATGCCGACTCAATAATACTTGTGGCTTTATAGATGGCTATTTTGGTTTAAAAAATCCGCTGGTTTTTTGCTATGACGGTATTGAGGCTATTGTCTTTACGGCGTTGTTGCTTCAACTTGGGGTATAACATCTTGCGTCGATTTCGCCATAATCATTAATTGCACTCGACGGTTGCGTAAACGGCCTTCGGGGGTGTCATTAGCTGCCAAGGGTTTATTATCGGCATAGCCAATCGCTATTAAACGATTGGCCTCAATCCCTGCATTAATAAATAATCGAATCACACTACCCGCGCGCGCTGCTGACAATTCCCAATTCGAGGGAAATTGTTGAGTATTAATCGCTTTGTCATCGGTATGACCTTCAACATGGATCAGTTGTGGTTGGTCTTTTAGGACTTCTGCGATTGATTGTAGTGTTTCAATCGAGTTTGGATTAATTGTTGCATCGGCAGGTGCAAACAAAATACTGGCATTAATTTCTACAGTAATGCCCCAGTTAGATTGGGTTACTCTTACTTTGCCTTGATTCACTAAGCTTGATAAACGATGTTCCAAATGGTTGGCGATATTGGTCATTTCCAAGCGTTCGCGTTTAATTTGTAATTGATGCTGTTTGTCTTCGGGGGTTAGTCCTGCTTCTTCTGTAGGCTGTATTATTTGTGGCTCTACTGTTATTAATTCTGGTTCTGGAGGCAGTTTAATTGTTTCTGTAGCGACAGCGGGTAATCCCTCGTCAAGTAAGGTGTCGATGATATGAATAGCGGGTGGAGCAACGGGTGTTAATGCGGGGAGATTAATTGGGGCAATCGTTTCTGTGCTGGTAGTGATAGCGGTGTTGATATTCTCAGAGCCTAGTGCTGAACCTAACGATCTTGATAATTGCTGAAATTTCATGTCTTGCACTGAAGACATGGCATAAAGCACGACAAACAAGGCAAACATGAGCGTAATAAAGTCGGCATACGATAAAAGCCAGCGGTCGTTTGATTCGTTTTCTTCAGGAATCGGTTTACGCGCCATAGTTAGGGTCCTGATGCCAATAACTACTCATACGTTGTTCAATTAACAAGGGATGTTCGCCTTGTTTGATGGACAAAAATGCATCGGCTAACATTTCCCGTTTCAAAATTTCAATCTGCAAATGTTGTTTTAGTTTGTTAGCGATGGGTAAAAATACTAAATTGGCGAAAGATACGCCGTAAATAGTCGCAACAAAGGCAACCGCTACACCTTTGCCTAACAAGTTAGGATCGGTCAGATTTTCCATGATATGTATCAAACCGAGTACAGCGCCCAAAATTCCCATGGTTGGTGAGTAACCGCCAGCGGCTTCCCATACTTTAATTGCCAATCGTTGATCGCGTTCGTAGCTGTTGATGTCGATGTCTAAAATATCGCGAATTTTTTGTAATTCGACGCCATCGACCACCATACTTAAACCTTTGGTAATAAATGGATCAGGTTGAGTATCAATATGTCGATCCAGATTTAGAAAACCTTCCATTCTTGCAGTAGCACTCCAAGTGTTAATGGTTTCGGTTAGCTCGGGATAAAAGTCTCTATGAGGTATAAAAGCGCGGCGTAGCATACGAATACCCCGCACCATGTTGGTCAATCCATTTTGTAATAAAACCGCGCTTAAAGTGCCGCCTAAGACAATCACAAATGCTGCCGGTTGTATTAATGAACTGATTTGACCGCCTTCAATCCATTGGCCTAAGATAATTGCGATTAAACCTAGAACTAAACCCGCTAAGCTTCCCCAATCCATTCGCCCCCCCTTAATTTGCTGCGGATACGTGCAATTGCCTGACTGTGCAATTGTGAGACTCTCGATTCACTGACATCTAAAACAGCACCGATTTCTTTTAAATTAAGCTCTTGCTCGTAATATAGGCCCATGACCAAATTTTCTCGTTCTGGCAGCGATTCAATTGCCTCTGCTAAAACAGAACGAAAATTACTATCCATCAGTTCTTTTAGTGGATCATCACTGTCGCCTTCGGGGTTGAAATGATCAAGAAAGTCATCGCTTTCATCTTCGCTATGAAAGTCTTCAAAATACAGTAATTGGTGGCCATGATTATCAGCGAGGAATTTATGATATTCGTCTACTGGTAAAGCCAATTTGTTGGCAATTTCTTGGTCTGTAGGCTGGCGGGCAACTGTTTGTGTTATTTCGTTAATGGCTATTTCAACCTTGCGCATATTTTGACGCATGCTACGAGGTAGCCAGTCCATGCTTCGTAATTCATCCAGCATTGCGCCCTTTATTCTTTGCGCGGCATAAGTTTCAAACTGGGCTTGCTGGGTGTCTTGGTAACGGCTCATTGCATCTAATAAACCAATCATGCCAACTTGGATTAAGTCGTCGATCTCAATATTGTCTGGTAACTTCGCTTTAAGTTGGTGTGCCAGTTTTTTTATTAACTGAATATGCTCCTGGAGAATTTGTTGTTTACCTGTTCGACCTTTTGCATCGTACATGGCGTTATTCCTCTTGGTTGTCGGATGGTGTGGCGCTAATTGTTCTTGCGTGATCAATCAACTTACTGGCAATTTCTCTAAAAGCGGTAGCGGCCGGTGCTGTAGGATAGGCTTCTACTACGGATTTGCTCATTTGTGTTGCACGAGCCAGAGAATCATCAGTTGGGATTGCGCCTAGAGATATCAGCGGCACAGCGAGATATAAATTGGTTGCTTGGCTCATATTTTGCTGAATTAAGCTTGCTTGTTGTTCAGAGCCACCAACAACTAATATATGATAAGGACGGCGACCAAGTTTTGCATGTAAGGCTTTGATTTGTAAATAAGCCGATTTGATTGAATCAGCCGTAGTCGTGGCCATAACCACTACATCACCTTCCGAGATTTCCGGTAGTATGAACGGATTGTCGTTATCTAAATGGGTGTCGATGAAGCAAAAATTACTTTCCGGCTTAATCGCTAGTACAGCCTCGGACAGTCTTGCTAATGCCTTGTTTTGGTTAGCTAAATTGCTTATCGATTGTGTTGATAATTTACTTAAATGTATTCCGCTGTCATGTTCAACTAAAGCAGACGATAGCGAGGCCTGTCCCGTTGCGACATCAGAAAGGCTGTAATGTAATTTACCAGGGTTAATTGTACTGATACCTTCAACATCAAGGCTTGCATCCAATAAGTGTATATCACTACCTTTTTGCACGAGTGCCGCTGCTAGATTAAGTAACACTTGATTTTTTTCAGCCGCCGGGATGGCTGAAAGAAATGATACTCGGCGGGTTTCCGTTGTACCCAGTAAACTACGCAAGCCCGCCGCTTGGTCTAAGCCTGAATTACTCGACATAAATACTCTTTAAATCTGAATTGTAGGGAGTAGTTGAAGCCATTAAATTTGCTAATTCATCGTCTTCAAGTCGGTTAGCGCTATTGGAATGGCGGTATTTAAAAGCGTGATCAACTAATATTCCGGCTTTTACTAGATGCAAATCTTCAGGTACTCGTTGACCTGTACCAAAATAAAACAGTTTTAGTTTTTGTCGTAATACCACTTCTAAAGCATTGCTTAAGGTCACAGCTTCATCCAGTTTAGTCAGAATGCAACCTGCTAAATTTGAGCCGCGATAAGCTGCCACAACTTCATTTAAAGTCTCGATAGTGCTAGTGGTATTTAGACAAAGCAGATGTTTAATGGGTGTTTCTGTGCCTGATAACATAGTAATTTGTTCAGAAACCATTTTATCGCGTTGGCCCATGCCAACAGTGTCAATCAATATAGTATGTTTGGTTTTAAGTTTATCTAATGTAATGCTTAAATCAGTTTCGTTACTAACTGAGTGCACCATAACACCGAGGATGTCACCGTAAATGCGTAATTGTTCATGGGCACCAATCCGGTAATTATCGGTGGTAATTAAAGCCAATTTACTGGCACCGTGTCGCATGACATAGCGAGCAGCAAGTTTTGCGGTAGTAGTGGTTTTACCCACGCCTGTTGGGCCAACTAACGCATAAATGCCGCCAGAGTCCAAGATTTCGGCATCGTTTTTGATGGTTGATAAGTTGCGTTCGAATATACCTTTAGCCCAGCTTAAAACCAGTTCAATATCTTGGTCTTCGGGGGCATTTTCTGCCATATAACGAGATAATTTGGCGCTAAATCCCATGGCGATTAATTCACGCACAATACCCACTTTTGCCGAATTGGGTGGTTGCTCCTCGTTCAATGTCAATGTCGATAATTTAGTTTCTAACGATCCTCGCATACCGCGAATTTCATCTATGATTAGTTTTAAATCGTTAGTAACGTCTTGGTTAGGCGCTGTTGTATCGGGCTCAGGGTCTGGCTTTGACTTTGACTTTGACTTTGATTTTGGTTGTTGCTCTGGCTCTGGCTCGGTATTAGTGATAAGCGGCTTAGTTTTTTTGGGGGGAGGCGGGGCGTCCTGTTGTGATTGTTCAACAGCGAATGAAAAATCTCGTTCATGAGATGCCAAAATTTCCACACCATCATTAATGTTGCGATTTGACAAAATGATTGCATCTGGCCCTAATGCCTCTCTCACTTGCGCCAAAGCTTCTCGAGTAGTAACAGCAAAAAATCGTTGAACTTTCATATTAATGCTCCAACAAGATTGGTTACTTTAATGATGTATGAATCGGGTAATTCAGCATGAGATAGTACTTTTAGTTGAGGTAAACTGCGGCGGAGAAAACGAGCTAACATAGGTCTAAGTGGGCCTGGAACAAGTAATACTGGAATATAGCCTAATTGTTCTTGCATCTGTGTACTTTGTGCGGTTTGTGTCATCAATGTGTCTGCTAAGCCTGGTTCGATAGCGCTACCATCAGGCCCGCTACTTTGCAGTGATTGTAGTAAAAGTTGCTCCAATCGATTATCTAAAGCCATTACAGGAATCTCTTTACTGTTGGGGGCAATTTGTTGAGCAATAGCTCGACTCAATCCAATACGTACCATTGCCGTTAGAAAGTTGGCATCTTGAGTTTGAGATGCGTATTCAACAAGGGTTTCAATAATTGTATGCATATCTCGGATATGTACGTCTTCAAATAATAAGTTTTGGAGAATTTTTTGTAGCGTTGATAGTGGTAATAATTTAGGCGTTAAATCTTCTACTAGTTTCGGCGAATCTTTGCCAATATGATCAAGTAACGCTTGTAATTCTTGACGTCCTAATAGTTCGCTAGCGTACTCCATCATCAATTGGTTTAAATGGGTAGCAACTACTGTGCTTGCGTCTACCACCGTGTATCCCATGGCTTGCGCCTGCTCACGCATCTGTGGGCCAATCCACACAGCAGGTAAGCCAAATGTTGGATCGGTGGTCTGTGTGCCATTTAAATTACCAGTAACCATACCAGGATTAATGGCCATAAATTGACCAGGTTGTGTTTCACCTAAGCCAATTTCCACGCCTTTTAGTGTAATACGATAAGTGGAAGGACTCAGTTCCAAATTGTCATTAATATGGATTGATGGAGGTAAAAAGCCAACTTCTTGAGCAAATTTTCTGCGAACTCCTTTTATTCGGCGGAACAATTCACCGCCTTGCGCTTTATCAACTAAGGTTATTAGTCGATATCCAACTTCTAAACCCAAAGTTTGAATGGGTGCTAAATCTTTCCAACTCACTTCTTCAACTTCGGTGGGCGTGCTTGGATTAGGCGCCTGTTCCATTGCAGGCGTGGTTTTTGGTTTGTGTTGATAATGATAAGCGCTACCGCCAATTAAGGCAGCTAATAGCCAAAATGCTAGGTGAGGCATTCCAGGAATCATACCAAGGCCACCAATAATACCGGCGGTGATGTACAAGACTTGTGGTTTCATCAGCAATTGGTTAACCATTTGGCTACCAACATCTTCATCACTAACAACCCTAGAAACTACCGCACCAGCGGCTACAGAAATAATTAAGGAAGGAAGTTGGGCGACTAATCCATCACCGATAGCTAACATGGTGTAAGTTTCGATAGCTTTAGAAAAATCTAACTCATGTTGAATCATTCCTACTAATAAGCCGCCGACCATATTGACGATAACGATGACAATCCCCGCGACCGCATCACCTCGTACGTATTTACTAGCACCATCCATCGCGCCATAAAACTCGGCTTCTTGTGCAACTGATTTACGGCGTTCTCGTGCTTCTGTTTCACCAATTAACCCAGCGTTTAAATCCGCATCAATCGCCATTTGTTTGCCGGGCATTGCGTCTAAGGCAAAGCGAGCACCTACCTCAGCGATCCTGCCGGCGCCTTTGGTGATGACCACAAAGTTGATAATGGTAAGGATGATAAATACAACAACACCAACTAAATAATTGCCGCCAATTAGAAAGTGGCCGAAAGCTTCAATCACTTTTCCAGCAGCATCAGGGCCATTATGACCTTCCGTTAAAACTATACGAGTTGAGGCAACGTTAAGTGATAGTCTTAACATAGTGGTGATTAATAACACAGCAGGAAAAGCCATAAAATCTAATGGACTAACTGTGTATAGTGCTGTTAGTAAAACTATAATCGACAGTGAAATATTGAAACTAAAAAATACATCTAAAGCAAAAGATGGAACAGGCAACACCATTAAGGCCAGCATGATAATCACTAGTGCTGGCGCTGCTAATGCTGAACCATTAATGCCTGTCAGCCATTTGCTCATATTCATCTAGCGTTTCTCCGAGTTTAAGGGGTCCATATCAGCGGGTACAGGTACAAAATCTGGAATCATAGGTGCTAAGCCACCTGTTTTTTTCCAAGTCCGTAATTGAAAAACATAAGCAAGGACTTGTGCGACCGCAGTGTATAGAGTGGTTGGTATTTCCTCATCTAATTCAGCATGATGATAAAGCGCTCGAGCTAGAGGCGGGGCTTCCATTAGGACTATATTATTTTCGGTAGCAATTTGTTTGATTTTCGCTGCAACTTCATTCATGCCTTTAGCAATCACCAACGGGGCGTGATTCGCGCTTTCTGGGTATTTCAGGGCTACAGCATAATGACTAGGGTTAGTGATAACAACGTCGGCGCTAGGTACCGCTGCCATCATTCTGCGTCTTGACATTTCACGTTGTTGAGCGCGAATTTTAGCTTTAATTTCTGGATTGCCATCTGATTCTTTGGCTTCATCGCGTAAATCTTGACGAGTCATCATCAACTTTTTTGAGTAATGATACATTTGATAGGGTGCATCAATAAGCGCTATTAAAGCAAACGCAAAAACCATTGCAGTAAAGCAGGCTAATAATAGCTGACCTTGATGTGTGCATGCCAAGATTAAGGCCTCAGAAACCAAGGCAAATATATCATCGACATGGGATCGCATTACGCCCCAGGCCACGCTCGCAACTAATAATGTTTTACCAATAGCCTTAAGTAATTCAACTAATGAATTACTAGAGAACATATTGGCTATGCCTTGGATTGGGTTCAGTTTATTAAAATTAGGGCCAAGTGCTTTGCTATTAAATAACCAGCCACCGATGAGCATGGGTGACCCTAATGCGGCTAATAGTATTAGACCGACAAAGGGCGCAAACACCAGTAACAAATCAAACAATTGTTGTGATAAATCAATGGCTAATCGGCTGGGGTCCATTACTTGTATACGTTCAAAGCTTAAACTTTTATATAGCATATGCTTGAGTTGAGCGATCATCGCATTGCCATAAATCCAAAAGCCAAGTGTAGCAGCTAATAAGACACAGAATGTAGCCAATTCTCGTGATCGCGGAACATCGCCTTCTTCGCGTGCTTTTTCTAACCTTCGGGGAGATGCTTCTTCGGTCTTTTCCTGATCGCTTTCTTCGGCCATGATTTATCCCTATTAGATGTGCCAAATTGAAGGCAGTATCGAATCTGTAATTATCACGGTTTTAAAGCTTTGGGGTTTGCTAGATTAGCGAGGTAAATTACCCGTAATTTAATCTTGACGCTTAAAATTGGGGCTAGATGGAGATGTTTAGCTTAAATGATGAAATGGCGTTTTGGCCATCTGGGCCGTAGAGAGTGGTTGTATTGTTAGAATGGCTCTCTAAGAAATTTAGTGCATTCTGAGTTCGAGCGACAAGCTTGTTAAGTAATAAGCCATTGGCATTATTTAACTCTTTGGTGTTTTGGGTGATAGTTAGCAATCTTTCCCAGAGTTTTTCTGATGCTTGATCAGTAGATTGCGCTAGCCAGTTTTTCATGCTTTGTGCATCTTTTGGCTGTCCATTTTCAGTCAGTTTCGCCAATCGCTGTTGGTTAGCAATCGTCAACTTCAGCACTAACTCTGATTTGGTTTGTGTGTTGGTCTGCAGTGATTCTAGGTCATCTGTCAGTAAACAATCACGTTCTTGCTGTAATACTGTTTCAAGTTGCTCAATTAGAGTGAGCTCGTCAGATAGTAGCGACGATAGTGATTGATCGACAGTGCTCATCGGTTTAATCAGCGTCAGTGCTTGATTTAATTAAGTCTTGAACAGTTGAAATCAAGCTGTCAGCAACAGCGTGAGGATTCACTGTAAAGCGACCTTCAGCAATTGCAGCCTTAATCTCAGCCACTTTCTCTGAATTAAATGTGGGCGATGTGTCCGATAGTTGGCTAGATATTTGCACTGTATCAGCGTTAGCCTTATTAGTAGATTCGTTACTGGCGATTTTGGAATTGCTTTTAGGCTGGCCGATATTGTTAAGTGCGGACACTTTTCCTGATGTTGTGTCTATTTTCATGGCGATACCTATTGTCTTTTTGTGAGGGTAAAGTGTTTATGATTGATCTTTGTTACTTATAACGGCAGATAATAGAGGAACTTTAGGGTTTAGGAAATTTTTTTCACACGTTCTAATGTAAGTCGATTTCTAAGATGCCCCCGCTTCTAGCAATGCCTGTGACGATTTGATTCGATGCTGTTTTAGCTCGTGCGGTTTGTCCTGGAATTGCATTCGCTAATAGTTGGCCTTGGTTAGTGATCTTAAAACCTGAGTTCGAGATAATGATTTTTACCGTTTGACCTCTCATTAAGCTGGGGTCGGCACCCAAGTCGTAGGTTTTTAGTGTGCTACCTTCCGGTAGTGGGCGAGCTAAATGACGGTCGATAAATTGTTGCGGATCGGTGATTAGGTTGGCAATGTTGTTTAAATTGTAAGATTTACTGCGAACCAAATCCTCAAGTTTCAATCGATGGTTCTTTAGCAAAGCTCTTCGTGTAACAAAGTAGGTTTTAGGTTCTATGACGCTGACGCTTAAGAATGTTGACCAAGTTTGTGGTTCTGCGCAACGTACACCTAAGCGAAAATTACCTCGCTGTATATTAGGATTAGGCAGAAAAAAATCCAAATTGCTGCATTGGCTTAGTTTTAGTGCTGGATCGAGTGGAGGGACGTTAATTTGGCTATCGGGGTCTAGTGCTGGCAAGCGATGCAGGTAAACAATGGCGGCATCTCTCAGTTGTTGAAGATTTTGTGCTGGATTGGCTTGTTGAGACCAAGCGATTTGAGGCATTAGCTCAGATAACACTACTGATGTTACCAATATCAGTTTTTGATAGCGCTTTTTGCGTGAAGAGGTCTTTTGTTTCATCGTGTCAGTATATCGATTCAAGGGGTTAAATAACACAATTCAAAGCCTTGAACTAAAGTCTATTTTGACTGCTTATTAGTCAAATGAACTGTGTCAAATTTGCTTAAAATCAGAGATCTAAAAATCCGTTGGTTTTGGATTTCAAACATTTTAGACAGCCAAGAGGTATTGTAATGGCAGGAAAATTAGATAGTGCGCTAGGGTATTATGAAAACGCATTGCGTTTGCGTAGTCAGCGTCAGCAAATTTTGGCGTCTAACATTGCAAATGCCGACACTCCCGGTTTTAAAGCCCGCGATTTTGATTTCAATAAAGCCATGCAGTCAGCAATGTCGCAAACTCAGGATGCTAATAGTCTACCGCTCGTAAAGACTAATCCAGTCCATCTATCTAGCCAATCCATTGTTGAAAATCCTAGCGTTTTTTTTCGTAAACCTACGCAAAATAATCTTGATGACAATACGGTTGATATGGATGTTGAGCGCAATGCATTTGCTGAAAATGCCATGCGTTATGAATCAGATGTAGCGATGGCTCACCATGACATCAAAGAATTATTAAGTGTTCTTCAAGGATAACCCCAATGTCTTTACTCAATATTTTTAACATTGCTGGCTCTGCGATGTCGGCACAAAGCAAACGCTTAAATGCTGTCGCCAGTAACATTGCAAATGCTGATAGTGCAGTAGGCCCTAATGACCAGCCTTATCGAGCAAAACAAGTTGAATTTATGACAGTACCTGTTGGTGGTGATAAGGATGCTACTGTTAAAGTCTCTAAAGTTATCGAAGATACGGCGCCACCTAAAATGGTTTACAACCCAGGTCACCCCAATGCCGATAGTAATGGCTATGTGGCTATGCCCAATGTCAATGTCACTGAAGAAATGGTGAATATGCTGTCCGCTTCCCGTTCTTATCAAAACAACATTGATACTTTAAATGCAGCTAAATCGATGCTGCTTAAAACACTGACGCTAGGTCAATAATTCAGGAGGTGGCTGTTATGGCAATTAATAGTGTGAGTAGTGCGGGTACAACCACAGCTACAAATAATCAGATAACGACTAGTAGTCCCGATGAAACTCAATCTCGGTTTATGAAGTTATTGATTGCGCAAATGAAAAATCAGGATCCATTAAATCCAATGGATAACTCACAGATGACAACCCAGATTTCGCAAATCAATATGGTGTCTGGTATCAACAAACTGAATGAGACGCTCTCAGCAATTGCCGGTAATGTGAAAAGTAGTGATTCAATGAAAGCGGCTTCTTTATTAGGGCATACTGTTTTAGTGCCTGGTAACAGTCTAAAGCTGGCCCAAGGCAGTGCTGAAATGGGTATGGAATTGTCTCAAGGTGTTGATGACTTAAAAGTGACCATTCTTAATAGTGGCGGTAATGTTGTTCACACCATGGATTTAGGGCCACAAACCGCAGGTGTGCAAAGTTTATTATGGGATGGCGAAACCGATAGCGGCTCAGTAGCTAGTGATGGGGTTTATAGCTTCCAAATAGAAGCGCTTCAAGACGGTAAAGCTATAACTGTACCTAGCTTATCACTCGGTAAGGTTGATAACGTTTCGCTTTCAGGTGGGGTTGCTAAACTGAATTCAACCAATTTAGGTGATTTTGCATTATCAGATATACGAGAAATTCGGTAATTATTTAGAGTAAAAATCAAGGAATTATTATGGGTTTTCAACTTGATCCATCGGCTTTACAAGCCGCGCAGCGTAATCTTGAAATATTAGGCAATAACATCGCTAATGCTAATACGGTTGGTTTTAAAGGTGCTAGTTTTAACGATATTATTGCTAGCGCTTTATCACCGGTAGGTAACAATGTTAGACGTGTAGATTCTATTCAGAATTTCACGCAAGGCAATATTACTGCTACCAGTAATCCGCTTGATATGGCTATTAATGGTAATAGTTTGTTTAGATTGGAAAGCAAAACGACTAATAGCAATACTACCAATACTAATACTAACAGCGGTGAAGTTGTTTATTCCCGCAATGGTCAGTTTTCGGTCGATAGCGAGGGGTATGTTGTCAATATGGCTGGAGATAGACTAACGGGTTATCAAAAGGCTTCGGATGTTGACTTAGTTCCTATAAAAATACCTACTACAAATGAATCCACTCCAACAAAGAATGTGGATTTAAAGCTTACTTTAGATTCAAGGGTTGATCCAATTGATGTTGATTTTAATTCTATAGATCCTAAAACCTATAATCATTCAACAGTTACCAAAGTGTATAATGATAATGGTGATCAATATGATTTGAAAACTTTTTATACTAAAAAAGATACTTCAACATGGGCGGTTAATTCTCAGTTGGTTGATTCATTGGCAATTCCATCTAAAATATATCCTGCAGAAAATAGTATTTCATTAAATTTTTCTTCGGGTGCGTTGGTAATTGATGGTGATCCAAATATGACGTTTAATGATCCCTACGGTAGTACCGATTTTAACTCACCTAATTTTAACTTAAATTTTGCTGGGACCAGTCAATATAGTGGTAGTTTTGCTGCAGAAAGTAATCGGCAAGATGGTTTTGGAAAAGGTGATGTGGTGAGCTATAAAGTAGCGCCAAACGGCGTCATCACGACCGAATATAGTAATGGTAATAGTGTTAAAGTAGCTCAAGTTGCATTGATAAGATTTGATAATTTAAATGGATTAATAGCAACGGGGGGTAATAAATGGAAAGAAAGTGCTAGTTTCAGTGTCGGTTGGGATGGTAGTCCGGTCCCATTTTCAGGTAAATGGGAAAAGAGCCCTAATATGATAGATTCTACCAGTTCAAATGCTGATCTGAAATTCGGTTCTATCGAAGGTTCTGCTACTGAGGATTCTAATATTGATTTAACCACAGAAATGATGAAATTAATTTCAGCACAAAGGGCGTTTCAATCAGCAGCGGAAGTTTCGAAGAAAAAGGATGAAATTTTGCAGAATATAGTTAATCTGTCACGTTAACGCTTAAATTTCTTATCGTTTTGGGATTATTGATATGGATCGTTTAATTTATACCGCTATGACTGGCGCTAAACATATTATGGAGCAGCAGACCACTGTTTCTCATAATATGGCAAATGCAGCGACTACAGGATTTCGCGAGCAAATTGATAGTTTTCGCGCAGTGCCTATTTTCGGTAAAGGCTTGCAGACTCGGGTTCATGTTGTTGATCAAACAGCAGGTGCTAATTTTTCACCCGGTGCTATTCAGCAAACGGGGCGTAATTTAGACATGGCCATTGAGGGCAATGGATGGATTGCGGTTCAAGCCGCTGATGGTAGCGAGGCTTATACCAGAGCAGGTTCCTTAAAAGTGAATCAAAACGGTACCTTGCAAACCGAAGCGGGGCAGGTTGTGGTGGGTGAAAACGGACCAATTACACTTCAGTACGATTCGCCGTTGATGATCGGTAAAGATGGCACGATTTCTTCATTGGTGCCGGGAACTACGCCGGTGGCTATGGAAATGATTGGTCGAATCAAATTAGTCAATCCCCCTCAGGAAACCCTGAAGCGAGGCGATGATGGTTTGTTTCGTACTACTGATGGTGCTCCTGCACCAGCGGATTTATCGGTGCGTGTACAAGGCGGGGCATTGGAAGATAGTAACGTCAATGTGGTTGAAACCATGGTTAAGATGATTAGTTTGGGGCGCCAGTTTGAAATGCAAATCGACATGCTGAAAAAAGCTGAAGATAATGCGACCAAAGCTAGTCAGATTATGAACCTGAGCTAATGCTCATCACGATTATTAAATAAAGAGGGGCTATGATACGGTCATTATGGATTGCTAAAACGGGACTAGAAGCTCAGCAAACTCAGCTTGATGTTATTACCAATAATTTAGCTAATGTTGGTACTAACGGTTTTAAACGTTCCCGAGCGGTGTTTGAGGACTTGTTGTATCAGAATATTCGTCAACCTGGTGCCCAGTCATCTCAGCAAACCCAGTTGCCATCAGGATTGCAGTTGGGAACCGGGGTGAAAGCAGTGGCTGCAGAGCGCTTGTTTACACAAGGTAACTTACAACAAACCGGTAATGATAAAGATGTTGCTATTCAAGGCTCAGGGTTTTTCCAAGTCATGATGCCGGATGGTACTTTGGCATATACCCGTGATGGCTCTTTTCAGGTTGATAGTCAAGGTCAGTTAGTGACATCGAGTGGTTATCAAGTCCAGCCGGCAATGTTTGTACCTATCGATGCATTGAGCTTAACCGTTGGTCGTGATGGCACCGTCTCGGTTACTCAGCCTGGTGCTGTGACTCCGAATCAAATTGGTGCTATCGAATTAGCCAGCTTTATCAATCCAGCCGGATTAGAAGCAAAAGGTGAAAATCTTTATGTGGAAACGGCTGCTTCCGGTGCGCCAGTTGTTAATCTTCCCGATAGTAATGGGATGGGCTATCTGGCACAGCGTTATATAGAAACGTCTAATGTTAACGTGGTTGAAGAAATGACCAATATGATTCAAGCCCAGCGAGCGTATGAAATTAGTAGTAAAGCGATTACTACTTCTGATCAAATGTTACAAAAACTTGCTCAGTTGTAATAGTTAGAGAATCAATATGATCCGCTGTTTATTGATGACTATGTTTTTGGTGCTGACCGGTTGTGCTGTAGCACCAACATCAATTGTGCCGCATCAGACCACCGCTCGTCCCGAAGCGGTCATGCCGCCTCCTGTCAGTAAGAATGGCGCTATTTTTCAAGCTGCTTCATTTCGACCTTTGTTTGAGGACTACCGTGCTCGTGCTGTAGGCGATGTTTTAACGGTTGTTATTAGAGAAAAGGTTTCTGCTGATAAGAAGAATACCGCGTCAGATAACAAAACCGGTAAGATTGATGCACATTTGGACAAAATGTTTGGTTTGAAAATTGCAGGCATGGAAGCGGCTGAGGAAACCAAAATTCAATCTGATGGCAAAGCCGCGGGTAGTGCTAGTTACAACTTCTCTGGCAGTATTGCTGTGACAGTGATCGAAGTATTACCTAATGGCAATTTGTTGGTCAGTGGTGAAAAGCAAATTGGCATGGATAAAGGCACAGAGTTTATTCGCTTATCAGGCGTGGTTACCCCTATCACTATCGAGATTGGCAATACGATACCTTCAACTAAATTAGCCGACGCTAGAGTCGAATACCGCACCAACACCCAAGTAGATCCTGCTGAAATATTAAAATCGCTGAATCGAATCTTCTCTACAGTATTGCTGTTATGAACATTGTTTGCACTAAAAAGTCACGCTGGTTCAATGTCTGTTTAGCCATTGTGTTGATTTATCCCTCTATTGCTAACGCTCAACGAATTAAAGATTTAGTAGGAGTTCAAGGCGTTAGACATAATCAGGTGATTGGTTATGGCTTAGTGAGTGGCTTGGAAGGAACTGGAGACCAAACCCCATTTACCAATCAAACGGTTTTGAATCTGATGCAGCAAATGGGGGTTAATTTGCCGCCAGGGACTAATCCTAAAAGTAGAAATCTTGCAGCAGTGATGGTAACCGGTCAAATGGAAGGCTTTTCTCAACCTGGACAAACCTTTGATGTAACGGTTTCTTCAATCGGTACCGCCAAAAGTTTGCGTGGAGGGACCTTATTAATGACGCCATTGAAAGGGGCTGATGGTCAAATCTATGCCATTGCGCAAGGCAATCTAACTATTGGTAATGGTTTAACACCCATCGCGTCAGGGCCTCAAGCCTTGGCGGGTAAAGTCAGCATGATTAAAAATGGTGCGACTGTCGAGCGGTTAGTGGAAAGTAGTTTGGGTGATGAAAATTATGTCATGCTCGAACTGAAAGATAACGACTTTAGTACCGCGGGGCGGATTGCTGAAGTGCTTAATTTGCGCTTTGGTAATGGCGCTGCACAAGCCCAAAATGGTCGCGTGATTCAAGTGCGTGCACCACAAAATTACAACGATAGAGTGGCATTTATTGGTCAAATGGAAATGTTAGATGTTCCTGCTGAGCCTGTTGTGCCCAAAGTCGTCTTAAACACCCGTTCTGGTTCGGTGGTGATGAATCAGGCTGTAACTTTGGATAATTGTGCGGTATCGCATGGTGATATTTCGATTGTTGTTAGTGACAATCCATTGGTCACTCAGCCTGTACCTGCATCGGTAGGTAAAATGATGGTCTTGAATTCTGGGGTTTTATTGTCGGATGTGGTTAAAGCTTTAAATAGTATCGGTGCATCACCGCAAGATTTGTTGGTGATTTTACAGTCAATGAAAGCTGCCGGCGCCTTACATGCCGAACTTGAGGTGATTTAATATGGCTGGTTTGGTGAGTAATAATGATTTGGCGATGGATGTGCAAGGTGTCGCTAAGTTAAGAAATATGGCGCAACAGAATTCACCCGAAGCGTTAAAACAATCTGCCAAGCAATTTGAAGCCTTGTTCATTAACATGATGTTGCAAAGTATGCGCAAAGCGACGCCGGAAGGTGGATTATTTGAAAGTCATGAAAAAGCATTGTACACATCAATGTACGACCAACAGCTCAGTCAAACCCTTGCTAATCGCGGTATGGGCTTGGCGGATATGCTAATCCAGCAAATAAATAAAAATAATCCCGATGCAGCTTTATCTCAAAAACAATCGACAGCTTATGTCGCCTCGAATCTGCTGCCTAATGTAGCGGAAAGTCATTTACGCTCAGCCGTGTTAAGAAATATCGCTCATTTGGCACCAATGGCCGATATTGATTTGAGTATGATGGATAAATCGGCATCAGTTTCAAAAAACCCTTCGGCATCAGGCTCGGTTCAAGATTTTTGCAACAAAATGCAATCTCATGCCAAACAAGCCGAGCAGTTAACTGGCATTCCATCGTCATTTATTCTGGCGCAGGCCGCATTGGAGAGTGGTTGGGGGCAGCGTGAAATCAATATGGCTGATGGCAGTTCTAGTCATAATCTGTTCGGGATTAAAGCCGGATCTGATTGGAAAGGCAAAGTTGCAGAAATTACCACGACAGAATACATCGATGGTGTGCCTAGAAAAGTGGTTGCTAGGTTTAAAGCCTATAATTCTGAATCTGAAGCATTTCGTGATTATGCGCAGTTATTAAGCAATAGTCCTCGCTATGGCAATGTAATTGCTAATGGTCAAACCCCTCAAGGTTTTGCTCAAGGTTTGCAAAAAGCCGGTTATGCAACCGATCCAGCTTACGCCAATAAATTGATGAAAGTGATTCAGCGGATTGAGTCCAGCTAATTATTTTTTAAATACTATCAAGTTTTCAAATTTCCGGTCGTTATAGCAGTATCGGTTTAACTTATTACACGCTTATCCAAGGAGGCAATATGGCTAACATTTTCAGTATCGCACAAAGTGCATTGGTCGCCGCTCAAGCGGGAATCAATACTACAGGCCAAAATATTGCTAATGCTGCTACTCCTGGCTATAGCCGTCAGTCGGTTCAACAAGTGGCGATCATGCCTGATTCGATTATGGGCTATGCCAATAATGGTTCGGGTGTTCAAGTCGCCAGCGTGCAGAGAGCTTACAACAGTTTCTTAGTCGATAATAAAGTTTCGGCACAAGCGACCAGTAGTCAATTGCAAACTCAATTTGATCAAATCCAACAGATTAACAACATGCTTTCTGATCCTGATGCTGGCTTGTCGCCAGCCATGCAGGAGTTTTTCAATGGCTTACACAATCTATCATCAGCGCCGAGCGATGAGCCCGCAAGAGAGGCTTTGTTAACCACTGCAGATGCTTTAACCTCGCGTTTTAACGATTTACAATATAGATTGAAAAGTTTCGGTAAAGGCATTAATGATCAAATTACTACCAGTGTCGATGATATTAATAATATAGCGGAGCAAATTTCAGTCTTAAACTCTGTTATAGGTCAAGCACAAACAGCCGCTAATGGTAAACCGGTTAATGATCTTTTAGATGCGCGCGATAAATTGGTGGATGATCTCAGTAAGCAAGTTAAAGCCAATGTGGTCAGGCAAGATGATCGATACGATGTTTACATTGCTAATGGTCAACCTTTGGTTGTGAATGGGGCGATATATAAGCTCTATTCGGTGCAATCAGCTTCTGATGCCAGTCAGTTAGACGTGGCTTATGGTTCAAATGATGCTCAAGCAACGATTACACCTAATAATCTAGGTGGTGGTGCTTTGAGAGGCTTGTTAGATTTTAGATCAGGGGATTTAGCTAAAGCTGAAAACGCATTAACTGATATTATGAAAGCCTTTGCCCAAAGCATGAATGATCAAAATGCTCAAGGTTTTACGGCAGATGGTAACCCAGGCGGCGATTTTTTTGCTATTTCTGCTGATGGATCAAGTATTAGTTTAAATCTGACAAATAATAGTCAAATTGCTGCGGCATCGTCTAATAATCCAGTTAGGTCAGGCGATAATGGCAATATTCTAAAAATGATTGACTTGCAAACCAAGCCAGTTATGAATGGTGGTACCATCAGTTTTCAGACGGCTTATGCAAAAATGGTTAATCAGATTGGTAGTAAAACCAGAGAATTAGAGTTAAGTTCAACCTCAGCAGACAATATTACTAAACAAGCTGATGCGGCTATACAAAATGTTTCTGGTGTCAATTTAGATGAAGAAGCCGCTAATTTATTAAAATATCAACAAGCCTATCAGGCAGCAGGAAAAGTGATTCAAACATCTCAAAAACTATTTGATAGTTTGCTTGCAGTTAATTAAAGGAGAATAGCCAATGCGTATTAGTACCAATAGTATTTTTAATGGCGCTAGCTCGCGATTAATGGAGCAACAAAGCAAGTTAGATAAAATTTCTATGCAGGTTTCAAGCGGTAGAAAAATGATTTCGCCATCTGATGATCCAGTTGCTTCGGCTCAGGTTTTAGAAGTGCAACAGTCCTCTGCGATTAACACTCAATACGCTAAAAATCGATTGTCTTTGCAAAGTACTTTGGGCATTGTTGATGGCACTTTATCGACCATCACAGAAACTTTACAAAGTATCAACGAGCAAGTTATTTCTGCCGGTAATGGTGTTTTGTCTAGTGATCAACTCAGCTATATTGGTAGTGCATTAGAAGGTCAATATAACCAATTATTAGCATTGGCAAACTCTACGGATGGGGCAGGGCATTATCTATTTGCTGGACAAAATACAGATATCAAGCCATTTGCAGTATCAAATGGTGTTGTAAGTTATCAGGGTGCTCAAGAGCAAGTCAGTGTAAAAGTCGATACTTTTCGTTCAATGGATATTAGTATTAATGGCGAAAGTTTATTCCCTAATAATGCTGATTTTTTTAACAAATTAAAAAGTACCATTGATGTTTTAAAATCAGGTTCAGCTTCGGCTTCTTCTCGTCAGACTTCATTGGCAGAATTAGCAACGAGTCTTAATTCGGCCATGAATCAAGTCAATAACTCACGTGCCTCGGTTGGTACACGGATGCAAGAAATTGATAGTTTGAATTCGCTAGGTTCTGACAAGGATTTAAGTTATGGACAAACCTTATCATCGCTCAAAGATCTTGATTACAACAAAGCATTGTCAGATTTAGCGCGACAACAAATGATTTTGCAAGCAGCTCAGAAAACTTTTGCACAAACTAATAATCTAAGTTTATTTAATTTTATTGGTTAACCAGCTATTTTTAATAGCCATTCGTGATCGCTAATTTTTTGGCTCTGATTGATGCTAAATTTGTATTAATTGTTTAATCATATTAATGCCATTCTGCACATAATCTAATAAAGGTATTGACCAATAGGGTAGCATCAGGTCAAACATCAGCAAGCCTGTTAATAAAGTTATCGGAAAGCCTATTCCGAATAGGTTTAATTGTGGTGCAGCCCTAGTTAAAATCCCAAGTGCCATATTAATAATAAATAAAGCCGTTACTATTGGCATTGATAGTTGTAGGCCTGTAAAAAAAATCTCTCCTCCCCAAAGCGCTAATTGTTTGAAGCTGTTTTTATTAAGTGTTGCTTCGCCAATCGGTAAGGTTTTAAAGCTTTCAACTAAACATTCAATTAATAGAATATGAAAGTTGCCGGTAATAAGAAATAACATGGTTAATAAAGACAGTATTTGGCTTAACGAAGATGAGCGCCCTTGTGATTGAGGGTCAAAAAATGTCGCAAAACCAAATCCCATCGTCATACCTATCATCTCGCCAGCTAATTCTATGCCGGTAAATATCAGTCGCATTGTAAAACCAATTGAGATGCCAATTAGAAACTGCTGGATTACAATTAAAATCCCCGTCCAAGATAAAGGATCTTGTTCAGGAAAAGGGGGGAGATTGGGAGCAATAATGAATGTCATAGCCGTTCCCAGAGCAACTCTCACTTGGCCAGGAACGCTACGATTGCTAAAGAACGGTGCACTAGTAAATAGCCCTAATATCCGAACTAATGGCCAAAAGTACGCAGTCACTAATCCATAAAGTTGTTGAGTAGTAAATTCAACCATTTTTGATGATTAGTCGACCAGATTGGGAATGTTATTAAGCACAGAACGCAGGTAATCAGTAAGTACTGACAACATCCAAGAGCCGCCAATAATTAACGTGATAAAGATACCTACTAATTTAGGGATAAACGACAACGTTGTTTCGTTGATTTGGGTTGCTGCCTGAAAAATACTGACGATTAAGCCAATCACTAAAGTAACCAGCAATAAAGGCGTGGCTACCATTAAGGTCACTTCAATTGCTTGCCGACCCATCGACATGATTATTTCGGGAGTCATGGCGATTTTAACTAAAACTTTGGCCTAAAGAGCCGAGTAATAACTGCCAGCCATCAACGAGTACGAATAGCATAATCTTAAAAGGTAAAGATATCATGGCAGGTGACAACATCATCATCCCCATTGCCATTAAGACACTGGCTACCACCATATCAATAATCAAAAACGGGATGAAGATTGCAAAACCGATTTGGAATGCAGTTTTTAACTCACTTGTCACAAAAGCTGGTACTAAAATACGAAAAGTTATATCGGCCTCAGACTCTACAGGCCCTGAATTAGATAGTCTTACATACAAAGCTAAATCACTTTGGCGAGTTTGTTTTAACATAAACTCTTTAAGCGGTTCGCTACCTCTCTCAAGCGCAGTTATTACTGAAATTTTGTTTTCCGATAAAGGAATATAGGCTTCGCTATAAATTCTATCTAATACAGGGCTCATGACGAATAAGGTCAAAAATAGTGCTAAACCAATTAATACTTGATTCGGTGGTGTGCCTTGCGTTCCGAGTGCCATTCTAAATAGTGATAAAACAATAATGATGCGAGTAAAGCTGGTCATCATTAATACCACTGATGGTAGAAGTGTTAATGAGGTTAACAGAATCAATAATTCTAAATTCAGGCTATATGCCTGACCGCCACCTGCAGTCGGTGTCGCATTAACAAAAGATGGCATAGCAGCTTCAACGCCACAGGGTAATAATAGGCTTAAAACAATTAGGCAAGCGCTACCGTACCATGGTGAGTTTTTGAGTTGGAGTTTAATCATAGTGATGCATTTTTATAATATTCCCACCAATATTTAGCTAATTCGGTTTGATTCGATATATTGAGGTCGGATTCAGAGAACGCATCAGCAGGTAAGGTAAGTAAGGTATTTACTTGGCTAGAAGTTACGCCTAGAATCAGCCATTGTTCAGCTACTTTTAGTAATACAACTTTTTCATGAGGGCCAACTGAAATACTTGCTTGGATTTTTAATAAAGCATTTTTTTTCTCAGCGATTGGTTTATAAAAACGTTTCAAAAACCAAGACAATAATAAAATCAGGCCCAATACAATTGACAAAGATAATAATGAGCCTAAGAAGTAATCAGATGTCATCGATTCAGTCTTTGAATACGCTCTGATGGACTTGCTATATCAGTCAGTCGAATGCCAAACTTCTCATTGACCACCACCACTTCACCGTGAGCGATTAAGCAACCATTGACCAAGACATCCATTGGTTCACCCGCCAAACCATCAAGTTCAACAACAGATCCCTGACTAAGTTGTAACAGATTTTTAATCGCAATTTTGGTTCTGCCAAGTTCTACTGTCAACTGAACAGGAATGTCTAGGATGAAATCAATATTTGGGTGACTACTTTGAATATAGTCTTCTGTTAAGTCTTTAAAAACACTCGCTTCAGATTGTTCGGAAAGCGCAGCGCCCCAATCATCTGTTAAATCTTCTTCACTCATTCTGTACTCCAACAGGCAACTCGCCCGAACTTTGAATTAACGTTTCTACACGTAAAGCATATTGACCGTTTAATTTCCCATAGCTGCATTCCATGATTGGCACATGATCAACCTTTAGCTCGATTGACTCTGGTAGTTCCAGCGGAATAACGTCACCGACTTTCATATTCATGACTTGGCGTAAATTTGACTTGATAGTGGTTAAATTAGCAACCACTTCGACTTCGGCGCTTTGGATTTGTTGTTTTAATAATAATCCCCAGCGATGATCATGGCTAAGTGACTCGCTATGGATGCTGCTACGCAATAAGCCGCGGATAGGCTCTATCATGCTGTATGGCATACAAACATGTAGATCACCGCTGGTTGGACCAAAATCAATTCGGAACGTAGCTGCGACTACGACTTCGTTTGGTGTAGCAATATTGGCGAATTGAGTGTTCATTTCAGAGCGAAGATATTCAAAATTAACCGGATAAACCTGTTCCCAAGCTTTGGATAATGATTCGAATACAATATTTAATACGCGTTGAATAATGCGTTGTTCAGTCTGAGTAAAATCTCTGCCTTCAATTCTGGTTTGAAATTTGCCATCGCCGCCAAAAAGATTATCCACCAGCATGAATACCAAATAAGGATCCATGACAATCAATGCAGTGCCTAATAGCGGGTGAATTTTTACTAAATTAAGATTAGCGGGTACAGGCAGATGCCTTAAAAATTCACTGTATTTAATCGTGCGAATCGGTTTAACGGATATTTCTGATGATCGCCGCATAAAATTATATAAGGCCACCCTAAACAAGCGTGCAAAACGTTCATTAATTAACTCGAGAGAAGGCATACGGCCACGAACGATTCGTTCTTGAGTGGCCGGATTGTAAGCCTTTACTTCACCCGGGTTACTATCTTCGTGGATACTTTCACTCTCCTCATCGTCAGTGACGCCTTTGAGGAGTGCATCAATTTCGTCTTGGGAAAGAAATTTGTCATCCATGAGAATGCTTATTGAATAATGAACGAAGAAACAAATACATTATTGAGTTTGATGGGTTGTACTCCCAGTTCAAAAGGTTCTTCAATTAATGTTTTGATTTCGTTGATTACAGCAGTTTTACCCTCGGGTTTAGCTAAAATCTCCGCTGTTTTTGCTGACAGCATCAATAAAATACGGCTACGCACTTGAGGCATATAGCGTTTTAATATCTCAGCGCTTTTTTCATCAGCGATTTGAAAGGTAAAAGTGGCTTGCAAGAATTCACGATCAGGTTGCAAATTAACCGTGAAAGGCTCTAAATCAACAAAAACAGGTGGTGGTGGTTCTTTAGGACCATGATCTGCCGAATCATGACTAAACATATAGTACCAACCAGCACCGCCGCTAGCGCCTAAAACAGCCATTAAAACTACCAATAATAGCCATTTGTTGCTTTTTGTACTTCCATTTTCTGGGGTTGCTTCTGCCATAGATTTTAAATAATAAGTTGAACAAGAAAATTTATGCGTAAATATTAATTAAACCTTGACCGCTACTAGTAGCAGTGATTTTTAAGGTTTCTTTCTCTGGTGTAATGCTATCGTTTTCGGAAGCATTGCTTCTATATTGTGGATTGCCAGAGCCAGGATTTTGCGAGCTAACATCGCTATGCCCCAATTGAATCCCCGATTGTTCCAACATATTACTCAATAAAGGGATTGCATTTTGTAGCGCTTGTCTTACTTCGGGGTTAGTAGCGATAAATTGAACATTAGCCTGCTGGTGATTATCAATTTGTACTTGTATTTGTATCGGCCCTAAATGTTCAGGATTAATGTTTAAGGTAGCACTTTTCATTTGCTGATTCGCCATCCATACCACCCGTTGACTGATAGCCTGATCCCAACCCGATTGATTCAGAGACGGTGCTACTTGATAGGTTGGTGTTGTATTTAAAGCAGGCGTTTCAGGTAAAGCGGTTGAAAACTGTGATGATTGAGGGATATTGACAGGCATTTCGACCTGATTATCTTCGGTATCAAGCGCATTAATATTCGGCTCTGATTGTATATTGATATTGGTAGCTAAAGCTGCGCCTTGGCTACCAATATTGCTATTCAGGGTTTGTAGTAATTCATCAACAGGTTTTGGATTAGATTTATCGTTGGTTGTTATCAACCCAGAAAGCATCATCGCCAATAAATCGGGTGATGGTTGTGCTTGAGAATCATCGGATGTTTTGTCTTGTTCTTTGTCCGGCTTATCTTCAGTTTTGGTTTCTGTTGTCTGATTGGTTTCAGTTGGCGCGTTAAAATCAATCGTATCCAGTGGATAGGCTTGTTTTAATATCGAATCAAAACTGTTATTACCTGTCGTTTTAGTTTGGTTATCTAAAGATTCAAATTTGGCATTTGAAACAGTAGAAGAAGGTGATGCTGGCAAAATAGTACTCATAATTTAACCTGCTTTAAACGGGAGGCATGTTCGTCAGTTTGTTTTTGTTCGTACTTATTTTCTTTACGTTGTCGGCTAATTTCAGCGCGTTGAGTCAGTGTTTTAAAAGATAAACGTTTGCGTTCGGATTGCTGCCATTCGCCGCGGTATCTATTCACCACTAATTCACTGTTTTGTACTAATTGCTTTTGTTGGGCAATCGCATGATCTAACGAAGCTAAGAATTTTTGAAAATTATTAAAGCCACTAAGATTTAAGCCTTGACTCATTTGATCTTGCAACTGTTGCGCATAGCTATTTCTATAGTCTTCCAATAGTTCAAGTTTTTGCCTCGCCTGTTCGCGCGCCTGATTAGCTTGGCCTAAACGTATAGCCACTTCCTCGCATTCTCGCGCAGCCAAATCGGTAAGTGTTTGAATCGCATTTAATTTAGTCATGGCATATTATTACTTAAGCCTAACAAGCTTAATTAGTTGAATAGAGCGGAAAGTTCCCCTAAGCTCTGCTCAATGCCAACCTGCTCATGGATGCTTTGCTGCAAAAAACTCATAATTCGCCCATGCATAGCAATAGCTTGATCCAATAACGGGTCACTGCCATGGTTATAAGCGCCAACATTGATTAAATCCTTATTACGCTGATAACTTGATAGCAATTGTTTCAGACGACGAGCGGTTTTTTGGTGTTCGCTATTGGTAATGTTATGCATTGCTCGGCTAATTGATTGCTCAATATCAATGGCAGGATAGTGGCCTTCTTCCGCTAGGCTGCGATTAAGAACAATATGTCCATCTAAAATTGCCCGAGCCGAGTCAGCGATTGGATCCTGTTGGTCATCGCCTTCGGTTAAGACTGTGTAAAAAGCCGTTATAGAACCGCCACCAGCTTGGCCATTACCCGCACGCTCAACCAAAGCAGGTAGTTTGGCAAACACCGAGGGGGGATAACCTTTCGTGGCGGGCGGCTCACCAATAGCTAAAGCGATCTCACGTTGTGCCATTGCATAGCGCGTTAAGGAATCCATAATCAGCAAAACACTTTTGCCTTGATCGCGAAAATACTCGGCAATCACAGTCGTATAAGCTGCGCCTTGGAGTCGAAGTAATGGTGGTAAATCGGCTGGTGCGGCAACTACCACCGAGCGAGCCAAGCCATCAGTGCCGAGAATTTGTTCAATAAATTCTTTAACCTCGCGTCCCCGTTCACCGATTAAACCGACCACAATCACGTCTGCTTCAGTAAAGCGGGCCATCATGCCCAGTAAAACTGATTTACCCACCCCTGAGCCAGCAAATAAACCCATACGTTGACCTTTACCTACCGTGAGCATGCTATTAATTGGACGGATACCGACATCTAACACCGTCGAAATAGGTTCTCGCATCAGCGGGTTAGCGGCTTGTACATATAATGGTGCGGTTTGATAGCCCACCAAAGGTCCTAAGTTATCCAAAGGTCGTCCAGTAGCATCTAAAACTCTGCCGAGTAAAGCCTCGCCAACGGGTAATCGTCTACCATTTTGATTATTGAAAGATGAAGAATAAGGATTTAGCAGTGATGGCGGGGTTTTTTCACTCTGAGTCGGAATTACTAACGCCCCAGGTTGTAAACCTTCCACATCCCCCAAAGGCATCAAAAACAAACGATCGTTACCGAATCCCACTACTTCAACCTCTAAGCGATGGCCGCTAGGTAGGGGAACATAGCAGGGGGTGCCGATGGCTAATTTTAGCCCCGAGGCTTCCATTACTAAACCAGCAACCCGAGAAACACGACCAAAATTTTGTATCGTATTGACTGACTTAACTCGCTGCTGACAATCTTGTAAGAAGTCTTGCCAATGGGAAAATGATTGATTCATGGTGTTAATGACTAGCTAACCAATCAGTGTTTTGCCCTAATGTCTGCTGCAGTTGTTGCCAGCGACTGGGCAGGGTTGCATCAATCTGATTAGTGCCTGTTTCTATATGGCAACCGCCTGCTTCAATTTGGTTGTCGCTGATTAAACGCCAGCCATTTTCTTTTAAGCTATCCCCCAAAGCTTGTTCTACTAAGGCGAAATCATCGGGATTTAGATGCAAGGTGGCGGGAAGTTGCAGGCAAGGTAGGGTGTGAAGACTTTGTTCGATAATCGGCAATATCAATTCAGGCTTTATTGACAAAGCGGTTTTCAACATGGCCTGAGTCATGTCCAAGCACAATAACAATAATTGTTGAGCAATGTTCTCTCGCGCCTGTCTAGCATCCGACTCAAATAAACTAATAAGCTCGGATAGTTGTTGGCCGATCAATTCATTGGTTTCTCGACCCTCAGCCAATGCCTGTTGTTTACCTTCGTTTAAGCCATCTTCATAGCCTAAAGTGCGTCCCTCTTCGTAGCCCGTTGTGTGACCTTCTTTTAGGCCATTTTGATAAGCTTGATCTTTGATAGCGGCTAGTTCTTCAGCCTGTTTATCAGCAGCAGATTGAACAGAATCCTCTGCTGGTTGTGCAACAGACTCTTGGTCTAAAGAGGCGAGTTCCCATCGCTCATAAGCAGTTTGAGTTCTCTTGTTAGATGAAATCATCCTCAGATCCTTTCTTCTTCAAATTTATCTGGCCTTCATCGGCGAGGCGGCGAATAATTTGTAATACGACTTTTTGCTGTTTATCGACATCTGACAAACGTACAGGACTTTTGGATTCCAAGTCTTCTTGCATCATTTCTGCTGCACGTTTCGACATGTTTTTGAAAATTTTGTTCTTTATATCCGATTTTGCACCTTTTAGAGCAATAATTAACGGTTCAGATGGTATTTCCCGTAGCATAATTTGCACATCTCTATCTTCAAGATCGGAAATATTGTCGAATACGAACATGTGGTCGGTAATTTGCTGAGCTACTTCCTCGTCGAAATCTTTTAACTTGCCCATCAGCGTAGATTCAATCTCGCTGCTTAAAAAGTTCATAATAGAGGCTGTTGCACGAATACCACCGAGTGCCTTTTTATTTAGGTTGTCACTACCTGCCAGAAGGCTAGTTAGCACTTCGTTCAGTTCATGTAGTGCGGCAGGTTGAACGCCATCTAAAGTCGCAATCCGTAAAATCGCCTCTCCCCGAGTACGTTCAGATAATTCAGTGAGTACCTCGCTGGCTAGAGGGGGTTCAAGTTGTACTAATATAGTGGCAATAATTTGTGGATGCTCAAAGCGGATTAAATCAGCAATCGCTGGGGCGGACATCCATTTTAAACTGTCAATCCCCGTGGCATCGTGAGTGACCAGAATTTGGTTCAGCAAATTGCCAGCATTGTCATCGCCAAGTGCCTTGGTCAATACTTGGCGTATGTAGTCTTCAGAATCGACACCAAATGCGGTATTGTGCTGGACTTCGTGTTCAAAATCCTCCAATACAGAATTGAGATCAGCATTTGAGATTGTGCTCATAGTAGACATTGCTTTGCCTATTTTTTGCACTTCACGCGGATCCAAATATTTCATGACTTCAGCAGCTTCATCTTGGCCTAAAGCAAGTAATAAAACCGCTGCTTTTCTAACGCCAACTTCACTCATTCGCTAACCCATTCTTTAAGAATATTAGCGACCATTCTGGGGTCTTCCATTGCCATTTTTTTCGCCATTCCCAATTTATTTTTCTGGGGATTTATTTCTTCTTGGGGATTGGTGCTCGATTGAGAGGACTGCTGTTGGTTAGCCTCCTGCATTCCAGCGGCTTGCATGCCTGCTTCAGCCGCAGTTTCAGCATCTTGTGATGTTTCGTTAGGCGGCGGAGGGGCTATCCTTTGAATCATCGGTTTTAACAAATTCAAATACAGGAACAGAATGATTAATCCTGCAACCAGATATTGGAAAGCGCTCTTAATATTATCGACAGTCGCAAATTGTTTCCATAATGGATCTTCTGGAATATCTTCATTAGGTTGGAAGGTAAACGCAGTATTCGTGACATTCAGAGAGTCACCGCGATCTTTATTGAAGCCCATTGCTTCTTTGACTAAGCCATTAATTTGCTCTTTTTCAGCGTCAGTCAAAGGTTTGGAGACAGGTTTACCGTCCGCATCCAGCTCTGTTTTGTTATTCACAAGCACGGCTACTGTTATGCGTTTAATGCTGCCAGTTGGGTTTTGAATATAGCGCACAGTCTTATCGAGTTCGTAATTAACTGTGTTTTCTCTTTGAGAATTATTGGAATTATTGCCTGATTCAGATTGTTTTTGTTGGCCTGGCTGGTTAGAACTTGCACCTGGGACGCCGCCGGTGTTGTTGCTTTCTGAATTGCTGGACTCGTTGCTATGCTCGCTACGTTTGGCGGTGTTTTCGGGGGTGTTGTTCGGTTTAAAAATTTCTGCGGCTTGTTCAGAATGAGAAAAATCAACATCGACCGTTGCTTCTGCGCGTACATTACCTTTTCCCATCATTGGGGTTAAGATTGATTCAACTCGGTGAATAATGCCTTCTTGCAACTCTTGAACGTATTTAAGTTGGGTAGGATCAAGTCGATCCTTTTTGTTTAAGATATTATCTTTGGATGAGAGTAAGTTGCCGTTTTGATCGACAATCGTAACGTTATCAGGGCTTAGTTCAGGAATACTGCTAGAAACTAAATGCAAAATAGCGCTGACATGATGTTCATCCAAGCTACGACCAGGATGCAGATTTAGCAAAACCGATGCCGTAGGTCTTTGTTTATCGCGAACAAATACGGTCGGTTTGGGGATCGCCAAATGGACTCTGGACGATTGAATGAAAGCAATTGAGTTGATTGAGCGGGCTAATTCACCCTCCAGTGCGCGTTGGAAGTTCACTTGCTCCAAAAATTGTGACACACCCAATTTCTGATTTTCCATTAATTCAAAGCCAACATTACCGGCTTTAGGTAAACCTTGAGCGGCTAATTTTAAGCGTGCATCATGCACCCGATCAGCAGGGACTAGAATGGCGCCTCCGCCTTCCGCAAATTGATAAGGTACGTTCATTTGCTGCAAGGCAGCGATAATTGAGCCCCCGTCGCGATCGGAAAAATTTGAGAGTAAAATTCGGTAATCAGGCTTTTGTCCCCACAACCAGACAGCTGCCATAATTCCCATAACCAAGGCCATACCAGCACCAAGTGCTAGATTGTTTCCTAAGGGGCTTTTCAGGAAGTTATTGATTGGATTGGTGTTAGCTTCAGTTTCCAATGCCATAGTCAACAGTAAGGGTTGTTAAATTGACGATTAAGCGCACAAATTATCCTGATTTAGTTTGTTTTATTATCTGCTCTCTAGTTCAATCTGAAATGCGAGAAATAAGACCAAAATTACCTGCTAATTAATAATTCGCCTTTGTTAATCTGTGGTAATGTGTCAATTATAATTATGCCACGCTCAGGAGCGAAGATGATTAGCAGTGTTGATAACTCAAGGATTGAAGCCATGTTGGCGCAAATGCGTACAGCCGTTGCCAATGTTGAATCTCCTCAAACGCCAACACTAGATAAAACTGAACAGACGCAAGGTGGAATTGATTTTGCCAAAGAATTACAGACTCATCTAGATCGTGTTAATCATATTCAAACCAATGCCGAACAATTAAGTCATAGATTCTCCATGGGAGATGACTCAGTCAATCTATCTGATGTGATGATTGCCGGTCAAAAATCCAGTATCGCCTTGCAAACGACGATTCAAGTTCGCAATAAAATGGTTTCTGCCTACCATGACATTATGAATATGCAGATTTAATCTTTTTTAATCGGCGACAAGATTTTTCGGTAGGGTGGCTTTTTCAATTGAATACAACCAAACCAATAATTCAGCTACGACTCGATACAAATTAGGCGGAATCTCTTTATCTAACGCCACATCCATTAACAAAGCCACCATTTCTTTAGATTCGTGGACATAAACGCCGTTTTCTTTAGCCAGATTGATAATTTGATCAGCAATTAAGCCTTTACCCGATGCTACTACCTTAGGCGCACCGCCACTTTGATAAGCCAATGCCACTGCATTTTTATGGATGTTTTTGTTAGCTTCAGGTTTTGTCATTACTTAATTGACCTGTTTATATGAATAGTTAGGCGCTGCATTCATGATAGTAATGCTTGATTAGCTTATCGGTTAAATTAGGTTATTGATCTAATGCTTATTGCTATCATCAAAAACAGCGTCAAGAGAGTTAGCGGTTAATACCGCATCCCCCCAGTGCTCGAGTTCCATTTCAGTAGCATTATTTAATCTGTCGGCTATTGTGACGGGTAATGGGCCAAACCTATGCTCTAGTAATTTTCTCAGTAACTTAGATTCACCTTTGACCAAGCCTTGTTCAATGCCTTGTTCAATGCCTTGTTCTATGCCTTTTAAAACCCCTTCAGCCTTGTAGCGGTGAGCCCATTCTTCAAGTCTTTGTGACAACATAACGTTAATCTCCTGTAAATCATCTACTTGGGGAAGTACGATACCGTACTCGGGTTTTCGCATCAATGTGGCGCGAATCCACAGTGCAAACATTCGCCGCAAATCCGGTCGATCAATTAACCAATCATTCAACGAAGTGATTAAATCGCTAATAGTTTGTGGGTTGGCAGGGTGTTCTAGTCTGAAAACCGCCGCCACTAAATTATTCACCGACGCTAGTTGTGATTCGCTGTAGGCATTTTCATCAATCAGCAAGTATTG
>CAMCSF010000002.1 GCA_945877625.1 Methylomonas koyamae | reverse complement strand
CACGGCGGGCCGTTTGCTAATATCGCTCACGGTTGCAATACCGTTACCGCCACCAAAACTGCGTTGAAACTAGCGGATTATGCTGTCACTGAAGCCGGTTTTGGCGCTGATTTAGGTGCAGAGAAGTTTCTGGACATTAAGTGCCGGATGTCAGGTTTAAAACCATCAGCGGTAGTCTTAGTTGCGACCGTGAGAGCCTTGAAATTCCACGGTGGCGTTGCCAAAGATGGGTTAAATGTTGAAAACCTCGAAGCTTTAGAAACCGGTTTTGCTAATTTAGAACGCCACCTCAGCAATATCACCAACCATTACGGTTTGCCTTGTGTGGTTTGTATTAACCATTTCAGTTTTGACAGCGATGCCGAAATTGCTTTGTTACAGCAAAAATGTGAAGCCTTAGGCGCAAAATGCGTGGTGTCTAAACATTGGGCACATGGCGGCGCTGGTGCAGAACAATTAGCACAAGCAGTTTTAGACATCGTTGACCACCGCGAACCGGGCTTTAGCTATGTGTATGACGATGAATTGCCGCTTTTGGGCAAAATCGAAGCGATTGCGACGAAGTTATACGGTGCAGCTAAAGTTTCGGCCAGCCCAAAAGTGTTGAGCGAGATTAAAGCTTTGCAAGCCAATTACGGTCATTTCCCGATTTGTATGGCAAAAACTCAGATGTCATTTTCAACCAATCCTAATGCCAAAGGCGCGCCATCTGGTCATACTGTCGAAATTAGCGAAGTGCGATTAGCCAATGGCGCTGGATTTATTGTTGCTATTGCTGGCGATATGATGACTATGCCAGGTTTGCCTAAAATCCCTGCCGCTGAGCGAATTGATATTAGTGATGATGGCGTGATTAGCGGTTTGTTTTAACCGCCACTAAAACGCTAGACAATAAAAAAGCCGAAGTTAAAAAACTTCGGCTTTTTTTAGATTTGGATTTTGTTAAGACTTAACGAATCAAGCTTAACAACACACCCGCAGCAACCGCTGAACCAATAACACCAGCGACATTCGGCCCCATCGCGTGCATCAATAAGAAGTTGTATGGATTGCTTTCTTGACCCACTTTATTAGCAACCCTAGCCGCCATCGGCACCGCCGAAACACCCGCCGCACCAATTAATGGATTAATTGGCGTACTGCTAAAACGATTCATCAATTTAGCCATCAAAACGCCACTTGCTGTACCGATAGCAAAAGCGATAGCGCCTAAACCTAAGATACCTAAGGTTTCCATCTTCAAAAATGCTTCAGCACTCAGTTTTGAGCCGACTGCTAAGCCTAAGAAAATTGTCACAATGTTAATCAATTCGTTTTGGGCGGTTTTGCTTAAACGATCAACAACACCGCAAGCATTCATTAAATTACCTAAACAGAACATACCCACTAAAGGCGCAGCAGACGGCAATAACAAAGCAGTTAGCACAACAAGCACCAAAGGAAAGATGGTTTTCTCGGTTTTGCTGACCGGTCTTAACTGCTGCATTTCAATTTTGCGCTCTTCAACCGTGGTTAATGCACGCATAATCGGTGGTTGAATTAATGGCACTAAAGCCATGTATGAATAAGCAGCAACCGCAATTGCACCCAGTAATTCTGGCGCTAGTTTAGAGGCCACGTAAATCGCTGTAGGGCCATCAGCTCCACCGATAATAGCGATAGCCGCAGCTTGTTTTAAGCTAAACTCCATGCCGGGCAACACGTTCATAGCTAAAGCACCGAACAAGGTCGCGAAAATTCCAAATTGCGCAGCAGCCCCCAGTAACAGGGTTTTGGGATTGGCTAGCATCGGACCAAAATCGGTCATTGCCCCAACGCCCATGAAGATTAAAAGCGGGAAGATGCCGGCTTTAATACCGCCATACATGAAGTATAGAATCCCGCCCTCATCAATCATACCTGCGACGGGAATGTTGCTCAAAATCGCGCCAAAGCCAATAGGTAGCAACAACAAGGGTTCGAAGTCTTTTTTAATGGCGAGGAACAGCAGCACAAAACCAACCACCATCATAATGGCTTGTGGCCCTGTAAAGTTGTAGAGGCCAGTGCTTTCCCACAACAGTCTGATATTTTCCATGGATTTTCTTTATTGTTATATATCGTAGCTTAATGTTAACCCCAATTTAATCAACTGGGGTTAGCTCGCTTTATAAGGTTACTAACACGTCACCAACTGCCACCGAATCGCCTTGTCTGACATTCACTTCAGTAACAATACCGGCCACTTTAGCGCGAATTTCGGTTTCCATTTTCATGGCTTCCATCACAATCACCACATCACCTTCGGCAATGTGTGATCCGACATTAGCCATCACTTTTAAAATCACACCTGCTAAAGGTGAAATCACAAAGCCACTACCGGTAACAATCGGCGGTGTAATCACTAAATCAGGGCCAACTGGCGCGGCGGCTTTAACGGTAATGTCAGCACCCGCAGGGCCAACTGCGACATTAAAGTTTTTGCCATCGACATTGACAGTATAAGTTTCTGTTGGGCCGGTTGCAGATCCAGCAGGAGCAACGGCTGCTGGAGCAGCTGATTCAGCACTTGGAACTGGTTCAAATGCCGCTGGATTGCCGCGATTTTGTAAAAACTTCCAGCCAATTTGAGCGAACATACCGTCAATCAAAGCATCTTCTTCGACATTTTCGGATAACTTAACGCCTTCAGCTTCGGCTTTACGTTTAACTTCAGCAACGATTTTATCCATTTCTGGCGCTAATAAATCAGCTGGACGGCAAGTAATCGCTTCCGCACCGTCTAAAACCCGCGCTTGTAATTCTTTATTAACAGGTGCCGGTGTTGCACCGTATTCACCTTTCAAAACACCGGCCGTTTCTTTGCTGATGGTTTTGTAACGTTCACCTTGCATGACGTTTAACACCGCTTGGGTACCAACGATTTGCGAAGTTGGCGTAACCAAAGGAATAAAACCTAAATCGCTACGCACTCTTGGAATTTCGAGCAACACTTCATCAAATTTATCAGCCGCGCCTTGCTCTTTAAGCTGGCTTTCCATGTTGGTCAACATACCACCCGGTACTTGCGAGACCAAAATACGACCATCAACGCCTTTTAGGCTGCCTTCAAATTGTGCGTATTTTTTACGCACATCACGGAAATAAGCAGCAATTTTTTCTAACTTAACCAAATCTAAACCAGTGTCATAAGGCTGACCTTGGAAGCTGGCAACGATAGTTTCTGTTGGACTATGACCATAGGTCATACTTAAAGAAGAGATAGCCGTGTCTGCATTATCCAAACCGGCTTCAACCGCTTTGATATAAGTACCGACACTTAGACCCGTTGTTGCGTGGCATTGCATGTGAATTGGAATAGAAACCGCTTTTTTCAGCTTACTCACTAATTCATAAGCATCATAAGGAGTTAAAAGACCGGCCATATCTTTAATACAAATCGAATGTGCGCCTAAATCTTCAATGATACGACCTTGTTCAACCCATTTAGCAATGGTATGAACTGGGCTGGTTGTATAAGAAATGGTGCCTTGAGCATGAGCATCGGTATGGAGCACCGCTTTAATAGCCCGCTCAATGTTACGCATATCGTTCATCGCATCGAAAATACGGAAAACATCAATACCGTTAACCGCGCAACGCTCTACGAATTTATCAACCACATCATCAGCATAATGCCGATAACCTAAAATATTTTGACCACGAAACAGCATTTGCTGTGGTGTATTCGGCATCGCTTTTTTGAGTAAACGTAAACGCTCCCAAGGATCTTCACCTAAATAGCGAATGCAAGCGTCAAATGTAGCGCCACCCCAGGATTCAATTGACCAATAACCGATTTCGTCAAGTTGCTGACAGATAGGCAACATATCTTCGATACGTAAACGCGTTGCCAAGATTGATTGATGAGCGTCGCGTAGTACGACTTCTGTTATTCCTAAAGGTTTTTTTACCTTTGCCACGTTTGTTTCTCCTAATGACTCTTTTGGGTCTGCTAGTTATACCTTGTGGGTGCGTTGGATGCCTATTTTGATTGGCGGCATTAAAACTTAATGCTTATGATGTTTTTTGCGGTATTCATGAATTGCAGCAGAAATAGCAGCAATCATTCGAGGATCTTCACCATTTTGACTCGGTACTGGCGTTTCTGGAAAAAAACGTTGAACCACTGATGCCATGCCGTTAATAACAACTACCAACATTGCCAAAAAGGTAAAAACGATGCCCATTCCAATTAGCATCAATTCAATTCCTGAAGACAGAAGTTCGTTCATGATATGACCGTAAAATATAAGACAGTGGCCATTATCCCCAAAACCCCGTCATTAAACAATGTTACAGATTTATAAATTATGCTAAAAACTGGCTTAAATCCACTAAGTTAAGGCTATGTAAGCTTTTTATTGGAGCTGATCCAAAGTCGTCAAAACCTCAGCAATATGGGTTTTCACCTGAACCTTGCGCCATTCTTTGATTAAAACACCCTGCTCATCAATCAAGAAGGTACTACGTTCTATGCCTCTGACTTGCTTGCCATACATGTTTTTCATCTTGATAACATCAAACAGTTCACACAGCGCTTCATCTTGATCGGCCAACAAATCAAACGGAAAAGCCTGTTTGCATTTAAAACCTTCATGCACTTTGACACTATCGCGAGACACGCCCAGTATTACAGTATTAAGCTGTTGAAACTGGGGGTAATGATCTCTAAAGGCCTGCCCTTCTTGAGTACAGCCCGGCGTATTGTCTTTAGGGTAGAAGTACAACAAGACTTTTTGCCCCAAGTAGTCACTCAAGCCAACGGTTTTATCGCCGGTTGCAGAAGCTTGAAAATTAGGAACACTCTCGCCAAGGTTGATAGCCATAATAATTACCGCTTGATAGGTTCAAGAATAGCGTCGATGTTCAAATCGTCGCAGAAATCCAAAAATTCTTCACGCAAAGACAGAATGTGTACATTTGCCGGCACTAACAAAACGAATTTACTGGAAAAAACACTGTGATTGAAATAAGGTGCCTGATGCCGACTTGCCGTCATTTCTTCGATAAACACACCACGCTCTTGCAAGAAAGCACTAACCGCAAACATTAAATCTTTTTTATCGGCAGAAATGGTTTCCAACAAATAAGGAACACCTTCTTTAACCTGCAATTCTTCTTCTGGTCGTAAAAAACTGATTTCAAGGCCTAAACGAGTAGCGATTAATTCTAAAAGCCCTTCCAGCTTAGCGATCTGATTCCAATTGCCATCGACCAACAAATAAAGCCAGCTAATCTCTGACAATCCCGAACTACGCAACTCCAATACATCACAGTGACAAGCACTTAAAATCGCTAACATTTCAGGAATCAATCCCTGAGTTTTATTGCCTAAAACAGTGATAGCGAGTTTCATTAAATTTGGCCTATTGCTTATTTATGAAGAATATCAACAATACCAGCATGATCATCAAAGCAAACAGTGACTTTGTTTAAAGCCCTTGCTTCAATTAGCTGCTTTTGATCGACTTTAAAACTAGCACATAACTGCTCATCATTGACAGTCGGCAGTTGTTTTGATGATTTACCGGCATGCAACCAAGATAAACACAAAGACCAAACCGCCCAACCTGCAGCAATCACTAAAATAATTTCGCCGTACAATTCTAATAACTCTAGCAAAGTCTTATAGCCACCAAACCAGCGAATTTCGTCCGATAAACTTTTAACGCCCAGCAACCAACCGCCTAAAGTAAACAGTGGTAACAAAAAATACAGCCACAGCAACCAGCTAACTGCCGACAAAAACCAAGAGCCACACTTTTGGCGAAAACTTTGTAAGTGCGGCTGATTAATAATGATTTCTTTCATTTTTGTCTTAATCCTCTATCCAAAGTCACCCAAACCGCGCGTTGGCCACGTTTTTTGCGCAAAGCTTTGAAACAACCATGAATCGTGGTGCCTACGTTAATCATCCAATAAACAATCGGATACCAAATCATCCAATAATAATGTTTAGCCGAACCACCACTGCGCTTTTCATAACTGGAATCAATCGCCAAACTGACCGCAAACTGAATTAAACAAGTCACACACAACAACATACTAGTCCAACGCGGCGACAAATCTTCTAAAGCTTCTTGAGGTTGTTCACTAATAATCCATTGCACTGGCGCAGCAAGTAATAAACCCACTACCAAAAATGCCCAGCATAAACTAATGCTACATTCCAAATATAAAGGCCACATGCCGCGCGAACGCCAGCTTAATAAGGGTTTAAAGTAGCGTAATAACACTTCTACCCCGCCTTGCGCCCAACGACTGCGTTGCTTCCATAAACCATTCAAAGTTTCCGGCATCAACACCCAACACAGCGCATTAGGCTCAAATCGAATTGACCAACCCGCCAATTGCAATTTCCAACTAATATCGATGTCCTCGGTCACCATATCAGGACTCCAATAACCAACATCATGTAGCGCGGTTTTACGGAAACCTGCAATCACTCCGGAAATGGTAAAAATGTGTCCATACGATCGTTGAGCACGTTTAATCATCCCAACTATCGCTGAAAACTCACCGACCTGAATCTTGCCTAACAAACTGGAACGATTGCGAATCCGTGGATTACCGGTCACTGCGCCGACATTAGGATTGTCAAGAAAATGACGCACAATCCAAGCCGTCGCATTCGGTGCTAATAGCGCATCACCATCAATACCGATTAAGATTTCGCTGTTTGATACTAAAGCTGCTGTCCGTAATCCAACCGCTTTACCTTGATTGCTGGCTAAATTAACCACCCGAATTAGCGGATGTTGATCGGCCAATTCATGCAGAATGTCTAAGGTGTTGTCTTTACTACCGTCATTAACCGCAATAATCTCGTAATTGGGATATTGCTGATGTAATAAATATTCAATCGTTTCCCGAACATTTTCGCCCTCGTTATAACAAGGCACCAAAATTGAAACCGATGGATATTGATCCAAAACCGGCAAATCTGACAACACATTACCGCGATTACGTTCCCAGCGCAGATAGTAAATAATCCCACCCAACATCCAGACATAAGCCATTAATAATGGGTAATAAAAGATAAATCGCGATAGCCATTCATCAAAATGCGCCCAAGGCAATTCTTGATAATGCTCTTGCGCCTTCAACCAAAAATCAATTAGCTCTTGTACCCAAGGCTGTGCGATAAGATTGTCCATTGCCTACCTTAATTTTGTTTATCGACAGCAAAATATTTCTTCAACTCTTCCAGTTTAGGTTGATCGCGATACTGATTATCAGGGTAATAACCAATATGTTTTGCACCTTGTTTTTTCAACAACTGGAATTGCTCATTAAATATGGCCATCGGAATATCTTGCTGTTTTTCCCAATCCACCGCTTGTAGCTCAAACACCATTTTGTCTAAACCATGTGGATATTCAGCGGTTTTCTTCACTAATTCAGTTAACCATTTTTTAGGATCGGCCGCTTTTTCCATGAAAGGCATCGCCTCTATCGCCACGTAATCGTAATGCTTCATAAAGCTTGGGAATGATTGTGCATACCATTCTTCGCTATAAGGCTGCATTAATGGCAAAGCATAAAAATTACGCGCAGTTTTGACATACGGACGGTAATAACGAACTCTATCGGTCAAATAATCGGTGAATTGACCTAAAAATTCAGTTTTATATTGCCCCCAACGTAAACGCAGTTCAGGCGAATCGTGGATTTTTTTAAACTCAGCCGGCAAGCCCCAAACGTTATGAGCAAAATCCATCGCCATTGGCGACACGTCTTCATAATCAGACAAAATTCCGTCATCATGGAACAAAATGCCATTGAAGCTACAGTTTTTGGCTAAATCTTCGTAAATCTCGCCAATATATTGACGCGCTTCAGGATTAAACGGCGATAAACGCGTATAGATGTGACGCGATAACTGCGCTTCACCATCACGCCATTCTTTGACATACCATTTCAAAGGCGCATCGCCTTTGTAAGCCAAAATCGGCATCCACGCATAAACTTTAACCCCAGCGCGAGTACGCAACTGTAATGCCACATGATTGAACAAATCACGACGAACTGGCAAATGGCGATTCGGAAAATACAGTTGATCGGCGTTGCCGTCACCATCAGGATCGGAATAAGCTTGTAAATAAACAGTGTTAGCACCACTGGCTTTAATCCGCTCTAACAAGGAGGTTAAATTTTTAGCAGTTTGTTCTTCATCGTCATCATAGATGTAATCCAAATCAACATGAGCAACCCGTAATTTTTCTGCGTTACGTTGATTCTTAACGATTTCAGCAAATTGCTCGGCATTTGCATCGTCTGTAATCATCATTCGCTTCATGACTCGAGCATCGGCCAAAGTATTCAGGCCATCATTTAAACCCATAGTAATGGGCATTCCGGCCAATTTAGCGGCTTCCAAAGCGATGCTGTTGTATTCGCCATAAGGCCAGACAATCACCCTTGGGCGTTTGCCGGTAATTTGAAATAAACGCTCAGAACTTTTGTCAATTTCGTTAAACAAGCGTTTACGGTAACTTTCGTCATTCTCATATTCATCATACTCAGCACTATACAAACGCGCTGTGACGGCACTTTGATTATTGCCTTGTGGATTAGCAGGAATGTCATGGTGTAAATCGTGGGTATGAGAAGCAATTTCGACCAAACCGCTATTCATCACTTCACGAATTTGCGCTGGCGTCATTAAAGGCTTAACACCGGCGACTTTTTGCTGTTCCAACCAAGTACCGACTACCGCTAAAGTGGCTGGATATTTATATTTTTTCAGCAGTGGCATCGCTCGGGTATAGAAGCTTTGATAGCCATCATCAAAAGTCAGCATGATTGCCTTGGGCGGCAATGGCTTGTCACCTTTCATGGCATCCAAAACGTCTTGAACGCTAATAACGTGATAGTTATTTTTCTTCAGCCAAGCGAAATGATCTTCCAAATGTTGTTTACAAACAGCGATTCGATCAAATGGCGGTACCCGCTCCTCTTCTTCGAGAATATCGTGATAATTCACCACAATAAAACCGGGAATAGCGGTTTCAGCAATCGCTAAAGTGCTGAAAAAAAGGCAGATAAATATAAAAACTAAACGAGCTAAAAGGCGCATATTGGATTCGTTAAACCAGAAAAACCAGATAAAGCTGGCTCTTAAACAAAGTAAAGGCCAGAATTCCGCCGGAATTTTACCCGAATCATCAACTTTATCATGCTTTATTTAAACCCAGTCATGCCGACTATTTTGCAAACTGGAATCGGATGCTTGCATCAATTCAGTCGCCACTTGCTCTAAATCCTCAAACACCCGAATCGCTTGCTGACTCGCCCAAGGATCGCCCACCGCTTGCGAGGGCAAATAAAAACAAGGTGCTCCCGCCGCAACCGCAGCCTCAATCCCAATCGGCGAATCCTCTAACACCAAACAATCAGCGACAGAATGCGCTAAAACATCGGCTGCTTTAATAAACAAATCAGGCGCCGGTTTGCCCTTAATCACATCATCACGAGCAATAATGTGCTGAAACACACCATCCAATCCAGCAAAGCTTAAACACCGTAAAGCTTGGACTCGCTGGCTATTAGTCGCCAAGCAAAACGGTATTTGGCGTTGTTGAATCAACTCAAGCAGGCTAAAGAAACCCGGTTTAACCGCAATCCCATATTGCTCAACATGCGCCAACCAAATTTCAGTGCTCAATTGCCTAAACCGCGTCAAATCAAACCCATCACCGAATTTTTCTAACAGATAGTTTTTGACATGCTCAGCATTGGCACCCGATAAGCCATGAGCAAACTCATCATCAATCGAATAACCCATCGCCATCGCAGTTTGCCGCCAAGCCGCAACATAACCGGCTTCGCTATCAATCACCAAGCCATCCATATCAAAGATAATGGCTTTAACCATGTATCACCTTAATATATTGGCCCTGCGCTTCACGATTAGAACCAACAACAATCCGCTTGGCGCCAAATTGATCTTGCTCTAACTGCCCAGCAATCGCGATTTGCTCGCCGTTAACTGCTTGGCCGTTATAAGTCGCGGTAAAACAAACCACCCGTTCAATGTCAGCATCATCAATCAAAAATTCAGCCGGATAATCAAAACTAAATTGATCGTCGATTACTTTTGCCTGTAACTCAATTGCAGCCAATTTCTGAAATTGCCGATTAGCTGATTGACTCGGCACCAGCAAAGACAAATCAAATTTACGCTGGTTAATTAAGGCTTTGTTGTATTTACGCTGCTCATGCCAAATGTAATCATCCAATGACAAATCACAATTACGGCGCTGATAAGCCTCCAGCCAATCGGCATCAGCTAGATTTTGACAATCGTTACTAGCAATCAAGCTTTGCACCACATTCCGCAATCGCTGAAATTCACCTCGGTCATAACAAACCAAATCAATATCAGAATGATGATTTTGCAATCCCAGCAAACAAGAACCGGTAATACCAATATGTTGCAAATCAATGCCTTGCCCAATAAATAAGCCACATAACTGCTGTAAATCAGCGATAACTTGATCGCTGGGCAACTGTTTTAACAGGGTTTGTAAGACTGTCTGCGGCGAATAATGATTAACAATCTGACCAATCTCGACACCATGCATTTGCGCGTCTAACTGATTTGAATAAAACAAATACTGTGGAAAATTTGTTGCTAGGTATTGATTAGCATTTTCGGTATTCACCTTTTGCCAATGTTGATCGATTTGAATATAGCGCAAGAAACAACGTACTTTGCTGGCTTCAACACCAGCCATTACCACCGCAAACAGTAAGCCTTGGGTTGTTTCTATAAAATCTTTTGCCTGATACACGATATTTGAAGATTAAAAACCAAAACAATCGCGATTTTAAGTTAACCAGCCAGCTAAAAATAGGTTTTGATAATTAAAACCGTGTTTTCAAGGCTTTCGAGATTGATGAATCACCGCTAATTCCTCATCAACAGCTTCACCATAATTTGCCCTCAACTGCTGAATTTGGTGCTGCAAGCGCTCCTGATTATGCAGAATCAAGCTTAATTGTTCCTGTAAGAACTCAAAATGAATCTGAAAATAGCGCACCGATGGAAACACTTCCGTAGCTTGTTCAGATGAAACCACTATCGGAGGTTCAAGCCTCGATTTCTTGTGGGGTTTTCGTAACATGTAAATTCTCCTTCCTTAATACTCTTTATAATTATGGGGATGGCGAGACGAAGTTAAGAGGGTCGCGCCAAAATCGCATAACACACTGGTGTCAGAATCAAACTGGCCGCCATACCGATCAGCAAACCGGCTGATAGCGACAAGGTCATCGGAATCAAAAATTGCGCTTGCGGACTGGTTTCCAGTAGCGTCGGCAGGAAACCGGCAAAGTTGGTTAAAAACGCCAGCAGGATGGCGCGAAAACGGGAACTACACGCGTCGATGATCAGGCGCTCAACCGGCTGGTCGTCATCGCCGTGCTGGCGGATGTAATCCAGCAGCACCAGACTGTCATTGACCACCACACCGCTGGCAGCAATCATGCCTACCAAAGACTCCATCGACAGCGGCAAGCCAAACGCCCAATGCGCCAACACCGCCCCGCACCACGCAACCGGCGCGGCCAGCAAAAAGATCAAAGGTTTGCTGTATGACTTAAACGGCACTGCGATCAAGGCATAAATCACCAGCAAGGCAATCAGGGTGTTTTTGGCAAAGGCGGCCAACATGGCTTCCTGTTCCTGGCGTTGTTGACCGATTTGCACGGTTAAGCCAGGCAAGGCTTGCTGCAAAGCCGGTATCTGCGTTTGCTCCAGTTGTGCATACAAGGCATTGGCATCGGCCAAAGCTGGATTGACGCGGGCCTGGACTTTTAATACCCGCTGCCGATCCTCCCGCACCAAACGTGAATAACCCGGCGCCAATTGAATCTCCGCTAATTCACCCAGTGGCGCAGTCGAACCATTCGGCAAGCGAATCGGTTGTTGCTTTAAGGTATCCAGCGATTGCCGTTGATCCAGTGGATAACGCACCATGACTTTGACTTCGCTGCGGCCGCGTAAAAACCGATGCACTTCGTCACCGTAATAACCGTGATGGACTTGTTCAGCCAGTTGTACTAAGCGCAGTCCCAAGCGTTCGGCGTTGGGTTTTAGGCTGAGTTTGATTTCCGGTTTGCCGGGTTCGCTGGAATCGACCACATCGTAAACGCCGGGCAGCGCCTGCAATTGCTGTTTAAGTTGCTCGGCAGCCGTGGGTAGCAGCTCAGAATCGGTGGCGCCCAGCAGCAATTCGATGTCATACGGCACATCGCCTTCTTTGTAGATAAAATCCACCTTACCGCGTCCAATGTCGCCGATGCGCTCACGCCATTGGTGGATAAAGTCTTCGACTTTAATGCGTTGACGGCCGACAGGCGAGAACTCCAACCAAATACCGGCACCGTGTTCCCAGATGATGGTTTCTACGCCGACGATGACACTGTTTTCATGTGCTTGAGCGGCTTGTACGGTTTGATTCGTCGGGTGCTCGTTGTGCTTCACACCATCCAACTCATCACGCAAACTGAATAAGGCCAGTTCCACTTTGGTCGCTAAGGCTTTGGCTTCGCTATACGGCGCACTTTGCGGCAACTGCATGGATACCCAAAAGCTGTCTTTGGTGACATCGGGATTGATGGATTGCCGCACCGTGTCGCTAGTGACTAAGGCTACGCAAAACAGGATCAGCCCCAAAAACAAAGACGCCGTTAAATAGCGCCAAGCGATGGCGGTTTCAAGGAATGGGCGATAGACCTGCTCGAGAAAATGATCCAGCCGGTCGTTCACGCGCTGGCGAAGGCGTTGCAGGCGACTGGGCTTAACGGTCGATTCCACATCACTAACCAGATGAGATGGCAAAATTAGCAAGGCTTCGACCAAGGAAAATACCAAGGTCAAAATCATCACCAGACAAATCGGCTTCATCATTTGTCCGCCCCAGCCGGGTAGGAACAAGCCAGGCAAAAAGGCCACCAGTACAATCAACACCGACAGAATCACTGGCAAGGCAACGTCTTGCACGCCTTGGATGGTAGCTTGCAGTGGCGAAAGCCTGTTTTCGACTTGGCGACTATGCACGCTCTCGCCAATGATGATGGCGTCATCCACCAGAATCCCCATCGCCAGTAAGAAGCCGAACAAGGACAGCATGTTCAGCGATACATCCAAAGCAGGCATCAACCAGAACGCCCCCAACACTGAGGTAAAAATTCCCACGCCAGCCCACAGTGCCACTCGCACCCGCAAGAACAGCGATAACACCAGACACACCAGCAAAAAGCCGCTCAGACCATCTTCCAGTAGGGTATCGATACGCTCGTCATAGGCTTGCGAGTCGTCCCACCAGGTTATCAGTCGCAAACCGGGTGGTAACTGCTGGCGAAGCTGTTCAACGCTCGCTTTAACTTGCCGAGCCACCGCGACACTGTCTTGCGTGGTATGCACTTCCCAGCCTTGTGCGATTTCGCCATTGTGATGCCACTCGGATAAGCGTTCTTCTAAACCATCCTTAATCGTGGCAATTTGGTCGAGCCTGACCCGATTACCGTCCGGTAAAGTTTTGATGATTAACGCACTGACCGCATCGGCATCCTTAGCCCGTTGATTAACCCGTAACAGCAATTCGCCATCGGGATTTTTGATCAACCCACCCGGCAAATCCACCGAAGCTTTGCGCACCGCTTGCGCGATTTCGTCCAGAGTTAATTGGTATTGATGTAATTTGTCTGGCGAGACTTCAATCGCCAGCTCGTAAGCCATTTCCCCATAATTGCTGGCTTTGCTGACGCCGGGAATTGCCGCCAGTTGTTGTTGAATGTGTTCGCCAAAGCTTTGCAGGGTAAAGGCGTCGGTATTGCCGTGCAGTGCGACCCAGATTACACCGTCATCATCATTACGATCAGCAGGCAGCACCTGGATTTTTTCCAGTTGCTTGGGCAATTTGGCGATGCCTTGCACCTTGCTTTGCACACTGGCCATGACTTGTTCGCGAGGCACATCCGGCAAAATCTCTACTTCAATCTTGCAGTCATCACCGCGAATCTCGCTGTGCAAATGTTTAACGCCGGGAATGTCATGAATGGCTTCTTCAATCGGCACGCACACTGATTCTTCGACTTCTGCAGTACCAGCGCCGGGGTATTGGGTGTTGACCACAATCTGGTGTGGACTGAAGCGCGGAAATACTTCCTTATCGACATCGGCAATGCCCAGCAAGCCGCCACTCATGATCAGCAGCATCAGCAAATTGGCGGCGACCGGATTGGCGGCAAACCAGGCCAGCAAATTTCTAGAGTGCAGGTGCTTAGTCATTCAGCACCTTGACCGGCATGCCAGCAATCGCCATCGGCAGTTCAGAGACAATGACGCGATCACCGCTTCGTAGACCCGATTTGATCAACACGGCATCGGAGTCCGTACGCAAAACCTCCACGGGGCGAATTTCAAGCGTTTGCTCGGCATTGACCAATGTAACGGTTTGCATGGGGCTAACGGCATTACGCGGCAAGCGATAAACACCAGCGCGCTCGGCACCTTCAATCTCGGCATGTACAAACAGGCCTTTCAACAGCGGAGGACGATTGGCAACCGCTTGAAACGGATTGGACACTTGAGCGACCAGATACCACTGGCCACTGTCTTCGGACACCGCCGCTTCGCTGCGGACAATCTGACCTAACCATTGGTGTTGATGACCGCCAAGCTCAGCTGTCAACGTCACCTTTGGCCACAAGCTGGCATCGCTATAAGCTAATGCCAGCGGCAAATTCAAAAACGCCAGTTGTTCACTACTGATTGGCAATCGCACTTCGGCTTTGTCGCTGGCGTAAATCCGCGCCACTACCGCACCCGATGCTAAAAACTGTCCAACGCCAGCTTGTTTAGTCAAAATGCGGCCTGCAAACGGTGCGCGTAGCTCACAACGGCTGCGATTGAGTTGGGCTTTGGCCAGATCGGCTTGCGCGGCTTGCAGCTTGGCCTGAGCTTCCGCCAATTGCGGTTTGCGCAAGGCCAGTTCGCTGGCTTCACCTTCACCCAGTGCCTGCCATTCACTGTGTGCTTGTTCCACTTGGGCCTGCTCGGCAATCAACACCCGTTTAGCCTCAGCAATGCGGGCAAGGGCTGCGGTAATGGCGTAGTCGTAATCGCGGGGATCGATACTCAGCAGTAACTCACCGGCTTTGAAGAAGCCACCCGCGACCAAAGACGGATGCATCTGCACCACTTTACCTGCCACTTCACTGACGAGATCGATTTCTTCGCGCGGTGTGACCACGCCTTGGGATTGCACATTCAATCGCAGGGTTTGCGGCTCAACACGCAGCACGCTAACTTCGGGAATAGCAGGCACAAGGACTTGTGGTTCGGGTTGCGGACGCAACGCAAATACCGCCCAACTGGCAACGCCTGCCGTCAGCAACACAGCGATGGGTAACACGATTTTGAGTGACGCAGATGACCACTTCATACCCCACCACCCAAAGCCAAATACAGACTAATCCGATTAGTCAGCAATTGCCGCTGTACTGCCAGATGCGCACTTTGCGAATTTAGGGTGCTGCGGTAGCTATCCAGCAAGGTCAAAATCTCGATCAAACCTTGCCGATACGAATAAACCGCCAGCTTGCGGCTGGCTTCGGTTTGCGAAACGGATTCGCGTAACGCCTGTTCCTGCTCGCGCAAGCGGCTTTCGGCAGCCAAAGCTTGTTCGACTTCGCGGAAGGCATTCAAAGCCACGCTCTGGTATTGGTTGTAGGCGTCTTCGACGTTGGCTTGTTTCAGGCGAATATCGGCTTGCAAGCGGTCGCCAGTGAACAATGGCTGAGCAAGTCCTGCGGCCAGATTCCAGGCCGCGGCGCGCGGATCGACGATGTCGGCCAACGCGGCACCGACACTGCCACCGGCGGCGGTTAAGGTGATGCGCGGCAAAAGCGCTTTTTCGCTGCTGGCTAAGCGTTGGTCGGCTGCTTGCAAACGTTTAAACGCGGCCACCACATCCGGACGGCGGTTGAGCAGTTCGGACGGTAAACCGGCAGCCAGGGTTACAGGTGGTTCCGGCAAATGCCGGGTTTTGGTAGGGGCGAATTCATTCGCCTGACCGACGAAAGCGGAATCATCCAAAGTCGGATAACGCCCCACTAAGGTCTGCAACTGCTTATGCAACAACTGCACATCGTTGTGCGACTGCGCCGATTGGGCTTCGGCATTGGCCAAGTCGGTCAGAGCCAGCCGTAAATCCAGGCCACGGGTTAAACCCTTGTTAAACCGACCGCGCACCAACTCAACAATCACGCTACGGTCTTTGACAGATTGTGCCGCCACTTCGGCCTGCAAACGGGCCTCAAGCCATTGAAAGTAAACCTGAGCAAGTCGCGCTGCTAACGACAAACGCGCGGCCTGATAGTCTTCGCTTACCGCCACCGCATCTTCCAGTGCGGCTTGTTGTGAAGCTTTGATGCGGCCCCAAACATCCAGCTCCCAGCTTAAATTGAACAACGCCAAAAACTGACCGGACTCGCTGCTCAACGCATCCTTGCCACATTGATAACCCGGCGCAAAATACACTTGCGGCAATCGTCCGGCACCAGCAATCACGACTTGTTCCTTAGCGGCATCAACGCGGGCAGCGGCGGCGCGCAAATCAAAATTATGGCTTAAGCCATTTCCTACCAGCGCAATTAAAGGCTGGTCATTAAAGCTTGCCAACCAATTGTCCACGACGTGCTCACTGGGCAATGCCTGGCTTTGCCAATTGGACGGTTTGTCGAATGCCAACACATCAGATTGATGAACGGGTGTCGACTCGCAACCCGTCAACACTAGAGCGAATAGCACGACACACTGGCAAAGCGGGGTATTAACGCGGCGTGTCAGCATCAGTAAAGATCAAAGTGGTTGAGGGTTTAATGTTGTTCATGCTTATGAAACGAATGAACCTTGCGAAACCCGCAATTTTGATGAAAATTAGCTGTTGAGATGAATTCCAACACTTGATTTTGACTGGCGCCAATCGAAGGCGATATAAATGTTTTACCCATCGCAGCTATTACCTATAATTAGTATTATTTAGTAAATAAATTAGTGGAGGCAACCCATGCCCAAAACCAGTATTTCTATCAGCGATCATTTTGATGGTTTTATCAGCAGCCAAATAGCTAATGGCCGCTACGACACCGCCAGTGAAGTGATACGTGCCGCGCTGCGCTTGCTGGAAGTGCAGGAAATGGAGTTTCAAAGCAAACAAGAAGCTTTGCGGGCCGCCTTGATTGCCGGAGAAAACAGCGGCGACAGCGAGCTGCAGATTGACGACATTATTGCGCTTGCCAAGCAAAAACGGCAGACCAAGCATGCGGGTGTATAAACTCAGCAAACAAGCCGAGCAGGATTTACTCGCCATTTGGGACTATACCCTCGATCAGTGGGGCGAAACCCAAGCGGATGCATATTTGCAGGCTATACAAGCCGCGATTCGCTTGCTGGTAGATAACCCCGAACTTGGACTCTCGCGTGAAAGCTTGCGCAGTGGCTATCGCAGTTACTTCCATGGTAAACATGTGATTTTCTACCGGCCTTATAGTTACGGCGTCCGAGTCATTCGGGTTTTGCATCAGCGTATGGAATGTGAGCGGCATTTGATTTGATGTTGTTTAGCCGCTCGGCGTTTTTGTAGCCAACGAATCCCCCCCGTTACATACAAAACCGGGCAAGCCAAACCCGCTAGAAACACCAAAATCCGTCCAGTCCAGCCAAACGCCTGCCCGGAGTGTAAAGGCCATTGCCAATGGGTGAACACTTCGCCAGCGGTGCCGATAGCAGGATCGTCTACATCCAATATTTTGCCGCTGTATTGGTCAATTACCACGCATCGACGTTGCAGAAAACTGCCCTGCTCAGTCACGCCGTCTTTGCAGATCATGTAAGTGTTAGTTGGCTGAGTTGCCCCGTAAATCCAATCTGGGCGCCCTGTTGGATAAAGTTGTTCGGCTATTGCCAAAGCTTCAGGCATTGTGATTGGCTTGGGGTTGGCGTGAGGATTGGATTGAAACCAGTAGCGGTAGGTGACGGGCGAGAACAATTCCAATATCGGAACGACGCGCTCAGGGATATCCATATACACACCGGAAAACAACACGGGTATTAACACCAATGTGGTGTAAAAGCCGGATGTTTTGTGCAGATCAAAATTCAGCCGTTCCATACTGGCTTTGCGTTTGATGGTTAAGGCTTGCCGCCATTTTCCGGTCAAAGGCCACCAGAGAATCAAACCCGTTAGTACAGAAATAATCAACAACATACCCATGATGCCGACCACGACGTAGCCAATTTCTTCGCCCAGTAGCAAGGCATAATGCAGTTCGAAGATGAAACCGATGAAAGTATGGGGGATAAAGTTGTCGGAGCTAGACATCAAGCGTTTGCCAGTAACTTGCGCGGTGTACGGGTTGACGTAAACCTCCCAACGTTCGGTGACAGCGTCGGCTACCGGCAAGGTATACATGAGTTTGAAAGCCACCGCATCATTGCGTGGATAATTGGCAAAGCTGTGGGTCGCTTTTTCCGGCATTGCCGCCTGTCCGGCTTGCAAAATATCCGCTAAAGGACGGTATGCAGAATGGGTTTCCGGCGCAGCAACAGTTAATAATTGCGGTCTGAGCAGTTCGTTGATTTCGGCATGGAATACCAAAATGCTTCCCGTAATGCCAAAAATGGATAGAAAAAAACCCAATGCCAAACCTAGCCAGAGATGTACAACAAGCCAAGTTTTGCGGCGGGCTTTCAGTTTGGCAAGATGCTGTTGTTTCATGTCGGGTTGGTTAATCTTGGGTGGGGCAAACAATCGGTTCATATCGTGTCGTTAGCGCTAAAAAACGCACTATCAAGCGGCTTAACAAATCCAGTTTCTCATCAAGCCCATAAAATTGGATAGGGTGGGCAACGCTTGATACCCACCCAGTAAAATGCCTATCAGTTTAAGAGGCTGCCTTATGGCTTAATACTCAACCCGAATGGACCCAATCGCCGTTAACGGCGCACCAGGAGCAATACCTAAACGAGGAACGATATTGGAAAAGGGATCCGTTGAATCGTAGTAAGTTTTATCTAGCAAATTGTGGATGTTGAACTGTGTGGTGACTTTGGCACCACCCACCACCAATTTATAGGCGGCAAACGCATCCATCCTGACAAAGCCCGGCAATTGGAAAGAATTGTCAAAATCGCCCTCCCGCTCGCCTGCCGCCACACCACCAAGACCAAAACTAAAACCTTGCCGGGCTTGATAGCCGTTGACATCAAACTTCACCCACAAACTACCAGAATGTTCGGCGACATTGGGTAGTTGATTGCCTTGTGTAATGCCGTCGAAATCCTTTGTAACTCTGGCATCAGTGTAAGCGTAGCTACCGATCAAACTCACCTGACTGGTCAGTTGACCAGAGACATCAAACTCAATACCACGACTACGTTGTTGATTGGCGATTTTGTCAAACAGGAAAGGCGTAGCATTGTTGTTGACCAGAATATTGTCTTTGGTCAAATGATAATAGGCCAAGGTTGCCAGCAAACGGTTATCGAACAATTGGGTTTTAAAGCCCGCTTCAAATTGCTCGCCCGTTTGTGGATCAAAGGTTGTGCCATCATCTGCGGGGGCGTTGTTGGCACTAAACGAAGTCGTCCAGTTGCCATATACACTTAACCAATTAATTGGTTGATATAAAACCCCAACACGTGGGCTAAAACCTTCAACATGGGCTGGTGCAATCGCTTTTTCGGCTTCGGCAAAAGAACCTAAATAAGCACTGCCAGAGCTTGCCCAATCGTAGCGACCGCCACCAAGAATATGCAGCTTATCCCATAAGGTGATGTGGTCTTGAAAATACGCGCCTTTCCATTCATTTTTGAAGGCAGCATAGTTGAAGCCAGCACAGCAATCGGGGTCACTGGCGAGTGTTTGACTGATTAAAGCCGGATTAATGCCGTAACTAGGATTATAAATATTAATATCTAAAACATTGTTGGGTGTATTGAACTCGCCGAAATAATGGTAGTTTTGCCTGCTCTCGTGGTAATCAAAACCGACAAGTGTTTCATGGCTACTTATACCCAACTTGAATTTTCCGGTTAAATCCAGGTTTGTGGAATACACCGCCCCTTTATCAGTTTGCCCAAAAACATTGCGTTTGAGGGTCCCATCCGGCAACAGCGCGTCAGAGCTGGGGCCAAAAGCGGGTGCAGGATTAACAAAATGGCTGGCGTTGTCGGTGAATCCTGCATAAAAACGGTTATGTATCGCCCAATCGCTATTTAAGCGGTGATTGATTTCAGTGCTGACGATGGCCCTTGAAATATGATCCACAGGGCTGTTTCGGTCATCCAACGAGCGCTTGATCGGAATGGGCGCAGGACGTGTGCCGATGGCGGGGATACCAAAATCGGCCTGATAGTTTTGATCCAAGCCCTCGATATTCAAGGTCATATCCGTTTTATCATTAGGTTTCCAAGTAAAACTGGGGTTAACTAGAACCCTGTCCGTGGAAATAAAATCCCGAAACGAGCCGCTATCTTGATAAGCGCCCGAAAAACGGTACATCAAGCTTTTGTCCTTATTGACCGCGCCTGTGGCATCCCACTGGGTGCGGTAATGGTCAAAGGAACCGAATTGTTGTTCCAACGAATAATACGGCGTTGCCTGGGGCTTTTTGGTGGTGATATTGACCAAGCCTCCTGGCTCAACACGACCAAATAACACTGCCGCCGGACCTTTCAAAACATCGATACTCTGCAGGTTGCCGGTATCAAATTCGGAGCTGAAACCGTCAATATCGGTGACTAAGCCGTTGCGGTAGACATGGTTGGATCGAAAGCCTCGAATAATAAAACCTGTGCCATTTCCTAGCGTGGGCTGGGTGCGGACACCGCTGACATTTTCTAGCGCGTCTTTCACACGGGTACTTTTTTGGTCGTCCATTACTACTCTAGGAACAACTTGGATAGATACGGGCGTATCAAAAATAGGTGTATCAGTTTTGGTGGCGGTAGCACTGTTAGTGACGGTGTAGCTTTTGTTATAAGGGTCGGTCGAATCATAAACCGCCTTCCCTACAACCGTCACCGCCGGCAAAGTCGCCGCCGCATCATTTCCCGATTCCACCGCCTTCACAGCCACTGCATCATCCGACGTAAAGGTATAAGTTAACCCCGTGCCAGCCAACAAATTTTGCAAGGCTTCCTTCGAGGTAAAGTCACCTTGAATCCCGTTGGTTTTTTTGCCTTTCAGCGCTTCACCATCGCTAAAAATTTGAATGTGAGTTTCCGCTGCCAGTGCTTTCAATGCGTCACTGATACTTTGCGGAGCAATGTTCAGATGATGGGTTTTCTGCTCGGCAATTGCTGTGCCAGTTGCAAACAAGATAGCCAGTGCCAGCAAGCTGCGACGTGGTTTCCATGTGAAATTTTTCATTATTAATCCTCTGATTGCTGAAAGGTCTGCGCCGTTTTTTTTGCGGCTCATCAAGTAAGACAATTCAGCTTCGAAAATCTGGACAGGTTGGATTAATATTTATTAGTAAATTTGTTTGTTATTTAACTGATGTTACGCAGTAATTTCAGTCATTCTCGCGAAAGCGGAAATCCAGAAATCGAAGCCAATAGCAAAATTGCTTACCCTTTTACCGATGAAACAAGTATTTTCCCATCCTGAAACTGCTGAATTTTGATCGGAAAAGCCGCTTGTAAGGTGTTAAGTATTTTCGGCAGATTGTCTATTTCAAAACTGGCCGAGACCATAATCTGTTTGATTGCTTTACCGCTGTATTGAAAATTGACCTGATGATAGCGTTGCAGCTGATTTAAGACCACTTCCAAAGGTGCCATCTCAAATACCAAGCGCCCGCTACGCCAAGCGCTGACTTTATTGACATCAACCTCGATCAAATCACTTGATGCACCCAATTCATTGTAGGCAATTTGTTGACCTGCAATCAGGTGTCTAGCGCTTGTCTCGTCATCCTCAGTCGTTAATGGCAACCAGCGCTCAACTTTGCTAATTAAATGGTCGAGCCACGGCACTTGAGTCATTTGGCGATCATGAATAACCGCAACCTCCCCTTCCTCTACCGTGACATAGGTCATATCTTGTTGAGCGTATACATTAAACCGTGTGCCAATATCATGAATCCGAGAGTGGCCGGTTACGACATCGAATGGTCTAGCGGCATCATGGGTAACGACAAAATAGGCTTCGCCATGCGCTATATTGATCAGACGTCGGTTGTTAGTGAATTTAACGTTGATTTCGGTATCGGTGTTGAGCATCATTTCCGAACCATCGGCTAAGGTAAGCGCCTGACGCTGTCCTATCGCGGTGTGATAATTATCGGTTGCGATATATTCATTAAGCCCTATCGCAATCATTAGAATTAAAGCGCCTTGCCCAGCGGCGCGTTTAGCCGCTAAAACACGCTGCCGACGTTGTAAATGCTTTGCTCGCAAGTTTTGTGCGATTTGTCTGGCCGGGAATGAACTTGCCTTGAATTGATCCAATTTCTGCCAGAGTTTAATTGCTCGCAGATATTCTTGGCGATGGCTTTCGCTCTGCGCCAACCAAGTTTGAAGCTCGGTTTCAGCGGTGGCGTTCCAATCAGGGCTGTGTTTGGTTAATACCCAATAGCCAGCTTGCTCTTGGATGTTGCCGGTTGGGTTGTGTGGTTTTAATTTCATCTGGTTTATTGGGGTGCGGTGACTCTATCTAATTAAGACAGTTGAGCAATCTTTATAGAGTCAGGTCATCGTCAAAAAAATCGTCGCCTAAATGCTGGAGCAAGTGCTGCCAAGCTTTGATGATATAGCGTTGGGCGGATTTACTCGAAATTGCTAATGATAGGGCGACCTCTTGATAGCTTAAACCTTCGAATTTGTTCAAAATAAATGCGTGTTGACAGATTTCGGGTAATTGTCCAAGTACAGACATAAAACGCTCAATCTGTTGGTGAGCATTGATAGTCGAATCAGGACTGGGTAAAGGCGAAATTAAGCTATCGAGTTCTATAGGATCGTCAATCAGATGACGCCTGCGAACTTGATCATAAGCGTATTGATTGTTGCTGAGATTACTCGCTGTTTTGAACAAATACGCTCTGTGATTTTGAATCGATGCCAAATCTGGGTGTTGCATCAAGCGTAAATAGGTTTCCTGAACAATATCTTCTGCAAGATTGGCGCTGGGTTGGCGCTCTGCGAATGCGAGGAGTTCTTTACGGTGTTGGCGAAATAGTTTGTCCAATAACCTGTTGATAGTCATTTCAATAACGCTTGTCACAATCATGATTTATGAAGGGTTACTAAGCTTGCTCAGATACCCGCTGTATTTTTTATGACAGTGTTAAATTAGGATTTCTGCTTTACCATTTTTTAACATCATCACAATTACTAAAGCAATTTTCAGGCCAGTTATTATAAAAATTATTTAACAAGCTTGTAATTTGTAGCAAATGCCGCGTATCTATTTGTTTTTAATCAAATAATTAGGCGGCAATCAATAAATTGAATCCACACTCAATGGCATTGATTAAAAAGGCTTAGTAATTAAACTGTGTTATATGACTGGTTTTTCCAAAAAAATGTGTGAAATGACTTAAAAAATAATCACCTATAAGCCACAGGATGGACTTAACTATTCCTCTGTTAGCTTCGTGATTCCCGCGAGGGCCGGAATCTAGGTAATTAGCTTCGACCTCTGGATTCCCGCCTTCGCAGGAATGACGACAGGATCTGCGAATAACTGTAATTTCTGCATAACTTGGGTTATTGACCGCCGAAAGGTTAACCAAGCTTACCTTTGTCATCCCGTTAGGGATCGCTTAGCTTAAAACGTATTGATTAACTTATAGGCCAAGGGATTCCTAACGGAATGACAAAAGCAAAGGCTAAGGCATTATTTTTATGCAGTGGTAAATTAATTCTTTGAAGTATTTAGGTTAGCGGCGCTAGGTAACATCGATTATTTAAATCAGTCGGCACAGAGAAAACAATTGAAAAAACCCAGCCCTTACCCTATTCTCGACTTGAACTTAGTTTTCCTATCCCTCAAAAATTATCAGGAGGTCGCATGAAAATCGGTATTCCCAAGGAAGTTCACGACGGCGAAAAACGCGTCGCAACCACGCCGGAGGCAGCGGACAAAATTATCAAACTCGGTTTTGAAGTGTTTGTCGAAAGCGGCGCAGGTGATGCGGCTAATATTTCTGACGAAGCCTACCGTCAAGCCGGCGTCACTATCGTCAACTCTACACAAGAGCTTTGGTCACAATCTGAAATCATCCTTAAAGTTCGCGCCCCTGAATTTCACCCGCAATTAGACATTAACGAAGTTGAGTTATTGCACAGCGGACAACATCTAATCAGCTTTATCTGGCCCGCTCAAAATGAAGCGTTAATGCAGCAATTAGCCGCTAAAAACGTCACGGTGTTAGCAATGGACAGCGTGCCACGCATGTCCCGCGCACAAAAAATGGACGCCCTTAGCTCGATGGCTAATATTGCTGGTTATCGCGCCGTAGTTGAAGCCGCTCAGCATTTTGGTCGCTTTTTTACTGGCCAGATCACCGCTGCTGGCAAAGTGCCACCTGCCAAAGTATTGGTGATTGGCGCAGGCGTTGCCGGTTTAGCGGCAATTGGTGCAGCAAAAGGCATGGGGGCAATCGTTCGCGCTTTTGACACTCGCCCCGAAGTGAAAGAACAAATCGAAAGTATGGACGCTGAGTTCTTACTATTAGATTTTAAAGAAGACGGTGCCGGTGCTGGCGGTTATGCCAAAACCATGTCCAAAGAATTTATCGAAGCGGAAATGGCTTTATTCGCGCAACAAGCCAAAGAAGTAGACATTATCATCACCACCGCTTTAATCCCTGGCAAACCTGCCCCGCAGTTAATTACTGCCGAAATGGTTGCTTCCATGAAAGCCGGCAGCGTGATTGTCGATTTAGCCGCAGAACAAGGCGGTAACTGTAGTTTCACTCAAAAAGATCAAGTGGTAGTCGAACACGATGTCACCATCATCGGCTACACCAATTTACCAAGCCGCTTGGCCAATCAATCCAGCCAGTTATACGCCACCAATTTACGGCATTTATTGACCGATTTATGCCCAAATAAAGACGGTTCGCTTAACGTCAATATGGACGATGAAGTGATTCGTGGCGCGACAGTGATTAAACAAGGTGAAATCACTTGGCCGGCTCCGCCACCCAAACTTTCAGCCGCACCTAGCGCAAAAACCGAAGCCGAGAAACCAGTGGTTAAAGCTGAAACTAAACCTTCCTCGCTTTCCCAATGGCTACCAATTTTATTAGCCGGTGGTGCTTTGTTTGGTATGGGCGCAGTAGCTCCTGGATCGTTTTTATCGCACTTTACGGTGTTTATTTTGGCCTGTTTTGTCGGCTATCAAGTGATTTGGAATGTGTCTGCGTCATTGCATACGCCATTAATGAGCGTCACCAATGCCATCAGTGGCATTATCGTCATCGGCGCTTTGGTGCAAATTTCTGCCCCCAGCGCGATGGTACAAATCTTGTCTGGACTTGCGATTTTAATCGCCTCCATCAACATTGCAGGCGGCTTTTTAGTGACTCGCCGTATGCTTGAAATGTTTAGAAAATAAGGGGAATGACATGTCACACGGTTTAGTCACAATGTCCTACATAGCGGCATCGATTCTATTTATTTTGAGCCTGAGCGGTTTAAGTCGCCAAGATACCGCCAGACGCGGTAATTATTTTGGTATGTCCGGCATGGCGATTGCGATTATCGCCACGGTATTCAGCGGCAATGTCACCGCTTATGCAATTTTGGCAGTAGCCTTATTAATTGGCGGATTTATTGGCGCTCGCGCTGCCGCTAAAGTCGAAATGACCCAAATGCCTGAATTGGTGGCTTTAATGCACAGTTTGGTGGGTATGGCGGCGGTTTTAGTCGGTTATGCCAACTTCCTTGATCACAGCGCTGGTTTAGAAGGCGCAGAAAAAACCATTCACGAACTTGAAATCTACATCGGTATTTTCATTGGTGCGGTAACTTTCTCTGGCTCGGTGATTGCGTTTGGCAAGCTATGCGGCAAAGTCAGCGGCAAACCGGTGTTATTACCGGCTCGTCATTGGCTGAATCTGGGTTTGCTGATTATCACTGTTGGCTTAGGTAACTGGTTTTTAAGCGACAGCGAATCAGGCCAAGGTTTAACACCACTATTAATTATGACTGGCATTGCTTTACTATTTGGTGTGCATATGGTAATGGCGATTGGCGGTGCCGATATGCCGGTAGTAGTTTCGATGTTGAACAGCTATTCGGGCTGGGCGGCAGCGGCGACTGGTTTTATGCTCAGCAACGATTTATTGATTGTTACTGGTGCATTAGTCGGTAGTAGCGGTGCGATTTTGAGCTACATCATGTGTAAAGCCATGAACCGCCATTTCATCAGCGTAATTGCCGGTGGTTTTGGTAGTGCTGGTGGCGGAGAAGCAGCCGAAGTTGAAGGCGAAGTCAATCCAATTGAAGCAGAAGAAACCGCACAATTGTTACGCGACTCTAAAAACATTGTCATCATCCCCGGCTACGGCATGGCGGTGGCGCAAGCGCAACACACGGTCAACGAAATTACTAAGTTATTGGTTAGCCAAGGTAAAAAAGTGCGCTTTGCAATTCATCCGGTGGCCGGTCGTATGCCAGGCCACATGAATGTGTTGTTAGCGGAAGCGAAAGTGCCTTATGACATCGTGTTTGAAATGGACGAAATCAACGAAGATTTTCCTGATGTTGATGTTTCCATCGTAATTGGTGCGAATGACATCGTTAATCCATCGGCATTAGACGATCCAAATAGCCCGATTGCAGGCATGCCGGTATTGGAATGCTGGAAAAGCGGCACTACCATTGCCATGAAACGCAGTATGGCTTCTGGTTACGCGGGGGTTGGCAATCCGTTGTTTGTTCATGAAAACACTAGAATGTTATTTGGTGATGCCAATGACAGACTGCAAGCCTTATTAAAAGCTTTACAAGCTTAGATTGACCAACTTTAGTCGGGTTAAGCGAAAGCTGACCCGACTAAAGTTATGCGACAAATTTTAATTATCCTTCACCGTTCGTCCTTAGCTTGTCGAAGGACGGGGCAAAGTGGCTTGCTCCATTGATGGTTCGAAAAGCTCACCACCAACGGAGTCAGCAGTGGTTAGCGACTATTTAAACAGGACTTTTAACGCCCTATGCCATCCAAATCACACAACATTTACCTAACCAGCGTTGACAGCAGCGGCGACAACACGCCCATCATGTTGACCTTGATAGAAATGCTTAACGCTTATTCCGGCAAAACGGCGCTATTTAGACCAATTATCGATAGCGATCAAGCCGTCGATCCTTTGATTGAATTTATCCGCCATCGTTATCCCAACAACCTGCCTTACGAAGCCCTTTATGGCTGTCAAAGCGACCAAGCCCATCAATTACTCGCCAGTAATCAATACGACGAGTTACTAAAAATCATTCTGGCTAAATATCGCGCTTTAAGTGAACACTTTGATCAAGTGTTATGTGTCGGTAGCGATTATCAAAACAGTGATCCGATTTATCAGTTGGAATTTAATCTCGATATTGCCAACAATTTAGATTGTCTATTAATGCCAGTGATTCACGGCGCCAATCGCGATGAAGCTCAATTACAAAACCAACTAGCTGGCTTGAAGCATGTCTTACAAGAGAACGATTGCCAAGTTTTAGCGGTTGTCATCAATGGCATTGATAGCCTAGCAATTGAATCACTCGGTTATCCGATTTATTGCATCCCCACCGATATTTCACTCGACCGCCCCAGCATTGCCAATATTGCCGAAGCCCTAAAAGCCGAGGTTTTATCGGGTGATCAACATGCGCTCAATCGCGAGGTATTGCATTACAAAGTAGCGGCAATGTTGGTACCGGATTTTCTCGATTACGTTGAGGCCGGCGATTTAATCATTACCCCCGGTGACCGCGCTGACATTATTCTGGCAAGTTTATTAAGCTACCAATCCAGTAACTACCCGCAAATTGCCGGCTTACTATTAACCGGCCATCAAGCCATACCAACCCAAATTCAATCCCTGATTGCTGGCTTAGGCGAAATGCCCTTTCCCGTTTTAGCAGTTGCTGGCGATACTTTTAGCACTGCCTTAGCTGTCAGCCAAATTAGTGGGCAATTAAGCTGGCAAGATGATCGCAAAATCGCTAAAGCCTTAGGTTTAATCGAAAACCATATCAATTTAGTTGAGCTGCGTTTGCGCTTGCTGAGTAAAGTCAGCCATAAAATGACGCCGTTGATGTTTGAATACGAATTGCTGCAACGCGCCAAAGCTAAAAAACAGCATATTGTGCTGCCCGAAGGCAATGAAGAACGGATTTTGCGCGCTGCTGAAATTTTGTTATTGCGAGATGTGGTTGAAATTACTTTGCTCGGCAATGAAACCGAGATTAGACAGAAGATTCAAAGCTTGGGCTTAAAACTGGATCAGGTCAAAATCATCGACCCTTTGCTATCGGAGTTACGTCCGATTTTTGCTGAATGCTATTACCAAGCCCGTAAACACAAATCCATCGTCTACGACACCGCTTTCGATTTAATGGCCGATGTCAGCTACTTTGGCACCTTGATGATTCACTTGGGCTATGCCGATGGCATGGTGTCGGGTGCCGTGCATTCGACCCAACACACGATTCGCCCAGCCTTTGAAATCATCAAAACCAAGCCCGACGCCTCTATCGTTTCCAGCGTGTTTTTTATGTGTATGGAAGATGAAGTTTTGGTGTATGGCGATTGCGCGGTGAACGTAAACCCCAGCGCTGAAGAGCTTGCCGCTATTGCGATTAGCGCCGCCGATACCGCGAAAATGTTTAACATCGAGCCAAGAATCGCGATGCTATCTTATTCAACCGGCGATTCTGGCAAAGGTGAAGCGGTGGATAAAGTCCGTGAAGCGGTGGCGATTGCCCAAGGCTTACGGCCCGATTTAAAACTGGAAGGGCCGATGCAATATGATGCGGCAGTTGATCCTGAAGTGGCGAAAACCAAACTATCAGCCAGCGAAGTAGCCGGCAAAGCCACCGTGTTTATTTTCCCCGATTTGAATACCGGCAATAACACCTACAAAGCCGTGCAGCGCTCATCGGGCGCGGTTGCCGTTGGGCCGGTTTTGCAAGGTCTAAACAAACCGGTTAATGATTTAAGCCGAGGTTGTACGGTAACTGATATTGTTAACACGGTGATTATTACCGCCATCCAAGCTCAGGAGAGTCATTCGTGATAAAGCAATTACTATTTCTGTTACTGATCAGCTTTGAAACCATCGCCGCCCCAAAAATTGCAGTGTTGGATTTTGAATTAAAGGATTTAACTTTAGCACCCGGAATTCCCGCTGAAATTCAGCGCACCGCATCAATAAAGCCGCTACTGGAAGCAGAACTGCGCACAGGTGGTTATGAAATTGTAAATATCCCAGCCAGCGCCCAAAATCAAGCCAATAGTGGCATTGGTTATTTATTTGATCATCCTGATGTGGCGAGTCAACTTGGAAAACAATTTGACGCTGACTATGTATTAGTTGGCCGTTTGCACAAACCCAGTTTTTTGTTTGCTTATTTAATGGGCAATATGGCCAAAGTCAGCACAGGTAAATGGGTAGGAAACTTTATCAGCGAATCAAAAGGCCCTAATGCCGAACTAACGATAAAAGCCGTTGAAAGTTTAGTGGTAAAAATCGATAAAGTTTTAGACAATCGCTACACACCTCCAGCACCTAATAAACATTAAGCCATGAAAATTCTTGTTATTAATTCTGGTAGCTCATCAATCAAATACACCGTAATCAACTTGGAGGATCAAAGCCGCTTGCTAACTGGCTTGATTGAACGCATCGCAGAAACTGAATCCTTGCACCGTTACAGCTTAAGCGATGGCCGCACCCAGAACGCTATTCAGCCGATTGCCAATCATCAACAGGCTTTACAGCTATTATTTGCCACGCTGTCCAGCACTAAAGTGGTCGGTAATGACGGTTTATTTTGTATCGGTCATCGCGTGGTTCATGGTGGTGAAAAATTCCAACAACCGACATTAATCACCGACAGCGTGTTAGCTGAAATCGCCAACATTAGCCCTTTAGCGCCACTCCACAATCCCGCCAATTTACTTGGCATAGAAGAAGCTCGTCGGCAAATGCCGGATACCCCGCAAATCGCCGTGTTTGACACCGCGTTTCATCACACCCTGCCCGACTATGCTTATCACTACGCCCTACCCGTCAATTTATATCAACAACATGGCGTCAGACGCTACGGTTTCCATGGCACATCTCACGCTTATGTCGCCAAACAAGCGGCTTTATTACTCGGCAAACCATTACAAGAAACCAATCTGATTACTCTGCATTTAGGTAACGGTGCCAGCGTCAGCGCGATTTCCGATGGCGTTAGCGTTGACACCTCAATGGGCATGACCCCCTTAGAAGGCTTGATGATGGGAACTCGTAGTGGCGATATTGATGCGGGGATTATTTTTTATCTAAGCCGTTGCTTAAATCTGTCTAGCCAAGTGATTGAAAACCTATTGAACAAAGACAGCGGTTGCAAAGGCATTTGTGGTGAAAACGATATGCGAGCGATTCATCAGCGAGCAGAAAGCGGTGATCAATCAGCACAATTGGCATTGGCGATGTACGCTTATCGAATTAAAAAATACATTGGTGCTTATTTCGCAGTTTTAGGCCAAGTTGATGCCTTGGTTTTTACTGGCGGTATCGGTGAGAATGATGCTTGGTTACGCGAGCAATGTTGTGAAAATATGGGCTTATTTGGGATAGCGCTGGATAGCAAGAACAACCAATCACCAACCCGACCCAGTGGTTTGATTAGCCAAGCAGAATCTAAAGTGGCTGTGTTGGTTATTGCTACTGATGAAGAATTGGAAATCGCTTTGCAAGCCGATCAATGCTTAACCTCAATTGATTAGCACTTAAGAATCGTAGGTGCGAATGAATTTTCGCACCTACGATTCTTAACTTAACGGCATTACTAATTTAATACCTCAGCCTCTAAGTGATCCAATCCGTTTAGCGTTAAGCGATCCCTAACGGGATGACAAAACAAAAGTGGATCAGCAATTTTAAAGCATACTTTGCCAGAGGTGATTTCATCATTTTGCTTAAAAACACAGCAGATGCGTAACATCAGTTAACAGCATTGGATAAATATACAGTCCTGCCTCAAAATCATAACAATTTCATTAATGCCGCAATAATAGCAACCTGAGCCAACATTAAGCCACCAACCCATTTAACGATGTCTACTTTGAGTTCAAGTAATTCTGTTTTAGTGGTGTTCTTTAAGCTTTCTATTTCACGGTGTAAATCGTCTTTGGTTGCAAGTTCCCCTTGCGGATTTTTTTAGCACAGACTACCTAACAATCAACCCATCTTCCATATGCAACACATGATCCATTCTGCCTGCTAAATCAGGATCATGGGTCACCACCAAAAAGCTAACTTGTAATTCTCGATTCAACTCCAGCATCAACTGATAAATCTGCTCAGCGGTTTTACTGTCTAAATTCCCAGTAGGCTCATCGGCTAACACGCATTTAGGCTGATTAATCAAAGCCCGAGCAACAGCAGCACGTTGTCTTTCACCGCCTGACAATTCACCTGGCTTGTGCAGAATCCGATGCCCTAAGCCGACCCGTTTCAATAACTCAGTCGCCCGTTGTTGTGCCTGTTTAATGCTTTGACCGCCAATCAACAATGGCATAGCGACATTTTCCAACACGGTAAATTCGCCCAACAAATGATGAAACTGGTAAATAAAACCTAATGATGAATTCCGTACTTGGCTCAATTTAGAGGCGCTGATTTTGTTTAAATCATTACCATCCAAAATCACGCTACCGGAAGTTGGTTTTTCCAAGCCGCCTAATAAGTGCATCAAAGTACTTTTACCCGAACCAGACGCACCCATAATTGCGACTCGCTCACCGGCATTAATTGCTAAATCAACGCCCTTTAACACTTCCACGTCCAGCTCGCCTTGCACATAGCGCTTGGTTAGCTGACGGCATTCTAAAATGACAGGATTACTCATAACGCAACACCTCGGCAGGATTAATCCGCGACGCCTGCCAAGCAGGATAAAGTGTCGCCAACAAAGACAAAATCAAGGCCATCGCCGCAATCCAGAACACATCCCCCCAGATTAATTTCGATGGCACTTCGCTGATGTAATAAACATCGGCGGCTAAAAATTGGGTACCAAAAGCTTTTTCAATCGCTGGCACGATGGTTTCAACATTCAAAGCTAAAGCAATACCGCCGATAGTACCAATCACGGTACCGACCAAACCAATAATGCCGCCTAAAATAATAAAAATCCCCATCACCGATTGATTCGATAAACCTTGGGTTTTCAAAATCGCAATATCGCCGCGTTTATCAGTCACCACCATTACCAAGGTCGAAACGATGTTAAATGCCGCAACCGCGACAATCAGCATCAAAATGATAAACATCACCCGTTTTTCGGTTTGAACGGCTCTAAAGAAATTGCTGTGTGCTTTGGTCCAATCGCTGACACGATAAGCATCCCCTAAACCATCTGCTAAACCTTGAGTAATCCTTGGCGCATTAAACAAATCATCTAATTTCAAACGCAAACCAGAAACTGCAGGCTCAATACGAAACAATTTGCCGGCGTCATCCAAGTGAATCAGCGCCATATTGCGGTCATATTCATACATGCCAACCCTGAACATACCGCTAACAGTAAAGCGTTTTAAACGCGGCAAAATACCCGCTGGGGTGGAATTGACTTGTGGGGTAATGATGGTGACTTTATCGCCGATGGTCACGCCTAAATAATTGGCTAATTCATGACCCAAAACGATATTAAATTCACCGGCAACCAAACTATCTAAAGTGCCAAATTCCATTTTGTTGGCCACTTCCGACACTTTCGGCTCATAGTCGGGCAAAATCCCTTGCACCACGGTACCGCTAACCTGTCGGTCGGCATTAATCATCACTTGGCCATGAATATAAGGCGCAGAGCCTTCAACATGCGGCAATTTCGAGGTGCGATCTGCCAAGGTTTGCCAATCATCAAGCTGACCGTATGGGCCGCTAATTGTGGTATGAGAAGTCATGCCTAAGATACGTTCGCGCAGCTCGGCTTCAAAGCCATTCATCACCGATAACACGGTAATCAGCGCGGTTACCCCTAAGGCAATCCCTAGTACCGAGGTCAAGGTAATAAAAGAAATAAACTGCGTGCGTCGTTTGGCGCGCGTATAGCGCAAGCCGATATAAAGAATCAGTGGTTTGAACATATTTTAGAGATTATGGGCGATTGCAATTAGCGCAATAGCCGTAGAGGTAAAGACTATGATCAGTTAAGGTATAACCCAAACGCTGGGCAATTTCTATTTGGCGTTTTTCAATCATTTCATCGGTAAATTCATCGACCTTGCCGCACTTCATGCACACCACATGGTCGTGATGACTACCTTTGTTTAATTCAAAAATCGAGTTGCCACCTTCAAAATGATGGCGATTAACCAATCCCGCCGCTTCAAACTGTGTCAGCACCCGATAAACCGTCGCTAAGCCAATTTCTTCACCTTCTGCCAGCAGGATTTTATACAACTGTTCAGCCGATAAATGCCGGTCATCTTGCTGCTTTTCTAATAGTTCCAAAATCTTGATTCGAGGCGTTGTTACCTTCAAACCTGCTTTACGCAAATCCTGTGTTTCCACAAATGAATCTCCGAGATCATTAACAAAGGTTATTGTAGCTTTTTTTGCCCCTAGTCGTCGGCGGAATTATGGGATAATGAAAGCCGTTTTTCCCCAGCTTCCCTGTTAATTCATGAAAAAACCAGCCTTTTTGCTTGCCGTTTCCACAATTTTAATCACCCCAGCTTGCTCCACCATCCTTAGCAATTTACCGGGCGTTTACACCTTAGAAATCCAGCAAGGCAATATGGTCGATCAAATCATGATTGACCAACTCCGCCCCAATATGACCAAACGCCAAGTGCTCTACATCATGGGCTCACCGATGCTGGCCGACACCTTTCACGAACGTCGCTGGGATTATCTCTATTCTGACCAAAAAGATGGCGAAGACCGTGTCCAAAAACGCATTTCATTGTTTTTTAACGGCGACAACTTAATGGGCGTTCAGGGCGACTTCCATCCAAGCGCGGTGCCCGTGGTTAAACCATCCGCCGAAGCCAGCGTCGAGCTTCCCAAACGTAGTCTCGATAAATCAATGAGCGAAAAAATCGGCGGTTTATTCAGCAACGAACCCGATACCCAAGCCACCACCAAACCCGCCGGTGAACCCGCTCCCACTGAGTCTAATGAAAAAGGTTTTTTTGATTTTTAAAGGCGTTAGACAAAGTTTGCCGTCATTCTCGTGTTCGCGGGGATGACAAACTCAATCGCATTGAATTCAGCAACATAAAAACAACCGCCGCCCTTCCCATTCCCCCCAAGCGGAGCGAACAGAAAAGGCTTTGGTTGTTTCAAAATGTTTGAAGCAGATAAATTTAAGGCACTGCAACCACCGCATAATCATCGGTAATTAAAGTACCGACTTTCTGAATAGACAAGCCAAACGAGATTGCCGTCGCACCGACCGGTACCACAGGCAGTGTGTAACTGGCTTGCGTCCAATTACTAGCCACCGCAAAGTTAGGAGTGTTCAACCAATACACCCAGTTGCCAGCGCTATTGCGATAAAACACCGCCATACTGGTCGCTACGGTCGATTTATACCAAGCACTAATCGTGTATTTCTTACCGGCAACAACCGACGGCACACAAGAACTATTTGATTCATCTTGTAGCAACTTCACATCACCGGATCTATAGCGAGTCAACTGTACAGAGTGTGCATAATTACCGCTATGCGCCAAGCTAGGGTTGTTAATCCGAGTCCAAACAGTACGATTATAGGTAGAACCATAAGCATCTTGATACCAACAATCAGGAATATTGTCGTTATTGGCATCGGTTTCCAACGAAGCATTGCTCAACAAACTAACTGCTTGCGTGTTGTTGACCGTCACGCTCAACGGCGCTGTCGGCGTCACATTGCCAGAACCATCATACGCTTTGGCAACGATGCTGGCTGAGCCATTGGCATTCTGCGTGGTATTCCAAGTCGCTGTGTAAGGGCTGGCATTAACCGTCGCCACCACCAGGTTATTGACCAAAAACTCCACTTTGGTGACAGCAATATCATCACTCGCATTGGCAGACAACGTCACTTGACCAGACACCGTGTCACCGGCATTTGGTGTCGGCGGCTGGTTAAAGTTAATGGTTGGCGCGGCAGCATCATTTTTCACCGTTAAGGCGTTATTGCCAGAAGAGGCTGGGTTACCCGACGTATCAACCGCCTTGACGCTATAGTTCACCGTACCATTGCCCACTGCTGTTGAATTCCACGAAACGGAGTAAGGGCTAGCGCTATCAGTTCCCACCACAGTACCGTTGATTAAAAACTCAACTTGTTGAACCTCAGTGTCATCAGTCACATTGGCTGTTAGCGAGACAACACCGCTGACCGTAGTCCCACTCGCCGGCGTGATGTTGGCAATCACTGGCGGCGTGTTATCTGTAACAACACCCCCACCCGAACCTGTGACCATAGCCAATGAATAATCATCGGTGGTGAGTTCACCGACTTTAGCCAATGACAAACCAAAACTAACCGCTTTCGCACCGGCCGGCAAATCGGTTGCATAGTATTTAAACTGAGTCCAATTACCCGCGGCGTCATACAAAGGCCCATCACGCCAGTATCGCCAAACGTTACCCGCATCAAGATAAAACAAGGTCAACGACACCGACGCAGTTGATTTGTACCAAGCACTTAACTGATAGGTTTGCCCTGCCACCACATTCGGCGCACAAGCCCCCGCCGCTTGGCCTGAGTCTAAAGTCGGCAATAATTTACGATCTCCGTTGCTATAACTGGTCATCGTGACAGTTTCGCTACCAATACCGCTATGGGATTTAGTCAAATCTTTATTGTGTGTCCAAGTTGCGGTGTTGCTGCCATAGTTAGAGCGATACCAACAATCGGCTTGATTATTGTTATCTGCATCTAAATCTAAGGACGGATTTTTCAGTAGATTAGGCCCCAATTGCGGCTCAGGTGGCGCCGGAAAATCTCCCGCCATCACCTGATGCACCGTTCTGACATAGGTCGCATTAGCCGCAGCGCGTGGTTCCAACCAAGTTAAAAAATCATCCAAAACCGTTGGACTAACCGACAAAGTGTCACAACCATCGCACACTCGGTGAAACACAATCGGAATCCAACCGCCACCATGTTGCTCTGCTTGTAACACATAGCTTTGTAAATCGGCCAAGGTATTGAACGATTTGGTTGAGCTATTGGTAGGGATGAAATAAGGATTGCCCGGTGGCACATTGACCGACCAAGGACAGCTAGTACAAAAAGAACCACTGACTAAACCACCCACCGCTCGAGCACTTTCATAAGTACCAACTCCCGAACATCCAGCAGCCACGATACTTTGCGTAGTCGGCCCGGTCGAACTGAACGGATAAGCAAAGCTATGAACTTGATCAACACCATACCAATTGACCAAATTTTTCATATCATCACAAATCGCCGTGCGTTGGGCTGAGTCTGACAAGGTCGCTAAATCAACATGATTGATCGTATGACCACCAATTTCACTACCAGCAGCGACCAAGCTATCTAACTCGGCTTTGGATAAATAATCAGTATCATCAATCCTATCGCTATTCACGTAAAACGTGCCGACCATTTTGTGTTTTGCCAAAATCGCCAGCGCCGCTGATTGAGTTAAACCATCATCAAAGGTTAACGATACTAACGTCCGCCACAATGGCGCCGCTTGCACCGACTGATTTAAGCTCACTATCGACAATAAAACCATCAACATCAGTTTGAAAGACTGGATTCTCATAAGGCCTCCAATTTCAAACTAGCCGGTTGCGCTAAATGAGTACTGCCGTTATCCGGCGACACCGCCACCACTAGCGAATAATGCCCCGACAAAGCCAGCGTTACTCGTAAACGCCATTCTTTAATGGTTTTTTTATCAATCGGAAAGCCGCCTTTTTCATGGTAATCATCATGTGGCAGACCGGCAGAACCTATCGCCGCCATCACGCCGCCATCAATCGGCTCCAGTGATAACGCTTGCCAATCACCGCCTTCCAGTACATCAATTTTGATGTCGCCGGTTTGTAAATCGCGGTCTAGTTCATCATGAATAAAGACACGTAACCGCGATGCGGGGGCATCAGTCGCATTTTGATTAACCAATTTGACATTAATCCCTTCAACCGGATAACCCGATGGTGCGGTTTTTGGCCCAGTTAAGGTCAGTCCCAAATGAGCATCAGCAAACACCGAAGCTGAAGCGGCTATCAGCAAAGTTGCGGCGATTAAACGGACTGGCCGACAGCGCCCAACAGCGCCACCGCCCCCTGAATAGTTAAGTTGATGATTCTTATATTGATTCATGGCATAGCTTCCTTAAATGACAGATTAAAGATAAGTCATCGAACTAAAGTCTTTTGGGCTATCAGACGGGGCTACAAACCACGTCCGGCTTAACAAATCCAGTCCAGCTTAAAAAAGCCAAATTTCTTTTTGTTGATCACTTATTCATATAAAAACCACCGCTTTGCTAGATTGCTTAGTGGTCTCACCTTTTTTCATTCGCCCTGCGCTAATCACAGGGCTAAATGAAAAACTCCTTAATTGATGGTTGCCGCACTAGCCACCACCGATAAAAAATGATTAGCATCCATAGGTTGAGACTGTTGATTGACATCAAGTACAGTCACCGTCAGCGTCTTGCCGGTTTGACGGATACGTTGGATTAAATCGGTCAAAAATGCCCGCCAGCCATCATTGAGCATAGAATCGTTTAACACCAGATTCAGCCCGTCAAATTCCGGTTCACTAGCCCAATTAATCAGTTGTTCGGCCAATAAAGGCGCCTCAGACAGCGGAGTTTGACGATCAACAACCACAGTCGGTTGAAAACTAAGCTGGTGAAAACGGGCAAAAATCTCCAAGGCATTGTCATAAGCCGCTAACACTTGTGGCTTACCCTCTTGCCAAGCGAAATACTGCGGACTGAGGATCGCCAATTGATCAACCGCATCATGCAGTTGTTGCCAGCCGTTTTCATCTAACACGGGGCTAATAATGCCGGCTTTGGCTTCTAGCGGTTTTGCGCTGACTTTGCTGAGATTGACCACCGCCTCGATTAAATCAGCGGTTTCAGACACTGGCTGCCAAACCGACAAGCTCACAGGGCCTTGTTCAGCGCCTTCTGGCATGGCGACTGGGCGATTGGTTAACGGCTGGTCATTCAAATACGCCATCGCGCCTTTGCCGACCACCCGCAGTCTTAAACTCAACGGCCCTTCACTGACATCAACACTGGCTAATTGGCGATGGACATCGGTAGCGAGTGATTCTTGCAATAAAACTTGGCCATTAGCGATGCCGAGCCGAATCGAAGGGCGATGGCTGTCGTGGCGTAAAGACAGCCAAAATTGGCCGGTGGGCGGCCCAGCTAATTGCACTTCAAGATCGGCATCTCGCCATTTTTCAGTACCCGCTAAACTGATTAATCCGCCCTGCTGGTTCGGGCTATTGCTTAGACGTAAATTACCCGGCTCAATATTCAATTCACCGCTATCAACAATCCACGCCGAGGCCGAAAGCGCCGAATCAAATTGATCGACAAATTCGGTACGGCGCGGTTGGTTATTATTGAGTTGACTGACTAATTCGGCTGGCGACCAGGTTCTTGAAACCCGAATCCGTTTTAAATTCGATGCATTATCGGCGTGATAATTAGCCCCCGATGCCGCTGCGACGAAGCCCATAGAAAAACCAGCCTCAGTCAATGTTTGCGGCCAAATCACCGCGCCATCGCCATAGGCCGGATTCCACGCCCGTGAACAATCCGCCACTAACACTGGCATTTGTAGACGCTGTTCTAATCTTTGCCGTTGTTGGCTCAGTTTCTGTGCCAATAACACCGGATTAGCAAAGCCTTGGTCATCACCATTCGGACAAGCAGAGACCGCCACTTCCCAACGACCACTTTTCGCCATCAGCTCTAGCTTATGCCACGACACCAAATGAATATTGGCCTGCTCAAGCTCAGCGACATCAACAAACACGGTAGCGGTCATCCCTAGTCGGGCTAACACTGGATCAACAATTTCAATGGTTTCGCGATTGGCTTCTTCAAAAGTCAGCAACACAGGGTTGCTGGGTAGCGATTGATTATTATTGGTTCGCCAACCATTGATTTGCGCCAAACTCAGCGTGTGGTAACCGGCTTGTTTAATCGCGCTTAAATCGTCTTTTAAGCTGTTAACCGAAATCGCCAAACCAGCCTTATTACTGACTTTGCCAAAGGTTAAAGCCAAAAACGCTTGGTTTTCGATGCTAGTGATAACTGGCGGGCTTTGAGTACCCGTGCTGGCTAGTAATTTTGGTAATTCGTGACCGGTAATCACCGCAGCAATTAATAGCAACCACCAAATCAGGTTGCGTTTATGGCTGACGGGTACCGGATATTTAGGAAAATGCTGCATTGGTAAGCTACTCATCGGGTCCCCCATCTGTTATCACGTTGGGTGGCTATCGCATACGGCATTTGCCAAACCAAAAACATCAAGTAATACACGGTGAAATACAGACCATAAATCCAGTAACGATCAGCTTTCCAAAACAGGTAATAGGCCGAAAACATTAAGCCAATAATCACCGTACCCATTAAATACAACAGCGGTGAAATCAAATCGGTTTCCATAATCGGCAACCATAAGCACAAGCGCAAAATCAATAACGGCGCAATGATGGGGAATAAAAGCTGGGCATAAAAAGCAATCGCTGCAAACGGGTGTTTTTTCCACATAAAGGTGGCGGCGATTAAGGTTTCGCGAAACCAAGATTTTTTCCAGCGTAATTGCTGTTTTAGAAATTGTTTGTGATGTTCTGGGACGATGGTGGTGGCAACCGCATCGGCGGCATAAATCACGCGATATTTGCGTAGCAAGTAATTGGTTAAACTGCGGTCATCGCCAAAGGTGGCTTGAATGCCGAGAAAGTGCTGATTCAACCAAACCGGCAACACTTCCATCACACAACTACGGCGATAAGCGGAAAAGCAACCGGGGCAACAAGTGACGGTGCCGAAAATACTCTCAGCGGCTTTCATGACCCGAAACGCCACGTAATAACGGGCTTGTTGCATTCGGGTTAGGCTGTTTTCAGCGACATTAGCCACTTCGGTATGCCCTGCCACCGCGGCGACACGCGGATCAGCAAAGCCTTGCACAATTTTGCGTACGCCATCGCGCTTAACAAAGCTGTCGGAATCGACATAGACCAATATTTCGCCATCGGAAATATAAGCCCCTGCCGCCATCGCTTCGCGTTTACCTTTGTTATGGGCAAAAATTTCTAATTTCAGTTCCGGCCAGCGTTTCTGGGCGCGTCGAGTTTCCGCAACCGTGCCATCGCTAGAACCATCATCCACCACGATCACCTCAAACAGATCCGCTGGATAATCAATGTCATAGCAAGCTTTAACGGTTCTATAAATCGCCTCTTCTTCGTTAAAGGCGGTAATGATAATGCTGACTTTGGGGGTGATATGAGCGTCGTAGGGGGTGCGATACAGCAAAGAAAACAGGAATCGGGAAAAGATAAAACCAGCAATGGCTATCGAATATAAATTGGCATAAGGGCTATACCAATAATAAGTAAAATTACTTAATCGCAAACCAAATACTGTCACCATTGCAAAAACAATTAATCCTACAGCAGCAATAAAAATTAATGGGCGTTTGAAATCTAAATTCCAACTCATAGGCGGGCTTAACCCAGCGGCGTCGTAATCGACAATTGAAACTGCTTTTTCGGTTGATAACATCGCTCTCTCCAAAACGGGTTTACTGAAATAATGCAGTTTTGAAAATCAATAACTGCTTCAGCATATAATTGATATGCCTTTTAGGTAGACACTTTCTATTCAAAGCAAGCCAAATAAAATCACTACTTATTCAACTTACAGTAACCATATCAATCGATAAAAAACCGTTCTGTGCGATAAATAACATTCGTTAACTAAGTAACATAACTTTTTATTTTATTTAATCAACAATTGTAAGTTTCATCATCAAATAACAAACACGCTATGTTTTTAGGGTTAGAATTCAATTAATCCCCATTACACTTGATTTAAAAAATCTAAGAACAACTATTATGATGCGATGTTTCTAGGGGATGTTAAATATCTATTCTTATTTTTACAAGTCATCAAATACTTATTTAATTGATTCGACTCGTTTTTCTTAGATTAAAAATTCGTCATATTCATTAACATGGAGTAAAGCAATGAATCTACCTCCCTTTTTTTGTTCTAAATTAATCTCTGTCGGCATTGCCACTGGCTTGATATTGTCGACACCGGTGATGGCTGCCAATGATTCCTTTGGCATAACGCAAATCTACCCATCGCTAAATGGTGGAAAATCATGGGTTTCAAAATGGGATAACGGCATCACCCGCTCTTTTTCGGGTGTCGATCCTCAAGATGCTTGGTTCGACGCCGATCATGGCGACGCCACCTATAGCGTCGATGGCAAGGGCTTATTCAAGATTTCCGGCTCAGTGCCGAGAATGTATATCCACGATCCCGCTAAACTGAATAGTTGGCGTAATGTGGAAATGACGGTTTATGCGATGCGCGTCGCTGATAGCGGCACTGCTTGGGGCGGCATCGTCGGAATCGCTCGTACCAACCACGGCACCACTGGCTCAGAAACTGCCAACCTCTGCGATACACGCGGTATAGGGGCTAGGATTCGTTATGACGGTCATATCGATTTTGAAAAAGAAACCAGTCACCCTAATTCCACCGCAATCCAAAACAAAACTGTTTGGTCTTCCGGCTTACCGAAAAATGTCTGGATTGGCTATAAATATGTGGTTTATGACCAACCGGATGGCAATGTCAAAATGGAATTGTGGATGGATCAATCCGATGGCGCGAACGGTGGAAACTGGATTAAAGTCAATGAATTAGTCGATACCGGCAGCAATTTCGGTGCGCAAGGCACGCCTTGTAAATCAGGGATAAATCCCGGCATCAAACTGAGCAATTCTGATGCTAGACCGGGTAGTGAATCCGGCAAACCGAACATCACCGTCTATTTCCGTAGCGATAATGTTTCGACTAATGGTTTGGTTTACAAAAAAATGACTATCCGCGAGATTGCGCCAAACGCCTCGATTTTGCCGGATGCTATCGCACCAATTATTAGTGATGTGGCGGCAGAAAATATCCAAGGTGAGCAAGCGACTGTTACTTGGACCACTGATGAATTAGCCAGTTCGGAAGTGCAATACGGCACCACTACCGCCTACGAAAAACCGAGCATCTTGGATGAAGTTTTGGTGACTATTCATAATGTCGATTTAACCGGTTTAAGCCTTAATACGATTTATCATTACTTGGTCAAATCCGAAGATACTGCTGGCAACATCGGCACATCCAGCGATCAATCGTTCAAAACCGTTGATAATTGCATCGCCAGTAATGGCCAATGGGTGAATAAATCACTCACCCCCACCAAAACCACGATGACAGTTGAGTTTGATGCCACTCCTTCGGGAACCAATATTGATGGTGTATTTGGTTTATCGAATGGTATTGCTGATAACTACAGTGATTTGGCGGCCGCAGTTAGATTTAATACCAACGGTAAAATCGATGCCCGTAGCGGTGGCGCTTATAAAGCCAGTACCTCAATTAGTTATCTGCCCAATAAAGCCTATCGATTCAGACTTTATATTAATCTACTAAATCATCGTTACAATGCTTATGTCAGTAGCGATGGCACTAACTACCAAATAATCGGTAAAAACCTTTTATTCCGAACCGAACAATCTTATGTGCCGTTGATTAATAATTTCGCCAGTATCGCAAGTGTAGGCTATGATTCGGTTTGTAGAATTTTAAGCATCGTTCCTTAACTGAATATAAAAAACACAGGGTGGATAAGTACAAGCTATCCACCCTCGCTTTATGATCAAAAAACCGGATTAATTATTCAGGATTCTCAACGGCCATATAAGCATCAAAATTAACATCCATAAAATCACTGCGTATGCCAGCAAAACCTTCATTTAAAATAGCTTCACCATTACTACCGGAATCGATTACTTCTAATACCTTAGTCCAACCGGTTCCTAGCTGACTATCGTTTAAATACATCGCAATTAAAACCGAGTTATTGTCAAGATTAACAACTTCTGAGCGAATACCTATCCAGCGATGGGTCGGCAATAAATTAGCTTGGATTTCATGTTGATAAACACCGGGATAAACAACCGCAGACTTTAAAGTTGTATATTCGCCAGCAAATTTCTTCTTGATAACCACAGTACCATCAACACGAATCCCGACGTAGTAAAGCGTTTTACCATCTTGATAACGATTAAAGAAAAACACCCCATTTGATTGATTTCGATTGGGACTATCTGAGGCATTGATATTCTGAATATTGAAGAACACTTGTTGATTAAAGTTCTTAAATTTAACCCTTGTCACCAATCGCAATAAATTTTGTGGCCGATAACCATTGTCAGTATCGACTGGATTAGAGTTAGCATATAAATTACGAAAACTATCTGAATTGGCTAACTGGCCTTGCACGCTACTGAGCATTTTGCCTGTGCGGGTCAACTGTCCACCCGAATTCAACCACCACTGAGGTTCGGTCGATTCAGACATTGATCCGGTTTCGTAGATAACAGAGGGCGTCGCTTGATCAAAGTCATCCACCATTCCCGCACCTGAGGCCATCCTAGAACTACTGCTTAATAAAGCCATAAACCAATAAGAATAACTAATATAAGCATTACGCATAGTAATCCTTCCAAATCCTAAATTAAAACCCAATTCCAGCTTACGCTAAATTATTTAATTTATAAAAATATTTCAGTCTTAAAGCCGCCAAACTTTAATTCCGGCTGCTTGCATTTCTGGGACTGAAAAACTGGATTTCACATCAATTAAACAACCGCCTTTAATCAGTTTTTGTTGAAAATCATCAACTGATAAATCATTGAATTGTTGATGCGAGACAGCGGCAATAATCGCATCCGCTCTTGGCATATCATTCCAAGGCAATAATTTCACCCCATATTCATTCAATGCTTCGTCATGGTCGGCATGAGGATCATGAACAAATACATCAATACCATAAATAGCTAATTCATTAATTACATCAATCACTTTTGAATTACGCAAATCAGCACAGTTTTCTTTAAATGTAAGCCCTAGAATATTAACTCTAGCGCCTTTAACGTAACTACCACAAGAAATCATCACTTTAATGGTTTGCTCAGCAATAAACTTCCCCATACCATCATTAATCCGTCTGCCCGCTAAAATCACCTGCGGGTGATAACCCATGGTTACCGCTTTATGGGTTAAATAATAAGGATCTACGCCAATACAATGACCACCCACCAACCCCGGCTTGAAATTTAAAAAATTCCATTTAGTGCCAGCGGCTTCGAATACTTCATTAGTATCAATATCTAGCATTTCAAAAATAATTGCTAATTCATTCATTAACGCAATATTCAAATCACGCTGGGTATTTTCAATCACTTTACAGGCTTCGGCTGCTTTAATACTGGAACAACGATGCACCCCTGGAATGACGATTTTTTCATATAATTCAGCGACTTTTTCTAAAGTTTCAGCGGTATCGCCCGATACGACTTTCAAGATTTTAGTCAGCGTATGTTCGCGATCACCGGGGTTAATTCTTTCGGGCGAATAACCGACAAAGAAATCTTTTTTCCATTTCATATTTGAGGCTTGTTCTAATACAGGAATACAGATTTCTTCAGTGGCGCCGGGATATACCGTTGACTCATAAATAACAATGGTATTTTTTTTCATATATTGACCAGCGCAGCGACTAGCACCTATTAACGGTGTGAAGTCGGGAATATGTGCGCCATCGACCGGTGTTGGCACCGCAATGATAATAATATCGGCTTCAGCCAATACTGATGGATCAGAGGAGTATTCAGCAAATACGGCTGAGGCCATATCTTGTTCTGATAATTCATGCGCCGGATCAACACCATTTTTGCAAGATTCAACTTTCGCTTCTGCAATATCAAAGCCTATCGTTGGACCGTGTTTACCAAATTCAACGACTAGTGGAAGTCCTACATAACCTAAACCAATTACAGCAACAGTTGTCATAACGTATCCTTATAATCCAGTTGATTTAACGAAAAACAATGAAATTGCGTCTACATTAGAAACACAAAATTCAAAATTAATTTATTCAAAAATCAGGTTAATTAATAACCGTGAGATTACAGAATATCGCCCAAACATAATTAGCTCGGTACGCTATCAAACATAACTTGGCTTATTTTAAAAAATTTGCTTGTTTTAGTGGCTTGCTTTGCGTCGAAAATTAACATTAAGTTGACTTTGAAGTGAGAATTAAAGTGCCAACATTTGCATATTGGCACTAAAACGTAATTACATTTCTATCCAAATCAATTCAACTCGGCGGTTTTCTGATTTACCGGCCTCGGTTTTGTTATCCGCAATCGGCTGTCTTTCACCATAAGCATGAGCAGTCAATTTGTTGGTAACGCCTTTGTTTTTCAAATACTGCACCACTGAATTGGCGCGACGTTGCGATAGTTTCATGTTGTAAGCATCGCTGCCTTCGCTACTGGTGTGGCCTTGGACTTCAACCTCATTTTTTTGCGGATAAGCCATCAAATCAGCGGCGACACCATCTAATAATTCTTTGGCATTCAAGCCCAATTCAGCCGAGTCATATTTAAAGTGTTCGCCTTTTAGCACTAACTTAACCGCACAGCCTTTGCCATTGACTAAGCTACCTTTAACCGTCTTCGGACATTGGTCAGCACAATCATTGACGCCATCACCATCTGAATCGCGAGTAGAACAATCATCAACGGGCGCGACAGCAACTGGTGCCACTCTAGCTCTTGGCTCGGCTTTTACTTCGGCATACTTAGGTTTATCACCAAACGGAATCACCACCCCCAAATTGACGGTCATATCGTGAAAATCATCAGAACCCGGTTGAACATGGGCGCTCAGATTATTGTTATAGCGGTAACGAACATCACTACGAATCAGCAAATTATCGTTAAGCTCATAGCTAAGACCTAAACCGGCTTCGCCAGTCACACCAATACCGCAATTGGCCGAAACACAAGTGTTCATGCCACCGATACCGACTACGGCATAAGGCGAGAGTTTGTCACGGGACAAGTAATACTGCACATCGGCACTAGCGCCGACCAAATCCCACGAGCCATTTTTACCGTTAAAGCCTTGGTAAAAGCCTTTTAATTCGACATTGAAATGTTCGTCAATAATTTTACCGACACCCAAACCGCCACCCCAACCATCGGCGGCTTGACGGTCGCTATCGGTATGGAGAAAAGTAGCAAACGGCGCAACGTACCAACGATCATCTTGAGGTTGATCAGTGACAGCTTGCGCCACCGGCATAATGCTAGTCGCCAGTAATGAGGCGATGATGAGTTGTTTATGTTTTCGCATAATGGATTCCTTTAATGTTTAAAAATGTTGCAACAACAGCGAATCCGTAGCTTAACGGCAACAATAACTAGCAGTCTGTTGATTAGCACACAAAATGCGCTCAACACTAATCGGGGCACACTAGATTAACCTGATTAAAAAGCCGAATTTAAGCGCTATTTGGCAAGCTGGGTTTTATATCAAACCGAGGGGAGTAAATTGTTGCTAGTTGTTTGGTCATTACCGGTGAAGCAGTCAGCACTTTGAGCAGCCTATAATGCTGATTCTAATTGCCGGCGATACCGACCGAGAGACCAAAATTCAACCAGTTAATGGATAGCATTTTCAAAGCACTTGGATTTTTAACGAAATGATTTAAACAGAAAAAAGCTTATGAATTAATCCATAAGCCTTTTAATTTTTGAATAGTGGCGAGATTAATGGTTAGAACGCTGACAGGTTAAAATTGCTTCTTGCCAATCTTTGCCTAAGCCAACCGCATTTTTAAAACATTGGACAGTTTTTTCAGCATCATTTGAACCAGAGCATAGGTTAATGGCGTTTTGCCATTCCCAATCTGTTCCTTGTCCCCAATTAACATGACCATGCATTATGTTATTAAAGCACTGCCCCGGTTGGGATGGTTTTTCAGTTCCTTTGCATAATTGTTCAACATTTTTCGGATCCCAGTTCATGTTTTTTTCAGCATTCCAAGGAATTTTACCTTGAACATCAGAAAAACATTGCTTTTCTGTATCTGCATTTGCATTAGCTGTAATCGAGAAGGAAGAGAAAAAAACGACAACAAGACTCAAGAAAATTGATTTCTTTAGATTGGATTTGATCATGACGGGCTCCTGTTAATTATAATTGCATTTTAAAAACAGCAAGTTGACATTGCCATTTTTTGTCAAGCACCTCTAATTAATTGTTTGAAATTTAAAAACTAATTAGATCAACGGTTTGTGATGTTGTGTTCTGAGAAATTTGATTCAGTCAGAGGATACCAGTACTACAAATAAAGTAAATATTCTTTAAGTCGTTCTCAGGGTCCGTCACCAAGTTCGGCACTAAGTGGGGTTTTGATATCAGTCACTATGACTTTATTGGTTGGGTTCGGTGGTGCCAGGTTGCCAATGTTTTTGAATGATTTGAGCTTAGAGGTGAATGCTTAAATGGTTATTGCCTTTAGTAATCAATACAAGATACTGTTTACTGAGCGATTACAACAAGGGACACTTGAAGAATCCTATAAAGCTAGTGCTGGTTTTGTTTATTCAATACAGTCCCAGCAAGTATGGAAGTGGTGAAATTAAAATGGCAGTTTTCAAAAGTTGAATGATGCTCCATTGGCTTATATGATTCCTAGAAACATAATATAGGCTTATTTTCGTAAAATCAGATAAGCTCTAATTAAAAATCAAGGGAGTAATCAATGAATGAAAAACAACTGGTTGCAGAATATGCGGCTAGCCAAATAGTAGATGGCATGTTGGTTGGGTTAGGAACAGGTTCCACGGCTAATTATTTTATAGATGCCCTTGCACGCCGTATGCAGGAGGAAAACTTAAGAATTAGCACCGTATCAAGTTCTGTTGTCAGCGCCATCAAAGCCCATACTCTAGGATTACCTTTAGTGGGAATTGATCAGGTTGAGCGACTAGATGTTTATGTGGATGGTGCTGATGAAGTTGATTCCGAGTTGAATCTTCTCAAGGGAAAAGGTTCTGATCTGGTTCGTGAAAAACTTTTAGCTCATAACAGTCATGCATTCTGGGTGTTAATTGATCAAAGCAAACGGGTTGAACGGCTTGCATCAAAATCTCCAGTTCCGGTTGAAGTTATGCCTTTTGCTTGGAGATTAGTTTTAAGCAGTATTGAAGCGATAGGTGGGCGAGGAGGTTTGAGACTTAATTCGACTGGCGATGGGATAGCTGTCACTGCACATGGAAGTCTGGTACTTGATATATTCTTTGATACCGCTACCGACATTAGCCTTTTAAACAAAACCTTGTCCAGCATACCTGGTGTGGTTGAGCACGGCATTTTTCACCGGTTGGCTACTGAAGTATTTTGTGGTGTTGAAGGTAAGATACAACGACAAACGCCTGATAAATAACGGATGTTACGAAGCCCGCAGACGTTTAAATTCGGTATATGCCTGTGTCACTAGTCGGGTTGGCGACTTCGCCATCAAACTTGCCAAGCAAGTTAAGGCATCCCGTTCGTCCTGAGCTTGTCGAAGGATGAGCGGGTATGCCGAGTCGGTCGCCAAACACCACCGCTCATGCTTACACAAGCTCAGCACAAACGGCTTATGTTGCAAGCAAAATTGCAACGGTGGTTTTTTCTTTAACTACTTAGCCGCTTTCAAATGTTTAACCGCATCTTCAGCAGATTTTTTCGCTAACTCAACATGGCCATGCTTGCTGTGTTCAATCGCTGAATTTAGACAATTCAGTGCTTCTTTCAAATGCAGCTCTAAATTAGTGATAGAAGTTTTGGCCGCCTCAGCGTGAGTTTCAATTTCTTTCACATCATCGGTTTTGGTAGCAGACTCCGCGTGTCCCAAAGCAGTGCCCAATTGATTGTCGATAGCAAAAGTTGCGCTTGAAGCGGCAGCTAGAATGATTGCCACCATCAATGTGCTGTGTTTTTTTGT
>CAMCSF010000001.1 GCA_945877625.1 Methylomonas koyamae | reverse complement strand
CGTACTGTTTTAAAAATTCCGGCAAGGATATGCCGTGTTGAAATTGAATACGATTCATTGACATGGCGGCTAACCTCTTGAATTTTCACGTTTAGCCCAGTTTACTCTCATCTAGGGTTGATGGCTGAGTTATCTTGCTAATCAGGAATTATAATGAAATGTAATCATCTTAAAAGATGAAATACGATAGAATCACCATTTATTACAGAATGTTGCAAACAATTGATTTAGAAGAGTTTTACAAAAAATAAATGAAAGCAACCCCACTTAGAATCGCAGATGTTGTCCTAATCGAACCGAAAGTTTTCGGCGACGAACGGGGTTACTTTTTTGAAAGCTTTAATCAAGCAGCGTTTAATCAAGCCATTGGTTATGAGGTTCAATTTGTTCAAGACAATCACTCTAAATCGCAAAAAGGCGTTTTGCGCGGTTTACATTACCAAATCGCCCCTAAAGCGCAAGGCAAATTAGTCAGAGTGGTACAAGGTGAAGTATTTGATGTAGCGGTCGATATTCGCAAAGACTCCCCCACCTTTGGACAATGGGTTGGCGAAATTTTATCAGCAGAGAATAAAAGACAATTATGGATACCAGAGGGATTTGCCCATGGTTTTGTCACCTTATCGGATACCGCAGAATTTTTGTATAAAACGACAGATTATTATGCACCAGAATATGAAAAAGGCATCGCGTGGAATGATCCATCTATTAATATTGAATGGCCAATTATTGAAGAATTAACGCTTTCGCCCAAAGATCAAAATAATAAAAACTTAAACGATTCCGATTGAGTATATTAAAAATAGGTAATCAATTGTCAGACTATTACATACACCCCATTTCAGATGTACAAAGTAAATACATTGGCGCAGACACGCGAATATGGCAATTTTGTGTCGTATTGAAAGAAGCAAAAATAGGCGCTAATTGCAATATATGTGCACATGTCTTAATTGAAAATGACGTGGTGATTGGTGACAATGTAACCATAAAAAGCGGCGTTCAATTATGGGATGGTTTGAGGGTTGAAGATGATGTTTTCATCGGACCCAATGTCACATTTACAAATGATTTATTCCCAAGATCGAAAGTATACCCCGAACATTTCTTGACAACCATTATTAAAGCAGGTGCTTCAATTGGCGCCAATGCCACTATTTTACCGGGAATAATTATTAATGAAGGTGCGATGATAGGTGCAGGCGCAGTAGTAACGAAATCTGTTCCGCCAAATGCAATCGTTGTAGGTAACCCAGCTAGAATTACTGGCTATACAAATACACAATCTGAAAATTAATAATGAGCATAAAAGATTGCAGAATAATCGAATTACCCAAGATATCTGATCCTAGAGGCAATCTTTCAGTCATCGAAGGCGGAATTAATGTGCCATTTGATATTAAGCGGGTTTATTATTTATACGATGTCCCTGGCGGATCAGCCAGAGCAGGACACGGACATAAAGAACTTCAACAATTGATAATTGCAATGTCAGGCAGTTTTGATGTCATTGTCGACGATGGCTATCAAAGAAAAAAGTTTCAATTAAACCGATCGTATTATGGATTATATATTCCAAAAATGATGTGGCGAGAAGTCGAAAACTTTTCATCGGGCGGCGTTTGCTTAGTATTAGCATCAACAGTATATGATGAATCCGATTATTATCGTGATTATGAAGACTTTACAACTTTAGTACACAATACTTAAATAGATTAATTCAGAACATGATACCGTTTTTAGATTTAAAACAACCTCATCAAGAACTGCGCGAAGAATTGCGAAACGCTTTCGAAGAAGTGCTTAATAGCGGATGGTTTATCCAAGGCCATCAACTAGAGGCATTTGAACAAGAATACGCAGCCTATTGTGGTGCAAAACATTGTATCGGCGTTGGTAATGGTTTAGATGCTCTACACCTTATTTTGCGTGCCTACGAAATAGGCAATGGCGATGAAGTGATTGTTCCATCAAATACTTATATTGCAACTTGGCTGGCAGTATCTTACGCAGGTGCCACACCAATTCCAGTTGAACCAGACATTCATACATACAACATTAACCCTGAGTTAATTGAAAAAGCAATCACCAATAAAACCAAAGCAATTATGGCTGTTCATTTATATGGTCAGCCAGCTAATATGCATGAAATAAATAAAATAGCGACTAAATATAATCTAAGAGTAATCGAAGATGCAGCACAATCTCAAGGCGCGAAATACAATGGCATTGCTACAGGTGGTTTAGGCAATGCTGCAGGCCACAGCTTTTATCCTGGCAAAAATCTAGGCGCTTTAGGCGATGGCGGCGCAATAACCACTAATGATGATGAATTAGCAGACAAAATCAGAATATTAAGAAATTATGGTTCACGGGTTAAATATTTGAATGAAGTCAAAGGATTCAATTCTAGGCTAGATGAAATACAAGCTGCGTTTTTAAGAGTTAAATTAAAAAATCTCGATGAATGGAATACTCGCCGAAAATTAATAGCAAATTACTATATAGATTCTTTAAAAGATTTGCCAATAGTTTTACCAGTTGTACCCGAATGGGCCAATCCCGTCTGGCATCTATTTGTGGTGCGCACCAAAGAAAGAGAGTTTATTCAAAAAGAATTAGAATTATTAGGCATAGGAACAGTAATTCATTATCCAATACCACCACATTTGCAAACTGCATATACCGAGCTTGGGTATTCAAAAGGCTCTTTCCCAATTGCAGAGCAAATACACGATCAAGTGCTTAGCCTTCCAATAGGCCCTCATTTGACCGAACAAGAAGCGCAATTAATTAACAAGGCAATGAGTGATGCTTTTACGCGCCTATGCCGTTAGTGCATTACCGATATTGGTAAAAGCAATTATTGGAATACTACTACTAAGAGTATTGGTTGAATATTTAGGGAAGCAAGGCTTAGGTCAAGTTTCCCAATTTCAATCTGCTGTATTGCTTATATATGGATTGTTGAATGCAATATTTTTTAATCATATAGCAAAAAACAACTGGACAGACAAAGCACCCAACACAGACATACAGTTTAATAAACTGCTTGGGCTGATTTTTATATTTAGCTTAGCAATATCAATAACAATTCTTTGTAACGCAGAATTACTAAGCAATCATTTTTTTGGTGACAACAGAATTAGAACAGCCCTACTTTCACTAGCGGCAACAACACCCTTAATAGGACTGTTTGTAGCATATTCGGGTAGAGCATGTGCAGATAACAGGTTAGCTTCCTACAATTTATACAATGCCCTTGCATTATTACTAAGCACTATTATCATTTATTATTCAACTTTATTGTATGGACAAAACGGGGCTTTTATTGGCATATCTTTGTATTATGTATTCCCAATGTTGTTTGCTGCGTATGTTGTTTTAAGAAATCGAACAGATAAAAAAAGCTTTTTACCTTCTCTTAAAAGAATAAACTCATACCCTATTAAATCAATTGCAAAAATAGGATTTATTGGCGTGTTTTCCGCATTAAATTCATTATTATTGCAAATGTTTATGCGAAATCAATTAGCAGAACAATCAGACTGGGATACGGTAGGTGATTGGCAGGCTATAACAAAAGTATCAGAATCTTATCTATTACTAGCAACCACACCACTCACAACATTCTTATTACCAAAGATAACGCAGCAAAAAACAATATTAGACAGAAAATCATTAATAAATAAGACCCTATCAATTGGAATAGCAATTACCTTATCAACTGGTTTAACTGTCTTTTATCTATGGAATACAATTATTATAAAGATAATAGGTGAATCATTTTTAGACCTAAACCACCTTCTACCCACACAAATTACTGGTGACATCTTTAAAGTTATTGTCTGGACATATTCGATAGCTGCCATCGCAAAAGAAAAATACAAGATAGCCTTCATTTCTGAAATTATTTACGCAATCAGCTATATAGGACTAGCTTTTTATTTTCTACCAAAAACCCAATTACAAGGCGCTTTTTCAACTTACTTATTTGCATACCTTATAAGCGCTATATATTTGGTTTTTTCCTATAACAAATATATAAAAAATGAACAGTAAAGAAATTAATCCAGTTGTTACAATAGCTATTATTACCTATAACCAAAAGGAACTACTGAGAGAAACAATAGAATCTATTCTTGCGCAAAAAACAGAATATAGTTACGAAATACTTATCTGTGACGATGCATCAACTGATGACACAGCGTCTATGTGTCTTGAATATCAAGCTAACCATAATGGTTTAATTAAATATCTACGATTGGAGAAAAACTCTGGAATAACTGCTAACTCCAACCAAGGCATTAAATATGGAAAAGGTAAATATTTTGCTTTAATTGGTGGCGATGATCTTTTTTTACCCAACAAGATTCAAGTTCAAACCAAATACATGGAAGAAAATCCAGAGGTAACAATTTCCTATCATCCTGTTGATATTTTCGATTCAGCAAGTAATAAAACCTTATTGATAACCAATCAAACTAAAGTTGATACCCCAAGAACCTTACATGAATTAGTACAAATATGTATTCCTGGATCAGTATCAGTAATGGTGCGTAATGATGCATTACCCGAATGTGGTTTTGACAACAGATTGCCAACAGTTAGTGATTGGTTGTTTTATATAGAAGTTGCCGCAAAAGGCAAAATTGGCTTTATACCTGAAACATTAGCCCGTTATCGAAAACATGGGAACCAAGCAAGCTTTAGAACATTTGAATTACTAGAAGAGTCTTTATCGAACTTAGATCTAGCCGCAGAAAAACTTTCCTACATTAAAGATTTAAGTTTTTCAATCAAAAAAGGTAAAGCAAGATATTTGGCTGGTGAAGCATTTAGGCAATTAATGTCTGGCAACCGTATCTTAGCTAATGAATTATTAACAAGAGCGAATACTCAACAACCCAGCATGACATATAAAACCGGAATAGTTTATACAAAACTACCAATCCCAAAAGAATGGCACTCAAAATATAGATATTTTTTTAAGAAGATATTTTAATAAGTAGTCAAACCAAAGTAATCAGGCATTAGTCGAACAAGGATCCAATAAATTCAATGGGTTGCAAGTTTTTTATGCCTGAATACTTATAGATACCTACTTAAAAAGCAGAACCCCGAAAAATAAAATGCTTAACTTATTCAAAATCAATAGATTATATCTACTACCACCATACTTAACCACACTATTCTACATATTACCCGGATTATTAGATTTAGCCATATCACAAAACCCCACAGCAATAAATTTAATTTCAATCTCCCTCATCAGCATAACAACATATATAATTAGCTATACTTTATTTTGCGACCACCACCTGACAACTCTATATAGAAACATACCAAGAATTAATATAGATTGGACAACATTTGACTCCATAATAGTTTTCACTTACTTTACAACAGTTATTTACGCTGCAGCCACCGCTCCCCACATCCCTCTTTTAGAAGTATTCAAAGGGGCATCTATATCTGATTTATCAGTTTATCGGGAGGAGTTCATAAGAACACGCTCAGGGAATGAACGAGCACTACCATATATTTATACAATTTTAATAACAGCCTTAATGCCATTAGTTATTTCAAGAATGTTCTTTCATGCAACAAGAAAAAGGCTTGCTATTACAATTATTTTTATTTTATCCTTAGCAATAACCCTAGAAAAAGGTAGAGCAATAGTAGCTTTACTACCTTTATTTTATATAAATATAAACAATGGCAACTTTAGAAAAGCGTTTAAAACAGGCATCTATTTATTAATAATAATTACCATCATATCCTTCATCGCCAGAGGAGGATTATCCCCCCAAGATATTGACCAAGGTGTCATGCAAAAAACTCCTGACAGCTACAATATATTTCAAAACGATGAAAACCAGATATACTATATAATTAACAGAATCATATACATTCCTTATATAACTGCAATAGACTGGCTAAACTACCTAGACTTAGTTTTAAAAAATGAATTAGTATACGGAAAATCAATAAGCATTGTAGCTAGTATTTTTAATGAGGAAACTTTTAACCTTGAAAGAGAGGTTTTTAATTTTCAATGGGGACAAAATGAAACAGGCACAGGATCGTCAAACACTGTTTTCTATATTGATTCATACTTAAATTTTGGATATATAGGTGTCATTCTATACTCATCTCTTTTAGCGCTTTTAATACGAATAGTCGTTTTATCCAGAAATACCCCACTAATATCTGCTTTAACAATATCAATGTATTTCACCACTTTTCACTCCCTTACCGCAGTATTATTTAGTGGAGGTCTTTCGTTTCTTGTATTGATTTCCATTTTATTCAAAAACACCAATATTCCATCAAAAAACTCAAAAACATCCTCATGAAAACGACCATTCTTATAACAGGTGGCGCTGGCTTTATTGGCCAACGCTTAGCTCGGGTTTTAATCGCCAGCGGTACCAAAGTTCGTATTCTTGACAACTTTAGCCCTCAAATTCATGCAACAGATTGTTTGCCACCAGATTTGAATGCTGAGGTTGAACTAATTAGGGCTGACGTCCGCGATAGAGATGCCATGAAGCGAGCTTTGTTAGGTATAGAGGCTGTTGTCCATCTTGCAGCTGAAACAGGTACAGGCCAATCAATGTACGAAATTGATCGCTACTTTAATGTCAATGTGCAAGGAACCGCAGTTCTTTTAGATTTACTACAAAATGATCCCTGTGGAAAAAATGTGAAATCTATCATCGTTGCTTCGAGCCGTGCTATTTATGGCGAGGGAGCTTATCTGTGTTCAAATCATGGTGCGGTATATCCTGAACAGCGATCTAAAGAGCAAATGACAAAAGGTTTGTTTGAACCAATATGTCCAATATGCAGTACCTCGCTAACGCTTATCCCTACCGCAGAGCATGCGCCTTTTAAACCCATGTCGATTTATGGGCTAACTAAACAAGTACAGGAACAAGCTGTATTAATGTTCGCCAAAACTAACGGTATTAATGGCTTTGCTTTACGTTATCAAAATGTTTATGGCCCTGGTCAATCTTTAAAAAACCCATACACGGGTATATTAGCGGTATTCTCGAATTTAGCTCGACAGGATCAACCAATTGAAATTTATGAAGATGGGCAAGAGTCTCGTGATTTTGTTTATATTGATGATGTGGTTGAAGCGACAGTCAGAAGCATTAATTATCAAGGCCAGTTTGTTGGGGCATTAAATGTTGGCTCTGGACATGCAACGAGTGTTATGACGGTTGCCGAAGAAATTAAAAGCTTCTTTAATAGCAATAGCTCAATTAGTGTGACAGGTGCATTTCGATTAGGCGATATAAGACATAATATTACTGACACTAACCTTTTAAATGAGGTTTTAGGTTTTATACCTAGCATCCCTTTTAAACAAGGATTAAACAATTTCCTGAGTTGGGCATTAGAACAATCCCCTGAAGATAAAGCGGCTTATTTACGTTCTGTTAATGAATTAGCCGAAAAAGGTCTTATGGGTAAAGTATCAAAATGAACAGCGTAACTAATGAAGAATTTAATTTAGCGTCTTATCTAATTGCAGATTTGCATAGAGCTAATCAAATTATCAATAAATCTACTATACAAGCTACTGGCTTGAAACTGTGGATAGGTATTTTTTCACCTAGGTTTGTTCCAATTTTATTTTATCGATTATCGTTCTTCTTTTACCAACGTAATTTAGGTTTATTTGCCAAGATATTTTCTCTTCTCAATTTTTTCTTATTTGGGATTGAAATAGCTGTACGTTGTAAAATCGGTAAAGGTCTATTTTTGCCGCATACTCAAGGTACGGTTATAGGTGCTTGGGAAATTGGCGAGAATGTGACCATTTTCCAAGGTGCGACACTCGGAGCGAGAGAAGTTGATTTTACTTATAATCAATCACTTAGACCGACTATTGGAAACAATGTCATTATCGGTTCTGGTGCTAAAGTGCTAGGCGGTATTTGTTTAGATGATGGCTGTAGTATTGGTGCTAATGCGGTAGTGTTAAATAATGTAGGTGCTGGTCAGTTCGCTGCCGGCGTTCCAGCCAAAATCATTAAACAATAGAGTTTAGATTAATGTCTGTTACCGACAATCAGAGCATCTCGTTTTCTCAAGCTAAACATGTTTTGCTAATATCTCCTTTAACCTTTTCTTATCACACGACTATCTCAGAAACACTCTGCAATATGGGCTATCGAGTGACTTGGTGGAATGACAGAACAAGCGAAGCCACTTGGTATAAACTTTTATTGCGTATTTCTCCAAAAACGGTAGCTAAATTTTCTGAAAATTCGTTTAAAAAGAAATTAATTAATCTTGATAGCGAAACTGTTTCACATGTTTTAGTTATTAAAGGCGAAGGATTATCGAAAACGACCATTTCCAACATAAAAGATGCTTGTCATTTAGCTAGTATGGGTCTTTATCTTTGGGATGGTGTCGAGAATGTAAAAACAGTACATGATAAAACTGGTTTTTTCGACTCGGTTGCCAGTTTCGACCCCCATGATGCAAAAATATTTAATTGGGCTTATCGGCCATTGTTCTGGCGAAAGATTTCAGTCCCGGCAGAAAAAAGTCATAATTTAACGTTTGACTGGTGCTTTATTGGTACGGTTCATTCCGATAGGCATCGTGTTATTCATAAATTACGACAACGTTATGGGTCACAGTTTAATAGTTTTGTATTTGCCTATTTTCAAAGCACCTTTATTTTATTTGCTCGTAAATTGATTGATTCTACATTATGGGCTTCGCCAAAAGGTACGCTTTCAACAACACCCATGTCTGCGATTGATGTATCAAACGTTGTTGCACAATCAAAAGCTGTTTTAGATATAGAACATCCTAAACAGCGTGGTTTTACTATGCGTACAATTGAAACCCTGATGACGGGAAAAAAGCTGATTACCACTAATAAACATATATTACATAGCGATATTTTTCATTCATCTCGAGTTTTAGTCATCGATAGATTTAATCCAGAAATATGCACTAACTTTTTCACTGAACCTTTCCAAGAAGTTTCAGAAAGTTTAAAAAAATATTATTCTTGTGAAGGTTGGGCTCTCGAACTTTTACAATTACAAGACACAAAAAACAATCAAAAGGTTATAAATGAAAAGATTAATTGATTTGGTTTTAGTTATATTTGCATTGGCCGCTTTAATTTTACCGATTGGCATAGTCACATTATTAGTACGATTAACCTCTAAAGGCCCAGCTCTCTATTGGTCTGACCGTATTGGCCGAAATAATACTATTTTCAAAATGCCTAAATTTCGTAGTATGCGAGTTGGTACGCCTGCTGTTGCAACCCATTTATTAGCAAACCCAGAATCAGTATTAACCCCTATTGGTTCGTTTTTACGTAAAAGTAGCTTGGATGAATTACCTCAGTTATGGAGTATTTTGGTTGGCGATATGAGCTTTGTCGGCCCTCGCCCTGCTTTATTTAATCAAGAAGACTTAATCGCTTTACGGACTGAATATGGTGTACATCAGTTAGTACCTGGACTAACGGGTTGGGCACAAGTTAATGGCCGTGATGAATTACCGATTCCTGTGAAAGTAAACTTTGATGTTGAATATTTACAACGTCAGTCTATTGGTTTTGATTTGTATATTCTCTGGCTTACTTTTGTTAAAGTGCTGCGCAGAGATGGTGTAACACATTGAGCAATAAACTTTTAATTGTCGGCGCAGGTGGTCATGGTCGTTCTGTGGCAGAGGCTGTTTTAGCGGCGAATCTATTTGAGATCGCTGGTTTTGTTGATGATCACGCGTCTGTTGATATTTTCGGGTTTCCTGTATTAGGTATTACTGCTGATTTGCCGCTATTAACCGATACAGCGTCACATGTGATTGTGGCGATTGGGAATAATGCTTTGCGCCAACAATTATGTCAGCAAGTGTTGTCTTTAGGATTTCAGTTGGCGACGATTATTCACCCGAAAGCAATCGTTTCACCTAGTGCTGTTATTGATGACGGGGTGACTATCATGGCGGGTGCGATTGTTGGAACAGAGGCAAAGCTAGGTGTTGGCGTTATTGTTAATTGCGGTGCGGTGGTCGATCATCACGCAAAGGTTGAAGATTTTGGACATTTAGGTGTCAATGCTTGCATGGCTGGCGGGTGTGTTTTAGGTACTGGGGCGTGGATGCAAGCGGGTTCGTCGTTAGGTTATGGTGTAACGATAGCGAGTAATCAGGTGTTATTACCTAGTCAAGGGATTGGGAGTTAATCTTGTTGTAGTCGGTGTTGTAGACTAAGTTTGGTTTGTCTATTTGTGGAATAAGGTTTGTGAGGATTATATGACTGATGATGAATTAAAGGCTTTGGTTGCAAGTTTAGCTATTGATAGTAAAACTTTACGCGAGGCACAAAAAGTAACTGATGATCAGATGAAGCGCACTGACGAGCAAATGAAACGCACTGACGAGCAGTTAAAACGTACCGATGAAAAACTTGAACGAATTGGTATCACAGTAGGCAATATTGGTCAGAACCAAGGCGCAGTTGCGGAGGAGTTCTTTTATAATTCTTTAAAAGATACCCAAACTTTAGCAGGCATCCATTATGATTTTATCGATAAGAATATCTCTCGAACACATAAGCTCTTAGTAACAAGTTGACATGTATGGATTTCACGCAATGTCTTTGGTTGCGTGGCTGGCAGGTAAACAATACATGCGAACTTTTTAAAAAGAGCTTAATGGCATTACTGATGAATACGATATGATTTTGATTAATGGTCAGGATGTTGCGATTATTGAGGTTAAATATAAAGCCCACGAAGCGGATTTAACCAAATTAATCACCAAAAAATACTCTAACTTTAAAAACTTATTCCCAGCGTATAAAGATTATCGCCATCATTTAGTATTAGCAACGTTTCATCTCTATGATGATCTTAAAGAACAAGCCTTACAAAATAATGTGATTGTCCTACAACGAAAAGGCGATATGGTACAAAGTTATTTACCTCGGTAATTACCAAACTAAAATAGGAACAATTATGTTTGATGACAGGTTTTTTGAAGATTGGCTGGATAATCAAGCGCAAAAAGTAATGGATCAAGTTGCTAATGGGCAAAGTATTTCATCGGATCAAATGATGATTTTGATGCTTAAAGCTCAAACTAATCATTTTGCCCATTTAGATATTGATTTACGTAGTGAAATGAAAGCACTTCGAGATGATATGGACAAACGTTTTGAGCAAGTTGACAAACGATTTGAGGATGTCAATAAACGCTTTGAACAAGTAGATAAGCGCTTTGACCAACTAACATCACGGATGGATCATTTTATGGTTTGGTCATTTGCCACTACGCTGACTGTAGGCGGTATAGTAATTGCTGCGATTAAATTTCTTTAACACGAATTGAATTACTGATTAGTCGTTAAATTAAACCCAGTTAATCCAATTAAACCATCAACATTTATCTCATTTTAATTTTTATTTAGACACTTATTTAATAGCCGATACTAAATCAATTTTATGCTAGAACCTATTTCCGATTTTTTACTAAATATCCCACGTATTTTTAAACGTGTTCTGGCTGTTTCGGTTGATTTTTTATTAAGCACCACCGCTGTTTGGTTAGCATTTAATATTCGTTTAGATACTTGGACCGAATGGAGCGATGCTCATTGGTTAGCCTTATTTATTAGTTGGATATTAATGTTTCCTTTATTTGTCGTATTAGGCTTATATCGGGCTATTTTTCGTTATGCTGGACTATCGGCACTCTATACGGTTTTAAAAGCAGTTTCTATTTATACTGTTCTTTATAGCTCTATTTTTCTACTCCTAGATATTCCTGGCGCACCTCGTTCAGTGGGTATTTTACAGCCTTTACTATTATTATTCGGGGTTGTTTTATCTCGTACTTTAGCGCGTTATTGGCTGGGCGGGTTATATCAAAGCCGCTTAGTTTTAAACACCTTACCTCGTGTGTTTATTTATGGTGCCGGTGCTGCTGGTAGACAACTGGCTGCGGCTCTAAAAAGCAGTTCAGAAATGCATGTATTGGGTATGTTAGATGATGATGACCGCTTACATGGACATATATTAAACGGCCTTAAAATCCACAACCCCACCGATTTAACCAAAATAGTTAAACGCAATAAAATTGATTATATATTGTTGGCTATGCCATCGATTTCTAGGCATAGACGTCATAAAATTTTAGAAACAATACGTCATGCCCATGTTTCGGTACGCACTGTTCCAGGGTTAATGGATTTAGCACATGGTCGAGTGCAGGTTTCTGATTTAAGAGATTTAGATATTGATGATTTATTAGGCAGAGACCCAGTTATTCCCAATCAGTTATTAATTGCAAAGAACATTACTGCTAAAACTGTTTTGGTGACCGGTGCAGGTGGCTCAATTGGTAGTGAACTATGTCGGCAAATTTTAAAATATCATCCTTCCACATTATTATTAGTAGAATTATCTGAATACGCTTTATATTCGATTCATCATGAGCTAGAAAAAAATCTATTAACTAATAATCAGTCTATAACATTGATCCCATTATTAGCGAATGTTCATGATAAAGATCGGATCAGTGAAATTTTCAGCACTTGGCATCCTGAAACGGTTTATCACGCCGCCGCTTATAAACACGTACCCCTTGTAGAACATAATCCTGCGGAAGGTATCAAAAATAATGTCTTTGGCACTTTAACGGTTGCTCAGCAAGCCATTGCTCATCATATTCATGATTTTGTATTAGTCAGTACCGATAAAGCAGTTAGGCCAACTAATATAATGGGCGCCAGCAAACGTCTTGCGGAAATGGTACTTCAAGCCTTAGCCGAGCAAAATACATCAAACAACACAAGATTTAGTATGGTGCGTTTTGGTAATGTTCTAGGCTCATCCGGGTCTGTCGTCCCTTTATTTCGTCGCCAAATAAAAGCCGGTGGACCAATTACATTAACTCACAGCGAAATTACTCGTTACTTTATGACCATTCCTGAAGCCGCTCAATTGGTTATTCAAGCGGGTGCGATGGCAAACGGTGGCGATGTATTTGTATTAGATATGGGCGAGCCGGTTAAGATTATTGATTTGGCCAAACGTATAGTGGAATTATCAGGACTGTCATTAAAAGACGAGGAAAATCCTGATGGTGATATTGGCATTGAAATTACTGGGTTAAGACCCGGTGAAAAGCTTTATGAAGAGTTATTGATTGGTGATAACCCTCTACCCACTAGCCATCCTCGAATTATGAAAGCGCACGAGCAGTTTCTATCTTGGAATGAATTAGAAAATCATCTTCAGTTATTAAGTAAATCCCTATCTGAAACCAATATTCCTATTGCCAGAGAAATACTAACAGATATTGTATCTGGTTACAGTCCAGACCCTAATATTGTTGATTGGGTTTATTTAGAGTCGTCTAAACAAGACAGTTAACAACGCTTAACCCATTTTAAAACCGTAGGGCATGCACCGCGCACCCTACGTGGTTTATCGGAATTTTTTAAAACTGTTATTTTTATATCGAGTAATATTTATGAATGAATCTTATAGTTCTCAAGATAATCTTTTACAAAATGATCCTGAAATAAGCTTGGGAGAAATCTTTGTTTTTTTTATCGACAACTGGAAAAAAATTGCATTAGGCGGCTTATTAGGCGGACTATTAGGCATTTCAGGGTGGTTTGTTTTTGCAGAATATAAAGCTGAGTTAGTGATTAACAATATCTCTATTGAAAGAAAAGACAACAAAGACAACAAAGACAACAAAGACAACAAAGACAAAAAAAATATGACTACGGGTATTGACTTTGTTTCTTGGCGCAGTTTATCTAAGAACTTTCCCAGTTTAGCTTCTGATTTAGTTGCAAGTGAAAGCACCTCATCTATTGATATTGATTTATTTAAAGAACTTTCAGATTCCAAATGGTGGTCTAAAAATGTTTTACCCACTTATACTATTTCTAAATCTGACGCAAAAGATTTAGCAGGTATTAGTAAAGAGTTACAGGACACCGCAGGTACATCAATTACTAATTTAATTATCAATTATTCATCACCTAACAAACAAGAAGCCTTGAATAACGTAGAAAAAATCAATCAATTCATCCATAACGCCTTCATTTATTTGACACTAAAGGAGATTTTGAATGGTTACGAATCTGAAGCTTTGTCATTGGATGCTGAAGTACAACATAAAATCACGACTGCTGAAGTTGAGTTACAGTATTTATCAAGTAAAGCTCAAAACCTTGAGGAACTAAGACAACGTTTTCCAGCCAATGTCGGCGCTAATATTCAAAACATCATTGACCCTAAAGATGCCGCATCTAAATACCTTCCCATCAGCACCCAATTGGTTGCCATAAATACTGATATTTATACTACTAAAGAAACACTTTCAAAATTGAATGACAGCTTAATGCGTAATTTAATTATCAAACAATTTGTTGCACACGCATTACCATTAATCAACTCTAACAACAAAGACGGCATGGTATTAGTTGATCAATTAATTAAAGTTCAAGAAGACATTAGAAGTAACATTCAACCCACCGACATAAAAAACATGAATGCAGTGAATGAAATATTGGCTGATTTAATTGCCACTAAAACACGTTTTAGTAAATTCTTAGAAAGCTTTCTGGCGCCTACCGCTGTAAAACCTAGCTTATTATTACCCATACTTAGTGGCTTTTTTATTGGATTATTCTTCAGTTTATTGGGTATTTTAGCCACCAAAGTTTTGAATAATTATCGCGCTTCTGAGGACCTGATTAGCTAGATAACTCAGCCGAACGTAATAATTTAGCTGGATGAGGGCTAGAACCGGCTGAATCAGTGATAAGTGTTATCGGTAGCGTATCCAATCTGAAGCGTCGATTAAATCGATAAGCAAAGGCAGACAGATAACGAGAAGCATATTTAGGAAAATTAAAGGCATGATGCGCACCGCCTAAAGTGTTTTCAGATTGCCCAAAATGGTGTTAACCCAAAGAAAATCGGGAAGTTCGGCGGGTTTTCGACCACCAGCAAGACAACATGATGGTGACAACCGACGGCCATGACAGCGCCGAAACAAGCGAGTCCATCGGTATACACATAACTATCGGGCATCAGATTGTTTTGAGCCCATTCAGCACATGGCGGCTAACCTCTTGAATTTTCAAGGTTAGTTCAGTTTACTCTCCTCTAGGATTGATGGCTGAGTTATATTGCTAATCAGGTCTGAGGATAGATAATCATCGTCCCTTAACAATGACGCGCCATCTGAACATTTCAACACATTAGCGTAGGCGGTTTAGGCGATGGCTAGTTGGGCGTTGATTCGATTCATTTCTGCATCGCTGAGTTGCAGTGGGGCCCTTATGACTTAGCAAGATCGCCTGGGCGCGTTGACGACAAATAAATACATGGTGCGTTCTGTAAATTTCCTGTAATGTTAATCGTTTGGACTCTGATAACTGACTAACGTAACGTGAGCGCGACATTTTTTTGCACAAAAATTGCAACTCTATACCGAAAAGACTTTTATTTAGATACTTATCGATTTACTTAGCACCTGAGTTCAAATATATAAAAAAAACCAATATCTATTACTAACTTATTTTGTTAAAAAACACTTATACATCAACACAATAATTAGCATCTTTAAGTTGAACCACTCTTAGTTAAAAAGTATAATTCCTAACCTAGCATAACTTTTAAATACGATTAAAAAATCAATTATACTTATCAAATGTCAGCGTTAATAAATGGATAACAAACAACAGCCTAAAATTGCAATATTGATGGCCACCTACAATGGACAACGCTTTTTAAGCGAACAACTGGACTCATTTACCCAGCAAACATCTACCAACTGGCGATTAATCGCAAGCGATGACAAATCTAAAGACAACACCATCGATATTCTTAAAACTTATCAAAATGCTTGGGGCTCAGATAAACTAGAAATTCGCCAAGGCCCATCAAAAGGATACTGTCATAATTTTTTAAGCATGGCATGTGATCCCTCTATTAAAGCTGATTATTATGCTTTTTCCGACCAAGATGATGTTTGGTATCCTGAAAAACTTCAAGTCGCTATAGACTATCTCGCTACTCAAGACCCCACCATTCCTACAGTCTACTGTGGACGCACCACTTATGTTACCGAAGACCTAAAGATGATTGGCCAATCACCTCTATTTATTTATCCACGCCGCTTTCGTAACGCCTTGGTTCAAAGTATTGCTGGAGGTAACACGATGGTTTTTAATCCTGCGGCAAAAGCATTACTTGAAGCAACTGGAAACCTAAATGTGGTTTCTCATGATTGGTGGCTATATATCATTGTCATGGCAACGGGAGGCAAGGTAACTTATGACCCAAACCCTTACATTTATTATCGCCAACATCCTGATGCATTGATTGGAGGAAATACTTCATTAGCCGCTATTGCTGAACGTTTTATTATGGCTATTTCTGGTCGATTTAAACAATGGAATGATATTAATATATCTGCACTGCAACAGTGTCGACATTTATTAACTGATAATGCCATTGAAATTTTAGATCTATTTTTAAGATTACGTAATTCGCATCTTCTCCACCGTTATCGGATGATCGAAGTGTGTGGTTTGTATCGCCAAACTCGCAGAGGAACCATCTCATTAATGATTGCTGCCATGTTAAAGAAAGTTTAACGACTAATCAAAAGTATAATGTTTCATAGCATCAGTTAATTAGACATCTGCACAATAAACGGGATAGCTTTAGTCACTTCATTTGCCGCCGCCAACAATGACTCATTACTCAAATGCGCATAACGCTGAGTAGTCTTAATATTTGTATGCCCTAAGATTCGCTGAACTTCGTACAAACTACGACCATTATTGACCAAAAATGACGCAAAACTATGCCTAAGATCATGGATCCTTACATCACTTAATCCAACAGACTTTCTTACCGTATCCCAAGAATAGAAAAAGTTAGTAAACGGTTTTGACGTTCTAGGATTGATAAACACCCAAGGTAATTCAGCAATTTTTGGCACCGAATCAAGCACTAATTTCAAGCCATCCGAGATTGGCACATGCCTTGCTTTACCAGACTTACTCATCGGAATTCGCCAGATACGTTGTTCAAAATTAAAATCTTCCCACCTAGCTTTCAAAACTTCTTGTTTACGAGCACCTGTTAAAATCAACATTGGAATAATATATTTCAACATCTTATTATCAGAATCCTGTATTGCCGCAATTAAAGAATTAACTTCGTTAGCAGTTAAATACCGCTCTTTTTTGTTATTTTCTTCAAATAGTTGAATACCGTCGGTCGGGTTCTTAGTAAGCCCGCAAGTTTCCCAGCGTAACGCAAGATTATAGATATACCTGATTAAAATAATGACACGGTTAACAGAACCAGGCTTATGGGTTTCAATATGCCTCGATAAGAATTGAATAATGACACTCTTAGTAACCTCATCCATATAAAAGTCACCAAAATTTGGTAGCACATGATTTTTTATCAGCGACAAATCAGTCTTCCACGAACGTTTATAGGTCTTTATGTACGGCAAATAACTGTCGTCAATAAAATTACATAATTTTGGGATTTTCTTTAACGCCTCTCTCCTAGCGGCAGGATCAAGACCTAAAGCTATATTATTTCTGTATTTATTCGCAAGTCGCCTTACTTGACATAACGAAATATCCTGAGCATCTGCAATTCGATATTGCCTAGTCTTACTTCTTTCATCTTGATAGCGCAGGTAATAAGTTTTTCGACCTGAGCAACGAACTTCTAATAACAACCCCTTACACTTCTCATCGAATAAATTGATCTTGGATTCACCTTGATGACATTTTGTGCTTTTTATTATTTTAGATGTTAGACAGATTTTCGGCATAGTTAGCACCACACACACTATAGAACCTTAATTATGACTTAATGCTATTTTTTTACCATTATCAATAACTACATATGTAACTAAAATCAAAACACCAAGCCCATGAAACTTCCAGTTTATTACAAAACAGAAAAACCAACCAACCCCCCTTAAAAGAAAGCATTAATTCTATTAACAAAAATTACATTTGTAAATATTATTATAATAATTCATATTTTTTCATTAATTTATATGCGAATTTCAACACTAAAAATAAAAACAAAAATCACGATAACTCACTGTTTTTAATACAAATTTACAAGCCAAAAACCATCCCCTTCATACCATCAACACACCTCTCTCGTAGGCAATACGAAGACACGCCAATATCGCCTCTCTCAAAAAAACCAATACCCCTTAATAATCAACAACAACCAATATAAACAAACCCAGTGGTTCACTACCAGTCAGCCAAAAATACTCACATAAAACCTGTTTTTAACAAATCAGTTTAATCCGCTGAGGGGCTTTTAAAAGGTTCTTCAGTCGATTGAATTCTTAAAGAATTCAACTTCGGATTCTTTGCAAAGAAACGAAATATTTTTTAAAAAGGAAAATTTATGTCTTATTCATTAGTAACTTCACAAGTACAAATTCAACGTCATGCACTCGCCTTGTATAACGTTCAATTAGGTTCAACCATGCTGAATCAATTTGTTCCACCAGCTGGTTCATCTGTCGATGCATTATCAAACTTATTCAACTCGGTTTATATCGGTTCTATTGGCAATTCATCAACCACTGATGTAGCGATTGAATTGGTTAAAAACGTCGGTATTGTTACTGGTAGCAATGGATTAACAGCCACTCAAGTTGCTGATGCTGTTACTTACGTTAAAAATCAATTGGATGCAGTCAGCTATGAAAAACGTGGTGCCGTCATTCAGCAAATTTTGAACGACTTCGCTACTTTGAGTGGCTCAAACAATGTTTATGCAGCAGCAGCTACGGCTTGGAATAGCTCAGTTGATAACGCGATTGATTATGCGGAAAATAATGCGGCCAATGCTGCACCAGGTACTGTTGCATCTAATGTGTTCACGCTCACTGTTGGTATCGACACGTTCACAGGCAGCTCAGGCAATGACACGTTCAATGCGACCAATACTGGCGCAGTGCAGTCGTTGTCCTCGTTTGACACAATCAAAGGTGATGCGGGTAGCGATACACTGAATATTTTCTCAGTTGGCAATGCGTTCGACGACACTACGACATCCGGTCTGAGCGTATCTGGCATTGAGGAAGCTATCGTAACCAGCGATCGTAAAGTGGTTTTGAATACCTCCACTTGGACTGATTTGACAGAACTGACTGTTCAAGCGACTGGCGCCACTTCAGGTGCGACTTCTGTAACAGCTGGCGCATCAACAGCAGTGTCCGTGACTAACACCAACGCGGGTGGTAACTCGACGATTGTGAATGGCGGCTCCACTGTGGCAGTGAATGTAATCGATGCATCTGGCGGCGGCACCATCACCGTTGGCAATAATACCGCTCCAACAGGTGCAGTGACCATCTCCAGTACCAACAATGCGAACGGCGCAACCACAGGTTCGATCAACATCAAAGGCGGCGCCACGATCGACATCACCACAGTCCAAAACAACAGCGTCAACACCACCAACACCAATGGGACGGTCAATATCATTGGCACCACAGCCACAACCGCTGTGACCGTGACCAATGAAATGAAGGCAACAGCCTCAGCCACAGTAGCCGGTGTCAACGCCAATTCAGTATCGATTGACGATGTGAATGCTGGCGCTGATAGTGCAGGCACTATTACTTCAGTGACTGTCAATAGTTTTACCTCTTTGGGTATTTATGATAATGCGTTAACCACTCTGAACGTTGCTAATGGTTCTGGAAACATCATCATTGACAACAGTGGTTTAACAACGCCAACCAACAAGACTTTAGCCTTGACTGTTAATGGCCAAACCGGTGGCACACTGGATGATGCCGATATTTACACCACTTTGAACGTGACTACCTCTGGTGCAAATTCTAAGTTTGCAAACATGACTTTCGGCGGAGTAACTGCACTGACTGTTGCTGGTTCTAAAGGTTTAACATTGACTTCTTCTGCAGGTTTGACTGCATTAGAAACCGTTACTGTTAGTGGTTCTGCTGGTTTATCAGCTGACCTTTCTGGCGCGTTAATCACTGCGGTTGATACCTCTGCAACAACAGGTGCCTCAACGGTGATTATAGACGCCAGCAAAGCGACCTTTACAGGTGGTGCGGGTGTCGATGATGTTAAGGTCACTAGCGGTACTATTACTAAGACTATCTCGTTAGGTGCTGGTAATGATTCTGTTGATATTACTGGTGTCTCCGTTACGCCAACTGCCCAAATTATTAGTGGCGATGGTTCTGATAGTATCAAAATGACAGCTGCCTTGGCTGCAACTGCATCTGCTAGCTCTACATTCGCCGGTCAAGTGGTCGGTTTTGAAAAATTAACATTAACTGGCGCAACCAATCAAACTATCGATTTATCAGTATTGGGTAGTTTCAACGATGTCACGACCTCAGGTGGTAACGGTTTAACCTTAAGCAATATTGTTAGCGATGGTAGCTTGACATTAACCGGTGCCGGTACCGCTTACACCTTGGGTAATTCAGCTTTTACTGCAGGCACAAGTGATGTTATTAACCTGAATTTGACTGATGGCTCTGGTTCTGCTGTTGCATTTGCTGGAACTGGTATTACTGCCAGTGGTGTTGAAACATTTAATATCGCAGTAGCAGATACCCAAGCTGATCCGACTGGCAAATTCAATGACACTATAACGCTGTTAGGTAACTCAGTTAAAACCATTACTGTGACAGGTAATGCCGGTCTTACTTTGACTGCAACTAGCACAGCGCTTACCAATGTTGATGCCAGTGGTATCGAATTGGGTGGCTTTACTTGGACCAGTGGTGCATTAACGGCTGCGTCAACCATTAAAGGTTCGGCAACAGGTGACAACACTATTGTTGCTACTGCTACAACAGCCGCTGTCACCTACACCGGTGGCGAAGGCGATGACTCGTTTACTGCTAGCAACGGTAAGGCCAATATCATTACCTTAGGTGATGGCACTAACAGCGTTACCGTATCTTCAGGCAACAATAAAATTACTGCTGGTAATGATGACGATACAGTGGTTGCTACAACAGGTAACAATATTGTCAATCTGGGTAATGGCGCTAACAGCTTCACGGCAACAACAGGTAACAATACCTATACCGGTGGTACAGGTGTCGATACAGTGACTGTTGGTGGTGGTCAAAATAGCCTGACATTAGGCACTGGTGCCGACGTGGTAAACATCACATCAGCAGGTGCTAACGTAAACAGCTACACAACCATCATCGATGCACATAGTGAGCTATCAATTACTTTTAATGACTTAGGTACAGAAACTTTTGATACCAATCAAGTGGATTTAGCTGGCACCGCTGTGTTCCAAGATTATGCAAACGCGGTGGTTCAACAAGCTGGCAATGCTAGTGTTAATGGTGCTTTTGGTTGGTTCCAATTCGGCGGTGATACTTACTTGGTTGAAAGCCGTCATGATGGTTCAGGCAACAATGCCAGCTTTGTAAACGGTACAGATATGATTATTAAACTGTCTGGTTTAGTCGATTTGAGTACTGCTGATCTTGCAGGCGCTACCTTTACTTTGGCATAAAAGCTAAAAAGCTTACCCACTTATTCAGTTAAGTGGTGATCTGAAGTAAGTTTAAAACCTCATCTCTTAAGGGATGGGGTTTTTTCTTAGTACATCTCTAAAAGGTGTATTTAGACAAAACCCTGTTTAAGGAAATACTATGAATGACTGGACAGCTGGCTATGTGGCTGATGTTGGCTATACCTACGGTTACTATTTAGAACTTAACCCATTACGAATCAAACTCGCCTTCTTAAATGCCGGCATCCAGTTTCCTAAAGTTGGTCATGCCTGCGAGTTAGGATTCGGCCAAGGCATCAGCGCTAATATTCATGCTTCCGCCTCAGTCAGCTCATGGTTCGGTACCGACTTCAATCCCAGTCAAGCCGCTTTTGCTCAAGAAGTTGCAGCAGCATCCGGCGCCGATAGCAAACTCTACGACCAAGCATTTGACGAATTCGCCCATCGCGACGATTTACCGGATTTTGACTATATAGGCTTACACGGTATCTGGAGCTGGATTAGCGACGATAACAAACACATCATCGTTGACTTTATTAAGCGTAAATTGAAAGTCGGTGGCGTGCTTTACATCAGCTACAACACCCAACCTGGCTGGGCCGCATTTGCACCGATACGCCATTTAATGACAGAACACGCCGAGATTTTGGGTTCGGAAGGGCGCGGTATTATCAATCGCATTGATGGCGCTATTGATTTTGCCGATAAATTATTAGCCACCAATCCAATGTTTTCAAAAGCCAATCCTTTAGTTGCCGAGCGGATTAGCAAACTCAAACAGCAAAACAAGCATTACCTCGCGCATGAATATTTTAATCGCGACTGGCACCCGATGCATTTTGCGACCATGTATCACTGGTTGGAGCCGGCCAAACTGCAATATGCCTGTTCAGCTAATTATGCCGATCATGTTGAAATATTAAATCTCACCAGCGAACAACAAAGTTTTCTCAACGAAATTCCCGACCGTATGTTCCAGCAAAGCGTTCGTGACTTTATGGTGAATCAACAGTTCCGAAAAGATTATTGGGTTAAAGGACTGCGTAAATTAACCAGCTTGGAACAATCAGAGCAACTCAGACAACAAAAACTGATTTTAATTAGCCATCGAGCCGATATTGTCTTAAAGATTAATGGCAATTTAGGTGAAGCCGAATTAACCGCTGCTATTTATAACCCTATTTTAGACGCGTTAGCCGATTATAAAGCCAAGACACTCGGGCAGATTGAACAGATTGTTGCCGCCCACAACATTAATTTTTCCCAGTTGCTGCAAGCGATATTAGTCATCACCGCTATGGGACATATCAGCGCCGCGCAAGATGAAAATATCAGTGCCAAAGCTAAAAAACTCACCGATAAGCTAAACGCCGATTTAATGATGCGCGCTCGAAGCAGTAGTGAAATCAGTTATTTAGCCAGTCCAGTGACTGGTGGTGGTATTGCTATTGGCCGATTCCCGCAATTATTTTTACTAGCGTTAAGCCAAGGCAAAAAACAACCTGAAGAATGGGCGAAATTTGTTTGGCAAATTCTCACAGCCCAAGGGCAGAAGATTGTTAAAAACGGCCAAACATTAGAATCCGCAGAAGATAATTTAAGCGAGTTAATCGAACAAGCGCAGACATTTGCGCTTAAACAATTACCGATTATTAAAGCATTACAAATTGTTTAACAGCTCAATTCATTATAGAAGTAAATATGTCAAAAATTACCATTGATAATGTTGATTATGATACTGATAATCTCTCTGAACTCGCGGCGCAACAGTTAATGATGCTAAACAAAACCGATCAAGAAATTGACCGTTTGAATAATCAATTAGCAATCACACAGACGGCGCGCAATATTTATTCTAATGCTTTGAAAGCCTGTTTGCCGGTCTCTGAAAATACGATTTAATCACTAATTATTCGTATCGAGTATTTTATGGATCTTTTGTCAGACACATTGAGGCAGGTATTTAACAATCCTCAATTACCGGCGGTTTGGCATAGTTTGTATGCGATATTGTTATCCTCGTCTCGAGATCAAGCCTTACAACCGCTCATCGACTGGCGAGCGCCAGACCCAGACGCCGAATTTTTAAGGCTAACCTTTTTATGGAGCATAACGGGTGACAAAGCATTCGGGATACAGGCCGCGCGACTGTTGTTAAACAACCCCAAACTCGCTGTCGATCGTATTGCTGATTTCAATGCCTTCGCTTGGGGCAGTGTCATCACCCAAGGCGCTTCGTCTGATGAATTTGCGGATTTATTGCGGCAATTATCTTTGCCCTATCTTGTCCAGCGCTTGTCGAATCACGCCCAAACTTTAGTATCGACGCCATCGCAGTGGCGCTCAACCCAGCAACCGCAGCGGGTGGCATTGGTAACAACACAGCTTTGCAACGGCCAACATACGCCGAGCGCCTTGGTTGCCGCACAAACTAGGCTATTGGTTGAGCAAGGTATGACAGTAGAAATCTTTAGTGCTCAGGAATTAACCATCGCCACCCCGCTGGTTTTTTTCGGTTCGACCTTGGAAGTCAAACTACCGCCATTCGATACCGAGTATTGGCAATCGGTATTGCCTAAAGGGGTTCAACTGACGGCCAGTGATAGCCGATTCAGTATGCTGTCACGTTGGCAATTGATGATGACAGCGATCAACGCGTTTTCGCCAGATGTGATTATTTTGTGCGGCTTATATTCACCATTGGTTGGCGCTTTGTATCGGCATTATCCGGTGCTGGGTTTGAATGTCCATGCCTTGCCATTGTTGCAGCCGGTCGATGTTTGGCTTAGTGCCGATCCGCAACCTGCTATCGAGCCGGAAATGTTTTGGGGTTTAAGTTTTGGCACCACCCAAACCCATTACTACCCGTATCGAATCAATAGAACGCCAGCGCCGACTCAGTTGCAACGCAGTGATTTTGGTATTGCCGACGATGCGGTTATCTGGATTAGTGTCGGCGCACGATTAAACCAAGAAATCACAGCAAGCTGGGCGAGTGAGATTAGCAATCTGCTCGATCATTGCGGCAAAGTGCATTGGTTATTAGTCGGAATAGACAGCCTGCCCGCTGAATTAAATGGCGTAAGTAGTGAGCGCATCCATGTCTTGGGCTATCGAACCGATGTCGTGGCTTTGCTCGATATTGCCGACATTTATCTCAACCCGCCGCGAATCGGTGGCGGTTTTAGTGTCGCCGAGGCGATGGGCCAAGGCTTGCCGGTGGTGAGTTTTGCAAACTCAGATGGTGGTCATAAGGTCGGGGCGCAGGCGGTAGCGACACAGCAGCAATATATCCATTTGCTGTCGGAATTGACTGCGCATAAAGCAGAGCGTCAAGCGTTTGGTGAAGTCTTACGCGAACGCTTTAATCGCGATTTAGATTTAGCACAGGCGGGCGATAGCTTAAAAGCCGCGCTGGAAACCACTTGCAAGGTCGCGGCTAAACGCCTACAAAAATGACTGATTCCCTCACTCCGATGCTGATAGCGATATGAAAACACCAGAACAAGCGACCCCTTTAGTGATTTTCGGGCTGAGTAATATCCTCTCTGATGTGTTTGATGCCGCGCTCTCGACAGGCTTATTGCCGAGCAAAATCGTGATTGACGATGCTGAACAGGTTGGGCCGCGTGATTTGCCTTTAGCTCAGCGCCTGCAACAACTGGCGGCGATTTGTGCTATCCCCGAAGTCATACAGTTACAAGATTTTGTCCCAATCGCCGGTGAAAAATATCTGCTAGGCCCCACCACGCCGACCCGCAGACGTTTGGCGGATTGGTTAGAAGCGCAATGGGGTTTACGTTTTCATACCTTGATACACAAGACCGCCTATGTCTCCGCATTAGCGAACTTAGAGGAGGGCGTGTTTGTTGGCGCTAATTCGGTGATTGCGCCCGGCACAACCTTACAGCCCCATGTGTTTGTCAATCGCGGTGTCACCATTGGCCACGACAATCTGATCGGTGCCTTTTCACGGATTCAGCCAGGTGCCAATTTAGGTGGGCTGTCGGTGTTGGGGGAAGGTGTGACGGTTGGGCTCGGCGCTACTTTATTGGAGCGGCTGCGGATTGGGCATGACGTTGTGATTGCCGGCGGGGCGGTGGTATTGAAAGATATTCCCGATGCAGTGATGGTGGCTGGCGTGCCGGCAACGATTCGTAAACAGCTGTCTAATGGGCAGCCGTTAGCATGAGCCCATTGCCCTACATCATTAATCTAGCGGGGACCGGTTTAGTGCCGACCCACAGCATGAATCCCCATGTACCGTTGTCACATGATGAGATTGTCGATGACGTTGCCCGTTGTTTAGAACTGGGCGTGCAAATTGTGCATTTACATGCACGCGATAAAGACGGCCATCACTCAGCCGATCCAGAGCGTTACGGGCGATTGATTGAAGCGATTCGAATGTTACCCGGTGGGCGCGAGGTGATTTTGTGCGTCTCAACCAGTGGCCGACAAGACGCCAGCTTCGAGTCAAGAGCGCGGGTGTTGGAATTAGATGGCTTGATGAAACCCGACATGGCCAGTCTAACCCTCAGTTCACTTAACTTTATTCAACAAGCCAGCATCAACCCACCGCAAACCATCCGACGCTTAGCCCAGCGCATGCTTGAACAAGGCATTCGCCCCGAGTTGGAGATTTTTGATTTAGGGATGGCGAATTTTTTACAGGTCTTAATCCGCGAAGGGCTGGTTGTTGGGCCGTTTTATGCCAATTTGCTATTAGGCAATATTGCTGGCGCTCAAGTCGATGAATTGCAATTGGCGGTGATGCGCTCACTGTTACCAGACGGTGCAGTTTGCTCGGTGGCCGGTATTGGTCGGCAACAATTACGCGCCAATATGATGGGCTTATTGTCGGCTGATGGGGTGCGGGTTGGCTTAGAAGATAATCTTTGGATGGATACAGGTCGAACCGAATTGGCCGATAACCCCAAGTTAATCCAGCGCATTAAACGTATCGCGGCAGAGCTGGAGCGGCCCTTAGCCGATTGTTCAGCCGTGCGTCAGCGTTTGGGATTGGCGGGGTTATCGTGAACGAGTCTAAGCATTTTTTGCCTTTTACCCAGCCATCGTTAGATGAAGCAACGATTGCGGCGGTGGTCGAGGTGTTGCGTTCGGGGTGGTTGACTAGCGGTGCCAAGGTACAGGCATTTGAAACCGCCTTGTCGGCTTTATTGGGCCAACGCATTGTCAAAGTGATGAATTCAGGGACGGCGGCGCTGAGGATGGCATTGCGATTAGCCAACATCGGCGAAGGCGATCAGGTCATCACTACGCCTTTAAGCTGGGTAGCAACCTCAAACGTCATCCTAGAAGCCGGTGCCAAAGTCGCATTTGTCGATGTCGATTTTGCCAGCCGTAATATCGACTTGGCCTTAATCGAACCAGCGCTAACCCCGCAAACCCGCGCCATTATGCCGGTTGATTTGGCTGGTTTACCGGTTGACCGCAATCGTTTGTATGAAATCGCCCGCCAAAACCATCTGCGCGTGATTGAAGACGCCGCGCAATCAATGGGTGCGGTTTGGCAACAGCAACGAATAGGGGCAATCGGTGATTTTGTCGCCTTTAGCTTTCATGCCAATAAAAATCTCACTACCGGCGAAGGCGGTGCTTTGGTGCTGCCGCCAGACATCGACCCAGCACTCTGCGAACAACTGCGTTTACAAGGTGTGAAGCGTGGGCGGGATGGTGTGATGGATGTTGCTGTGTTGGGATACAAGTCCAATATGACCGACATCGCCGCGGCTATTGGTTTAGGCCAATTGCAACAGTTGGATTTAATCACCGCCCGTCGTCGCTTGTTAGCTCATCGTTACTTCGAACAAATCCGGCCAGAATGGGGGCTACAACTACCGCCGCCCGACAACGGCCAGAGTAACTGGCATATGTTCCAAGTATTGCTGCCTTTAGGCATCAATCGCGCTCGCTTCATCGAAAAAATGCGCTCACAAGGCATAGGGCTAGGCGTTCATTATCCAGCCATTCACCTGTTTTCGCTGTACCGAACCATCGGCTACGCCCGTGGCGATTTCCCCATCGCCGAGGACATCGCCGAGCGGATTGTCACCCTGCCATTATTTCCCGCGATGACGGATGCCGACGTTGATCGGGTTTGTCAGGCTATTGAAACATGTCTTGTGACATTTAATTCCAAGTAATTGATTAAATTATGAAAATCCTCATATTGGGTGTAAACGGCTTTATCGGACATCATTTATCACGACGTATCCTCGACACCACCGATTGGGACGTCTACGGCATGGACATTAACACCGACCGGATTACAGACGAAATTCAACACCCGCGATTCCACTTTTTCGAAGGCGACATCACCATCAATCGTGAATGGATTGAATACCACATCAAAAAATGCGATGTCATCATGCCATTGGTCGCCATTGCAACTCCCGCAACCTATATAAAAGACCCGCTTAGAGTCTTTGAACTCGATTTTGAAGCCAATTTGCCGATAGTCCGCGCCGCGGTGCGCTACCAAAAACGCCTGATTTTCCCATCGACATCCGAAGTGTATGGCATGAGTGCTGATGATGAATTTGACTCCGAAAACTCGTCGCTCGTTTACGGGCCGATTGCAAAATCACGCTGGATCTACGCCTGTTCTAAACAGCTAATGGATCGGGTGATTTTTGCCTATGGCCAGCAAGAGGGACTCAAATTTACCCTGTTTCGACCCTTCAATTGGATAGGCTCTGGACTAGATTCCATCAACGACCTTAAAGAAGGCTCAAGCCGAGTGGTGTCGCAATTTCTAGGCCACATTCTGCAAGGCGAAACCATTCAATTGGTCGATGGTGGAGAGCAAAGACGGTGTTTTACCGATATTTCAGACGGCATCGACGCGCTGATAACGATTATCGAAAATCCGCAACAAATCGCCAATGGCAAAATTTACAACATAGGTAATCCCGCCAATGATTTGTCGATAGCCGAACTGGCAGCGCAAATGCTGGCTATCGCTTTAGAGTACCCAGATTATGTCGACGCCGCAGCGAAGGTAACGCTGGAATTAACATCGGGAGAACAGTATTACGGTGTCGGCTATCAAGACACCACACGCCGAGTACCGCGAATTGACAACATCCAACAAGATTTAGCTTGGACACCGAAAATCGACATGGACACCGCCTTACGCAAGCTTTTTGACGCTTATAAAGGGGTCAGACTCGATTGAAATACAATCGAGTCTGACCCCATTGCACTACCCAATCGTCAATCCTTCGGTACTTACTGTCAACGAAGCCTTCAGCGCATTGGCATATGCAATTCTAGCGGTTTGCGCCATAGCCAATTGGCCATTTAATCGAGCAATTTCCTGATCAGCAAAGCTCAAACTAGCTAATTGAGCTTTTGCTTCTGCTGATAGGTTATCGGTATCATAATCGACGTTGTCGATGTTAATAATTGCCATTTTTTATCTCCTGTTGTTAAGTAATTTACAACGTTTAAATCAAATATCGACTGATTTTACACGCCTCTTTCCACCGCGAGGTTTGGGCTTAGCCTGACGTTTAGATAGCTTTTCGATCTGCTCTGTAAATCGCCCCTCCCCCAGCACCCAAGCCTTATTAGTCGCATCCCGAATGGCCTCCAAACCTGCTTCCAAAATAGGTCTATCAAACAAAGCCTTATAATTCAGTGCACAACCGCCATCCCCTTTACCTAATGCAAGATACACAGGGTGAGGCCTAACCAACGAACTGTTCTTTCCTAACCCATTAAAACCATAGCTTGACCAAACGTAATCAGCAGGATGCGCAACCATCCCAGCACGCACAGGGTTTAGCTCAATATACCGATAGCAAGTCAACAAATACCGTTCGCTATCAATCACCGTAGCCTTATAACGACCTTCCCATAAGGTACCTGTTCGCTTATATCGGCCATTAAAATATCGAACATAACATCGCCCCAATGACTGCATAACTTGACTGATACCACGCTCCGACTGGGGTGTTAGCAAAATATGAACATGATTAGTCATCAACACATAAGCATGAACAGCGCAATCATATTGCCGACAAGCATCCTCTAATTTATCAAGATAAAACTCATAATCATCTCTAGCAACAAATATAACCTCCCGATTATTACCACGCTGAATCACATGCTGAGGCTGACCCGGTATAACAAAACGAGGATGACGTGCCATGCTTTTCTCCTAACAAGGTTCATTAAGACAGAAAGCATAGTTGGTTTTTAACTATTTCAATCGAGTCTGACCCCATTCAAAAGCCAAATTGAATACCTGTATGGCTTAATCCCACTAGATCAATCATCATGTCTGAACTATGTGTCGCTAATTCAAGTAATTGACCTTGGGTGTAGGAATGGTTATCCAACAAGCCCGTAAAGTAAGCTAAAGAATTCGCATCAGGCGCTTGCCCCACTACGTTTTTGTAAACAAGATTTACAAAAGCCGCGTTATCAGAACCGCCCGCCAATTGTTTAAACAAAGGCGTTGCAACTACCAAATCACACAATTGCGTATAGCTCATTTTGTCTTGCTCAAGACATTGAAGCCCTATAGACACATAATTAGCCACGCTAATAAAAGAACGCCCAAAAGCAGAACCAATCAATTCAGCGATTTTCCCCGCATTGCCGTGCAAATCATAGGCTAACCCATTCCCATAGCTATTAGTGTTTGGGCTATAAAACACCACCCTATCAACATTGCTGATATGAACAGAGGCAAAATTTCCGGTAATGTTTTGAATATCCAAACTACCATCAGTATTGGAAAGTATGCTGAAATCACCACGTTGCCCCGTTAAAACCACAATAGGCGTATTACCGAGAAAAGAAACAGTCTTTATCTGATAGCTAGTATCACTAGTTGTAACAGTCGGATTGCTATACGCTGATGACGATAAAATATTGACTGTGGTATAGGGAAAGGTTTGATAAGGCGCATCATAAGTCATTGCTTGTGAAATTGACTGCACCACTTTCCAGCCACCGATAACAGTACCAAATACCGTGTATCCGGTAGTGCTACCGTTACCATCAAAACCAGGGTTATCAGTAAGATTAAAATAAAACTGTGAAGTCGCTGAATTCGGATCGGATGTACGAGCCATACCTATTGTGCCCAGTGTATTTTTATAGCCCGTGTTCTCAATAGCAATTGGCGCAGAAGTGGGTTTCAATTGCAAAGACGAATTGACAACCTGATAGCCACCGCCTTGAACCACTTCATTTGCCAAATCCACGCGGTGAAACAAGGTGTTACTGTAAAAACCTTGATTGACATACGATAAAAAATTAGCAACTGTTTTGGGTGCCTGAGTCTGAAACAATTCAACAAATACAGCACCATAATTTGTATTAATGACTACAACCGAATCACCTAATTGAATGGGGTCAGACTCGATTGGTTTTCATCAATCGAGTCTGACCCCATTGGTTTCACCCGACATCAGACTGGCATAGGGAATGCGCAAACCATCATGCAAGCGTTTAATCATACGCAGACTGAGGGATCGTTTTCGGTTTAGCACTTCTGAAACACGACCGCTGGAACCAATATAAGCCTCAAGATCGCGTGGCGTAAGACCTTGCTGCTCCATACGAAACCTGATCGCATCGATAGGATCCGGCGCATTAATGGGGTAATGCTTATTTTCATAGCTCTCTACCAATGCCACCAGAACCTCCATTTCATCCGCTTCTTCTGTTCCTTCATCAGCTTGGAAAATAGTCTCCAGACGCTTAAATGCAAGTGCTAGGTCTTCATCGTTACGGATTGGTTTAATATTCATTTACGCTCTCCACATCAATCTTGTCATATTGCTCATGGGTGCCAATAAACTTTACCCATGCAATGTTTGCTCTATACTGCATTTCAACTACCAACCGATATTTGTTGCCGGCAATATTGAAAACAACGCGGTTATTCGCACAGATACTGGCATTTCTATATTGTTCTTTAATAGCTTGTGGCGAAGTCCAGGTTGCATTGGATACTTCATCGTGCCAACTTTCCAATGGCGCTTTTGAATCGCTGTACTTGGGTTGTTCCCAAAACTTTTTTAAAGTGCTTTTCGCGATGATACGCATAGATTTGATTTTCTCCCGTAAGGGGAGATATTAGCGGCTATCGTCTAATTTCACAAGGAATTTAGGGGTCTGACTCGATTTGACAATTCGGTTCGGGTTGGCTTGTTAAATCGAGTCTGACCCCATTATAAAAAAACCCCCACCACCTTGTGAGTGATGAGGGTTGGATTGTTGCCCCACTGCCTTGTAAGCGGTGGGGTTGGGGCAATGGCGTTAGACTTAATTTATGATTTCAATCGAGTCCGACCCCATTGCTTTTTAGACGATGAAGAATAAGTTGGTGTCGGCATCTTCAACAAAGTTGGTCACGCCGGTAATGCCGGTCAGTTCAACGACGATGCCGTTAGAATCGGCTTCAATGAAGACATAGGAGTCGCCAACATACTCGAAGACCACAGCATGATTATTAGTGGTGCCTTCTTTAGCGATTAAAATAGCATCGTCCAGAGTAGCCGGACCCGTACCTGAGAAGCTCAGCACACCGTTGCTGATCTTACCGCCGTCAATCGTGCTGCTGTCTGCAACGGCCATATCAGAATCGATAACAATCTTGTCAGCGGCATCGATCGCGGCAGTTTTTGCAGTAGAGGCAGTAGCGCTCACCGACACGTCAGCAGCCTTCTGGAAGTTCTGGATTGACTCATCAGTCGAATTAGTGGTAACCGTGATTTTATCAGTACCTGTACCCAGCTTGATGGTGCCAGTGTTTTTGAGGTAGTCCAAGGATGCAACCAGACCACCAGTGGCAGCAGATGCGTCGATCGTTGCCAGCTTGGAAGCGCCCTCAACAACCAAATCCAGCGCCTGAGCACCAGTCACCGTCACGGTGGTCAATGCATCAGTACCGTTACCTTCAGTCACCTTCAGGCGGTTCTCGGTGTTTTCACCACCGGAAACAACGCTGATTGAAGCGGCAGCTTGGGTAGTCAAATTGATCGTCGAAACGTTGTCACCATTGAGTGCTTCACCAGAGATTGTTGCCAAGTAGTTGGTATCGAACACGGCCTTCAGGGAAGTAGCGTTCAAAGCCTTCACGGCGGTAGTAGCAGAATCGATCGCATCGTCAGCAGAACCGGTTTCGTCAGCATCCAGAGTCACAGTCAGAGCACCCGCTGTCTTTTGAGTCAGTGTGACGGTTTTAACGGTAGTAGTACTAGCTGTCGTCATGTCTGCAGTAGCGCGGAAATTTACGCCAGCGCCAACGTTCAGCAACTCAACGTCGCTATCCGTAGCACCCGAACCAACAATCTCAGCGACGGTGTTCTTGGTATTCAGGATCTTCAGATCCAAGTTTGCGTTCATGCCCTTAACGTCGAACACGTCAAAGTTGCTGAACGCACCAACGTTAGCAGCGCCAACCAAGGATAGGAACAGGGTGTCAACGCCTGCACCAGCGTCGATAGCGTCAGTACCACCGATTGCCACGAGGGAGGTGAAGGAGTCAGTGCCGTCACCCAGGTTAACCGTCAACTTGCCTTCGCTGCGAGTGGTGATTTTTACGTTGTCATCACCTGCGCCCGCCTCAACAGTGGTGGTACCAGTTGTTTCTAAGAACAAAGGATTGCCGTTATCAACAGCCTTGGTATCAACAAAGATCGAATCATTGCCAGCGCCTGTGTCAACGGTCGCGCTAACAGCAGCAGTAGAACCTGAAGCGGCCTTGGTTTTAGCCATCAATGTCACGTAGTCATTGCCTGAACCGGTTTTGATGGTTGCGACTTTATAATTAAAATCCAATTGGTTTTGAGCGTTTAGATAAACAGAAGTACCGTCAAATTGAATTGCGCCAGTGCTGCCAGAAGCGTCGAGAGTCGTGAAGTCTTTAGTGCTGGTGTTGTTGGTGATAACAGTCACGGTTGCGTCAACTGCGGAGTTCAAGGTCAGCGTTTGGACATCCTTGCCAACCCTTGCTTCCAGCTTAATGCTGTCAACTTTGGTGTTTTCGTCGATACCGTCTTTGACTGTGCCGGTCACTGTCACGGCATTCAGTGCGTCACCCGAAACGGTGACCCAAGTACCTACTACTTGTGCTGGCGTTATTATCTTGGAATCGGCCAGACCGTCCAAAGCAACAGCAATGGAAGCCACGCCTTTTGCGGCAGCAGCGCTGACATCGGTGCTGATGTTCTTGAAGCCAGCAGTTGTGCCAACGGCCAAGTTGGTAACAGCGTCTGCTGTGCCGTGTTGCCACAGTTGTGTCACGCCAGCGAACTTGGATGCATCACCGAACAGAGCGGCTTCTTCAGTAGTGTTATAGATGTTGACGATTTCAACGTTCTTGACTGTGGCTGTCGTTGGCATACCAGCATTCAGCCTTACCGTTGGTTGGGACACTTCGGTGTAGATGTTCAGAGTGTCTGTGCCAGCGCCACCGTCGATCGTGTCGAAAGCAGTCAATGTCGATGCAGCATAGCCCTCGGCATTGATGGTCAACGCTGTGAAGGTGTCGCTGATAGCGGTGCCTCCGAAGGTGTTCGGACCAGTAGTCAGGGTGAACAAATTAGATACAGGAGCATCTGCTAATGCGTTATCTGTGTGATTATTTGCATAAACAATCGCGTTATCAACTGAGGCATTCCAAGCAGTTGCTGCTGCTTTATAAACACTTTTAGGGTCGCTAGCCAAAGTAGCGAAGTTGTTCAAAATTTGTTGAATTACTGCACCGCGTTTTTCGGGGGTCACTGGTTCTAACAGGTCTGTAACGAATTTAACTGCATCCGCTACTTGAGTATCAGTTAAGCCGTTGCTACCCGCAACAATACCCACATTTTTAACCAAGTTAGTCGCTACCTCAGTTGTTGATTCATTGCCAATAGAACCGATATAAACCAAGTTGAATAAATTTGATAATGCATCGACAGATGAACCAACTTGTTGAACAAATTCATTCAACACGGTGCCGCCCAATTGGATGTTATACAACGCCAGTGCATGACGTTGAATTTGTACTTGTGAGGTTACTAATGGATAAGCCATAAATTTTCCTTTTTAAAAAATTAACATTTCGTTTCTTTGCAAAGAATCCGAGTTGGATTCCGTAAGAATCCAATCAACTGAACACCCTCTATGAAGGTATTCAGCGGATTGAACTGGTTTTAGCCTTTAGCAAAATGGCAAAATCGTCTGTTTGTTGATTTGCGACATTGGGCGATTGCCGATCTGTCACTTTTGGCCATCCCACGGGTTTTTGTGACTACCCTGCTGTGTGTGGCTGCCAACATTGGCTGATTTTTGACCAGACTAATAGTGAACCTATTAGTTTTGCAAATTACGCTTTGAGTTTACTTTAAATCGCCTAGTTGCTGTGTGACTCAAATCACTATTTGCTGTAAATACCCGATGACTACTTTTTTGCCGTTGGTTGTATTTGGCTTAACTAGACCGAGGTCTTTTGAGAGTATACATAAGATTAGTCTGCTAATCTACTGTTTTACAAAGGGTTAATTTCTGTTTTCTTTATAAGCTGATTTTTACCCCCAGCCAAGCTTCTAAAATATTGATTTTAAAAATATCAATGCTGCTGTCTTGTTTTTGCCAGTTGATGGCTGAGACCGCTTTTAGGTTTTTAAGTAGCTCTGGGATTGGCAACTCTATGTCTAAACCTAACTCATATCGCATGTATTGGCGGGTTTGGCCGTTATTGATCAATAGACTGTAGCTTTGTTGGTCTTGATTGGCTTGGTAAGCGCCGCTAATTTTTAGCAGTGCATGGTCTTTGATAAAGTTTATCGGTAGCTGGGTTTGCAGCGCTATGCGGCTTCGCCATTGATCGCCGCCTAAACGTTGGTTGGTGGCCCAATCTATGCCGCTGCCTATCAGGGCTTGGTAGTTGATTTGTTTAATATCACAACTGATGCTGGCAATGCCGCCAGCGTAGTTTCCATCGAGATTGTTGGTGTTGCCTTGGTGTTGCCAATAGCTTTCTATACCCGCTGCGATATGGCAGGCATTGCTGGTTTTCCAGATACGCTTTAGCTGAGTCTGGATTAGGTAGATATTTATATCGTTGGCGTAGTGCTGGGTGTTGCCGGCCAGTGTGAATGCGTAGCCGCCACCTTGTTGTAATTTATGGTACCAAGCACTGGCGATTGCGCCACTTTGGTAGTCTGAGTAGCCGTCTTGTCCTGTTTGCCGCGACTGAAAAGCACCTGCTAATTGCCAGTCTAATTGCTCGCTGTAGTTTTTGTAGGCTTTGGCATTGAGTTGTATATCGTTGCCTAGTCCGGCTTTTGGCCTGAATTCTGGGCTTAGCTGTACTCGTATCGGGTTGTTTGGAATGGTGAGTGTAAATTCCGACTGTAGAGGGGCACGATTGAAGTTATTACTGTAACCACCGCGTATTTGTAAATCGCCACTGACTTGCCATTGATCGCTGTCAGTTGAGTGGGTGTTTGCGGGGGCGGCGATTGGCGCTATTGAGATTTGCTGGTGTGTTACCAGTTGCCGATAGGCTTGTTCTAATGTTTGATTTTGTGGATCTAACATTAGCAGTTTTTCGAGTTGATCTGTGGCTTCTATGTAGCGCTGTTGCTTTAGCAGGCTTTCAATGACGGCAATCGCGGCTTGCGAATCGACTTGGCAGGTTTCGCTTTGGTCTTGATCGGCCAAATCGCAGGCTTGGGCTGATATGGGTAAGGTTACCGATAGCCAAAGCAAGACTATCAAACCGCTATTGGCTTGCTTTTGTCTCACGATTGTTTATGCCGATAGAGCGGGAATAAATAGCTCGGTTGGTTTGGCGCTATTGGGTAAAAAGAATTGGCCGATTGATTGCATTTGAATGTGTGTTTGCCAGCTGTTATGTGCATTTTCACCAATAATGATGGGTTGTGCTAGTTCGCTGGTCATTGCTTCAAGTCGCATGGCGGTGGTTAGGGTTTTTCCAAGTAAGGTGTGAACTCGTCTTCTTGAGGGTCCGAATGAGCCGATCAGCACTTCACCTTGTTCTATCCCAACCCCAATAGCGATTGGCGGCAGTTGTTCGAGGCGGGTTGTGTCGCCAAATAATACATCACCTCGGGCGACTATGTCGCGTGCTGCGTTTAGTGCATTGGTGGTTTGGGCTGCTCCTCGCCAGATGCCAATCACGGCGTCACCCACATATTCTTCTATTTCGCCGCCATTTTCGACGATGACTTGGTCGGCTAATGTGTAGAAACTGTGCAGAATTGCGCCACTTTGCTCGGCGGGTAAGTAATCACACCATGCGGAGAAATTACGCATATCGGCATATAAGACGAGTACATTTTCGTGGCGTGCTGAGATAGCGCCCGATAACTCTTGCCCTGCGATGCGCTTGGCTACGTGTTCGGGTAGATAGCTGGATAGGTTTTGATATAAATGCTCTGCTTGTTGGCGTGTTTGTAAATGCGCGCGCGCTGTGTGTAGGCTTGTGGTTAAAGTAATAAAGATTATGCTGTTGATCCAAGGTAGCCATAACTGCGCTTGCTGGAGTAATTGCAGATGCGCGAAAAGAGTGGCTGATAACAGTAATAATGCAAACCATTGTCTGTTGATTTTGCTTGAGTAGCTGTCTGCCAATAGTAGCAACATGGCACAGATTAGCATCCATGCGGCTTGGATGGCTTTTGCTCCATTTGGCTGATAGGGAATTTTGTTGTCCAACATGGCGGTTAATAGTTGCATGTGAACTTCTAAGCCTGCCACAGCGGCACCTTGTGGGGTTGGGATTGAATCACCGCCACCAAATGCTGTTGCGCCAATTAATACCCAAGCGTTTTTTAGCCAATCTGCTGGAACTCGACCCGCTAGCATGTCTGCGGCGGATATGGCGGTAATCGAGGCTCTTGGTAAATACCAGGGGATTAATAGGTCGCCTTGTTGATCAATTGGGAGTGTAAATTCATCGGATATTGTGCTTTCTAAGCTTGCATAGGGCTTTAGCCAGTCCGTCTGGCGTTTATATTGATATTGTTGTTCGCTAAATGCGCTGGAAATAGCGGCTAGGGATAAAGCTGGATAAGAGCGGCCTTGGTAGCAAATTTGTGCAGGTAGTCGTCTAACTGCGCCATCTGGATCAAGCTTGGGCGTGATATGGCCGGCGTTGATTGCTTGTAGCTTATGGGTGTTGGCAATAATGCCGTTGGCAACCGGAAAGTTTTGTTGGCATTGTTGGTTGAGTGCGCCGCCCTGTAGATCGCCTGATTGTGGCGCTTGTTGGGCATCGAGCGTTAAGACTTGTGCTAACACGGTGGGCATTTGGGTTAGTTCTTGCGCTAAATCCTCATCGCCTTCAGCGGCGGCTGGAAAGACAATATCCAAGATTCGTAACGCTGGACCGTGTGAACGAATTGCGGCTAATAAATGGGTGATTTGCGCTCTCGACCAAGGCCAAGCGCCATATTGGGCTAAACTATTTTCATCAATATCGACAACAATAATTCGCTTTTCTGGTTGATCGCCTGTATTTGCGATGAGCTGCCAAACCGAATCACCTAGTTTTGCTTCTAGGTGATGAATACTGCCTTGCAAGCCGATGCTAATCATGACTGTTAAAATTCCAGCAACTAGCGTTGGGATGTATCGATTTGTGAGTAGTGTATTCATTCGCATCATTTAACCCAGTTTGTGATGCCTTTAAAAACACCTGAATCAATGCTTTTTTCAAACATTAGTGCAGCATTATTGCCATCTTGCGAGACCGCTCCGTTTACCGCTGAGTTGATACCGCTTGCCGTCAACCTACCGTCTTGATTAATAACGCCATTAATCGATAAGGTTGTGGAAACCGATTGCGGGACACTCATTGCAAAATTAGCGTTGAATTGGTTGCTGAGAAAATTGATTTGCAAACTGGCTGAATCGAGCTTGGCTGCGCTAATTTCCGGCGGATAAAGCGGAAAGCCATTGTGAACAAAATACACCATGCCTTGACTGAGTTTTAGGTCATATACGCCTTGAGAGGGCATGGTTTCGTTCATTTGCTGGGCATTTTTGAACAGAATAAAGTCTTGATTAAAGAAAAGCACTTCTCTTCCATTTCTGGCTTCTGAGTAAGTTTTGCTAATCGGGTCATTTGGCATCGCTATCTGATCCCAGCGCCCCCATGCGAATGGGGAGACAGGTGGTACTGGTACTGGAACAGGAGGAACAGGAGTTGGTGTTTTTTCTGCATTTTGAACGAGTTGATTAGTGGTTGCATCTAAACTGACATTTTGACCAACTGTCGCTGCTTTCGATGTCGGCAGTGTTTCATTCGACACAGCCTGCTCTTTAATATCAACCTTGGATGATTGCGGCAATATTTTTGGCTTTACTTCCTGACCATTGTATTCAAACATGATGTTATTCATGGTTGGCGTTATTTGTAACGCACCGGCGCAAGCACCAAAACCATTTGGCTGACAAGCGTCGTTAAGAGGCGATACGGCAATTGCTCCTGAGTAAACTGCTGCCCACATTTTTTGACTGTCTGCGCGCACGAGGAAGTCGGTGCCTAACACGCCAATTGCGGTAATAGGGGTGTTTAATCTGAAACGATCGTGAGCGGCTTCGGTCGCTTTACCAGAGATACTTCTTACAACACCTTGCTCAAGTTGAAAGCGAATTGCGCTTTTGCTTGGTTGCTGCTGATTGTAGTCGTAACTCTCGATATTAAGCCGTGTATTCGGTCGTAAGCTTAATATGCCGTCATCGATAAATCGAACGTGCAGATGCCCACCTGCATCGGTTTGAATGACATCCCCGACGTATAGGGGAGAATCTTTACTTAAAATGCGCTCTTGTTGTTTTGCATCAAGCGCTCGCACTTGACCGATAACTAGACTGACGCGCCCAATTGCTTGGGGCGGATTTTGTTCACTGGCTTTGACTATTGGCGATACGACATTAATTAATATGGCTAACAACAGCGTAACCAAGGCAACAGACAAACGATGACTCATATAGACATCTCGCTTAACCCTAGGATATGCTTGGAGTTGTAATGCTTGAATATTCATCTTTGTCAAAGTTTGATTTTTTTTACATTTGACCACATTTCATCAATTATTGGCTGTGTTTGAAATCACATCATTTCTCTTTTATTTTTGATCTCTATGCCAATAGCACCGCTAATTCTTAAGCAGTTTGATTTATTTAAACAGCTGCCGGATGATACGCTTGAGCTTGTTAGCAACTTGGCTCAGCTTGTTGAAGTGCCTAAGCGTAAGGTGGTTATGGAAAAAAACATGCACACTCATTCCCTAGGCCTACTGTTAGAGGGGCGACTTCAAGGTATCGATGTAACAATTGATGGGCGCGAGGCTGGATTATATTTTGTTGATGCTTATGACTTTTTTGGGGAGTTGTCGGTAGTTGATCAATTACCAGCGTCTGAATTTATTATCGCTCTCACTGCATCTAAGTTTATTATGATCCCTGCAACGACTATTCAAGACCTGATTAACGAATCTGCAATCGTGTCTAACATTATCAATAGGCGCTTGGCACAAAGACTGCGCGAAAGCATGTCTCAACGCACTTTATTAACCATGCCCTCACCTATGCAACGTGTCTGCGCACAGTTGATACAGCTAACACTAAAATCTAACAATGCGACGATTGCTTTTGCGCCAACCCATCAAGAAATCGCCATCATGATTAATACTACACGCGAAACCGTTACGCGTGCTTTTCAAAAGCTACAAGCTGAGGGGGTTTTGATACGTGATGGCAATCACTTAATCATTCATAATCTTGAATATCTTAAAAAGACTGCTAATGGTGAGCCATCTGGCTCTAGCTAACGACCAGACTAAATAGGTCATTTCAATCGCAGATGACAAGTGTTTATTAAGCTTGATCTAAAACGCCCGCGTCTTTAAATGCGCTTACCCATCCCCTGTTAGGCTGATTTTTATGCCATAATTTCCAACTTTAATATTTTGGCTGTGTTGTTTTGAATACGAGTAAAGTAGGCCTGTTCAATCTGTTTGTCTGCGTTGTAAGGCATTATCCGCTGATTATGCGGATGATTATGCGCGAGGTAATCGGCCGTTATCGTGGGTCGTTTTTAGGCTTGCTGTGGTCTTTTGTGAACCCAGTATTGATGTTAGCTATTTATACCTTTGTATTTGGTTTTGTTTTCAAAGCTCGCTGGGGCCAAGGCGACATCGATCAGTATCAATTCGCATTGGTACTATTTACCGGCTTGATTATTTTCAATTTATTTTCTGAATCTATATCAAGAGCACCTGGACTGATTCTAGCCAATATCAATTACGTTAAAAAAGTAGTATTTCCGCTTGAAATATTACCTTGGGTTGCATTAGGTTCCAATTTATTCCATGCCGGAATAAATCTGTTGGTGCTATTAGTTTTCATGCTATTACTAGGCCAACCTTTTTTTTGGTCAATGCTGTATTTACCTTTAATACTGTTGCCTTTTTTATTATTAATCATGGGCTTCTCTTGGCTACTAGCATCGATTGGTGTATTTATTCGCGATGTAGGCCAGTTTATTGGCATGATGATGACGATGCTGATGTTTATGAGCCCTATTTTTTATCCATTAAGTGCTTTGCCTGAAACGATTCAACCGTATTTGCTTTTGAATCCAGTAACTTTAATCGTTGAACAAACCCGCAACATTTTGCTATGGGGTATCGAACCAAACTGGCAAGCGCTGGGAATTTACAGCATTTTTGCATTTGCTATTGCTTGGTTTGGTTGGTTTTGGTTTGCAAAAACTAGAAAGGGATTTGCTGATGTACTTTAAATTTAAGCCTGTATTTTTCTAATGAGCCCAGCTATTACTGTTCAAAATTTAAGTAAATGTTATCAACTTTACAACCAACCTCATGACCGACTAAAACAGTTTTTGTGGCGAGGTAAGCGTCAGTATTTTCGTGAATTTTGGGCTTTACGAGATGTGAGCTTTGAAGTTGGCAAAGGTGAAGTGCTGGGCATTATTGGTCAAAATGGTGCCGGTAAATCTACCTTGTTGCAGTTACTTTGCGGAACACTTACCCCAACATCTGGCAGTGTTAAGGTCAATGGCCGCATTGCTGCACTGCTGGAACTAGGCGCAGGGTTTAACCCAGAGTTTTCTGGCCGTGAAAATGTTTTCATGAGCGCAGCCATTTTAGGCCTAAGTCAAAAAGAGATTGAGTCGCGCTATGAAGAAATCGTTGATTTTTCGGGCATCCGTGACTTTATAGATCAACCGGTTAAAACCTATTCTAGCGGCATGTTCGTCCGACTGGCTTTTTCTGTAGCGACCAGTGTTGATCCTGATATTTTAGTGATTGATGAAGCTTTATCGGTTGGCGACGGGGCATTTGCGCGAAAGTCGTTTGATCGTATTCGTTCTTTAAAAGAGGCGGGTAAAACCATCTTATTCTGCTCGCATTCCTTGTATCAGGTCGAGGCGTTTTGTGACAGGGTGTTGTGGTTGAACGGTGGTTGTATCAAACAGTTAGGAGAGCCACAAATTGTGGTTCAAAAATACAATCGCTCGATCTCAGATGATTCAGAAACCACTCCTTCTACCCCTACCGTAGACACCGAAGAATCAATCCCTTCCGAATCAACTCCAATACTCGAAGGCCACGCACGTTTCAGTCATGTCGAAATCAGTGTAGACGGCAAAACTGGACGAGTTTTCAATGGCCGCCCTAATGAAAACAACTTAACTATTCACCTACAATTCGTATCTGATCCAAAACTACCAGCACCTACCATTGGCGTTACAATGGATTACGGCAATCTTGTCGCTGTTACAAGTGTAGTTAGCCTATCTGATGGAGTAGAGATACAGCGTAACGAATATGGATGGGGTGAGGTAATTGTCAACTTTCCAACCCTAGCGCTTCGCAAAGGTGAATATTATGTATCAGCTTATCTTGCCTCTGAAGATGCTGTACATATTTACGACAGCGCACAACGCGCAGCTACTTTACATATTGATGATTCATTTTATGAGCCAGGAATAACCATCCTGCCGCATCATTGGCAATCATCGGCTGGCCATAAACATACACCAATATCCTCCCCCTAAAACACCTGCCGAGATCGTTAGTGTTAGCACATAAGAATTTTACATTCCCCTTAAATGTTTATACCCATATCCTATATAAGGATTATGGAGATGCCGAATACCTGCATTACGGCTTATTTGAAGATAATAATGACCAAGATATAAGAAAGGCTCAAATACACGCAACGAACCTACTATTGTCGCAACTCCCCCCTCCTCCCTCTAAAATTCTCGAGGTCGGGATAGGTCTTGGCACTACGTTATCCAAATTACTAAAAGCAGGGTATGACATTATTGGCATTAGTCCTGATGAAAACCAAATTCAATATGCAAAAAATCGTTATGGCGAAGACTTACCCATTTACTGCACACGATTGGAAGATTTTCCATTTTCTGAAAAATTCGATTTAATTATTTTTCAAGAAAGCGCACAGTACATAAACACGACAATACTATTTCAAAAAGCCACGGATTTACTTAAACCTGAAGGACAGCTTCTCATTATAGACGAGCTATTACGCCAAGAACGATCAAGATCCGAACCAGAACTGCCTTCGACTAAGGACTACATACACAACGGCAATATTTTCGGGTTTGAAATCATTGAACAATCTGATTTAAGCAACAAGGCCCTGCCAACCAACACTTACATCTTGAATTCAGTAATTCGCTATCGTGAAGAGTTGATAAATGAACTTGAGTTATCAAGTGAGCAAATTAATGATTTAATTTTAGCCGCCCAAAATCATCTAAAAAAATACTGTGAAGGCCGTTATGGTTATGGTTTATTTCACTTCAAGAAAAAACTAATTCAGCGACAGACTTTTCTTACAGAATGGGCATATATCGATAATAAAGCAGAGCTATTAGATTTGTTTTTCTCAGCCTTTGGGCATGAAATGCAGCCAGAGTTATGGGACTGGAAATACCAAGACTCAGACATAATAGGGTCAATCGTGCGCCATGAAGGTCAAGCTATCGCTTTTTATGGCGGGGCAGCAAGGGCTATTCATTTATTTGGCGATTTGGTAACTGCTGTTCAAATATGCGATGTAATGGTGCATCCTAAAAAACGCGGACTCCTAACGCGTAAAGGTCCATTCTTCATGGCTGCGACCCATTTCCTAGAATATTTCGTCGGACAAACGCAAGTTTTTCCTTTAGCTTTCGGCTTCCCATCAGAAAAAGCTTACCGCCTAGGAAAGCATTTAGGTCTATATGAGAAAGCAGGTGAATTAATACAAGTAAACTGGCCTCCATTACAAGCTCACCCAAGCTTAAAAGTTAAACTTCGTCCGCTCAGCCATTATCAAAGCGAAACTATCGATCAGCTATGGTTGGAAATGTCAGAAGATTTAAAGAAACAAGTCGCAGGTGTTCGCGATGGACGTTATATTAAACGTCGTTATTTGCAACACCCAACACACAGTTATCAACTTTATCAATTGTCTAATAGAATTACTGGAACTCCTATCGGAATTATGGTGCTGCGTATTACTAACGACACCATAGAATTAGTTGACATCATCGCGCCTTTACGGAATATCAAAGCATTAATACATTCTCTACGTCGATTAGCATGGGGACTAGGAGTCACAAAGGTATATACATGGATAACAGAACAAAATGCCTCCCTTTTTAAAACCGATGGTTCAGAGGTATTACCCACAGGAATCATTATCCCTAAAAACAAATGGACACTTGGCATTTCCACCGATGAATTATTAGATAGCTGGTGGTTAATGCCTGGAGATACCGATTTCCACTGAAGCATCATTTACACAGCTAAAACCAAACTCAAAATGGAAAATAAACTTATTCCTTATCAGCCCACTCAATATATAGAGGCAACTTCGGCTCTCGTCTTCGCTCCCCATCCAGATGATGAAATATTTGGTTGTGGCGGTGCGATATTACGTCATGTCGAGATGGGTATAGCTGTTCATGTTGTAATTGTTAGTGATGGGGCTTTTGGCGCTGAGGTTGATAAAAGATCCAAAATAACCGCTGCTAGAGAAATGGAAAGTAGCAAAGCGGCAAGTATATTGGGCTATGGTCAACCTGAGTTTTGGCGTTTACCAGATCGAGGCATAACTTATGGTGAAGCGTTGATTCAACGGCTTATGGATAAAATCCAGCTCACGGCCTCAAACCTTGTATATGCTCCGTCTCTAATCGAAATGCACCCTGATCACCGTGCTCTTGCAATGAGTGTTATCGAAGCTGTTAGAAGATCGCCGAATAAGCCACGTTTAGCTCTTTATGAAGTCGGCGTACCGCTGCACCCTAATCTACTTCTCAATATAAGCGATCTTTCTGATAGAAAAAAACTAGCTATGGAATGTTTTGAGTCACAAAACAAACAACAACGCTATGATTTGGATATTTCGGCGCTTAACCGTTATCGTACTTATAGCTTACCCAAAGAGGTAACCGCAGCCGAAGCTTACATCCTGTGTTCTGCTGAAGATCTGATTAATGATCCATTCAAACTTTATCAATCGGAATATCAGCGTCAAAAGACCTTAGGCCTAGCTTTAAAAAATACAGACATCCCATTGGTTTCCGTGATCATTCGTAGCATGGATAGACCTACATTATCAGATGCACTAGATTCTGTTGCATTGCAAACGTATTCAAATATCGAAGTTCTAGTCGTTGCTGCAAGTGGTAAAGACCACCATACGATTGGTCAAGTTTGCGGAAGATATCCATTAAAATTAGAAATATCTACAGATGGTATGCCACTAACCCGCTCTCAAGCAGCAAATTTGGGGCTTAGAAAAGCGAATGGGCAGTGGATTATTTTCCTAGATGATGACGATCTATTTGATCCAGATCACATTGCCAATTTAGTCGATGCATTATCTATAAATCAAAACTTCAACGCTGCGTACACAGGAATTCGGGTGGTAGATGGAACAAATAATGTAGTAAGTATTTTTAATACTAACTATGATCAAAATAAACTATTTTCATCTAATTTTATCCCTATACATGCATTAATGTTTTCACGATCATTATTGGATGAGTCTGGCGCACAATTTGATGAGGACATGGAAATTTATGAAGACTGGGATTTTTGGATACAGCTTTCGAATTATACGACTTTCTTACATATAAATAAGATAAGCGCTTCCTATAGAGCAGCTCTAGGTAATTCTGGCTTAAGCCTGAATATTGATGAGTCCTTGCAAAGAGAAGGACGAGAGCTAATATTTGACAAATGGCGACTACTTTGGACAGGTAAACAAATAAATCAAACCGTCCAATACTTAATAGATAAAAATAATATTCTATCATCTGAATATGAACACAATATAAACGAACTAGAACAAGGAAAATCAAAACTTGAGCAACATATATCAGAACTTGAACTAGGTAAGTCAGGACTTGAGAAATATATATCAAAACTTGAACATATTAAAAAAAACCAAGATATAAAAATAGCTAAGTTAATATCTTCAAATTCATGGAAATTAACAAAACCCTTCCGATGGTTAAGCAGAGTAGTAAGAGGCGATTTAATTGGCGCAATGGATCCAATAAATAAAATATTCAACTCAAAAAAACCACCTAAAAATCGTAATTTTCAAACAACTTCAACAATCCAACCAACTCATTTGGTTGCAGTCATTCTTCCTGTATATCGTGACATAAAAATGACAGAACGATGCATTGTCAAAGCAATGTCCGGCATATTGACTGTTACAGGTGCACGTATTCTTGCTATAAATGATGCTAGCCCAGATGTCGGCATGCAAGAAATGCTAGAACAATTAGCGACTCAATGGCCTGATGTATTTGAAGTATTAGAAAATAAAAAAAACCTAGGTTTTGTTGGCACTGTTAACCGTGGGTTGTCATACTATTCCGATTACGACGTAGTGTTATTAAATAGCGATGTTATTGTCCCACATAATTGGTTAAGCAGATTAATTGATGAAGCCTATTCAAATACTAATATAGGAACAGTCACACCTTTCTCTAATAATGCAACAATCTGTAGTTTTCCACATTTCTTACAAGAAAATAATCAACCATTTAATCTTGATGTTGATGAGATTGATATTGTCTTTAGGCAAGGAAAACTACCTTGTATTGAAGCGCCTACAGGTGTGGGTTTTTGTATGTATATTCGTAGATCATGTCTTGACGAGATAGGTTATCTTAATGAAGAAAAATTTGGCAGAGGTTATGGAGAAGAAAATGACCTATGCCAACGCGCATCAAAAAAAGGCTGGTTGAATATAATTTCTCCAAATATTTATGCTTATCATGAAGGAAGTGTAAGTTTTTCATCGGATAAACATGCCTTGATTGATAATGCAATTAAAGTAATCGATAAATTGCACCCCAACTATCATACTGATATACAATACTTTATTCAACATGACCCATTAAAGTCTGCTCGTGTCGCTAGGTTTATACAACTAATATCTGTACTTGCTATACCCAAAATACTTCATGTTACACATAGCTTTGGAGGCGGCACAGCGCAACATATCGATGAGTTGACAGATCACTTTCGACAAGATATAGCTCATATCATACTGTCACCTGATGGCGATAATGGTCAAGTCAGTATCAGGATTGGAACAAATAAAGCGGCAGATAAATTGATTTACAGCATGCCGACTGAATATTTAAAGCTGGTTGATGTATTGAAAGCAATTGGCATTAATACTGTTCATTTTCATCATAGCTATGGACTAGATTGGAAAATACTTGATCTACCTAATGACCTAGGTGTTTCTCACCTTCTTACTGTACATGATTATTATTGGCTTAACGGCAATCCGACCCTTACCGACGAAACAGGTAATTATCCTGGATTTTATTCAGAGCTCCTTTATAGTCCGTTATATCCTTTACCAGCCGGAAAAACAGTAGCGGATTGGCAACGCCGATTTCGCCCATTGTTCGAGGATGCCGCTTGTATTATATTTCCTTCACACTCAACAAAAATATTTTTCAAAAATATTTATTGTTTAGATAATGCCGTTGTTTCACCCCATATAGAATCAACATTAACTGTAGGCCGTCCCCCTAGTGTTTTTACCAAACAAACAACTTATACGATTGGTGTGCTAGGCGCCCTTGGCAAAGAAAAAGGAGCCGACTTACTAGAGCAGATCGCAAAGGAAACAAAAAAACTAGGCTTACCATTTAAATTTAAGTTAATTGGTTATGCATATAAGGCGCTTAAAGGTGTTGATACCACAGGACCTTATATAACTAAAGACTTGGCTAATTTAATTAAAAAAAATGGGCTTAATATTATTTTATTTCCTGCAAGATGGCCTGAAACATATAGTTATACATTAAGCCATGCTTTAGATTCTGGGCTACCAATTATCGCCCCAAACATTGGAGCTTTTCCAGAAAGATTGTCAGGACGCAAAAATACACTGCTGTTTACGCACTTGACTTCACCGGCAAACTTAGCTGATCAAATCAACGTGTTTATAGAAAAATTAGCAAACGGCCATACAGTAAAAGCTCCCTTTTTTAAAGGGGAAAAATATAAGCATGATTTCTACATTAGTGACTACTTACCCATTGTGACGCGTAATTTGAAGACTATAGATGTAAATAAAACGACATTATTCGAATTTGATTCTAAAAATATTATTAGCGGATCAGCTAATGACAATAAAGCGTGGCGTGAAGCATTGTTACAGGTGCTTTGGCGTCTGTATACAGGTCGATCTACCAGATGGTTTGGTCACGTCATACCGAAAAAAGCTCGAGTTGTGATTAGGAAATCATTGAGTGATAGTAATCTCCATGACATTGTAAAACCTTCAAGGCTTGATAAATTATGAGCTTCAATTAGACTTATTTCTTCTGCACGATCAGACAATCTAATAACAAATTGTACGCTTTGCATGCACCCGAGCCCTTAAAAGGTCGAAATTTAAGTTATTTATCGTGATTTGCTGTGACTATAGTTTTTTCGCATCAATAGAAAGGGTTGTTCGATGCTGCTGTAGGCGATGGTCGCTAACCACCAAGTGACGGCGTAGATGGCGGCGCCTTGGATTATTTTATCGAGCAATAGCTGCTGGGTAATCACCATCAAGCCGATAGCCTGCATGACCAGATGAATCAAAGCCATGTGTAGCAAATAAAATGAAAAGCTTATTTTGCCGCCATGACAAAGACCTCGCTCCAGCCAATCCGGCAAACGCTTATCGAATCCAACCCAAGCAATCATGAATGTCGCCCAGACGCTGCTTTCTTGCATAGACCAGAAAATCCAAAAAACCGATTTCGCAGCCGGTTCGAAGGGTGCGAAGCGTGATTGTATGGCGCTGTTTAAGATGACCGCGATGATGGTGACGGGTAATAGTAGCGGGCTGAAACGGTGGCAGTAGGCTTTATAGTGGCTATAAAACAGCGCGGCAATCATGCCAATCAGGAATTGATCAAAGCGACCGACAAAGGTTGAAAAATACATTAAGGAGGCTTTTTCGGCGACGGTGTAGGCGGCTAGTTTGAAAAATAGTAGCAACACCAGTAGTTTCAGCAGATAGCGATAACCGCGTTCGAGGGTGAATCTGGCTAAGAACGGAAACAGCAAGTAGAACAATACTTCGATGGAAATACACCAAGCGGCACCAGTTATCGTGGTATCTGAGGTGGGAGCTTTACCTAGATTGGTGGTGAGCAGGTAGAAAATATCTTGGGGTTGAAAATGGTCTCTACCAATTGAAGTGGCGACCAGAAACACGGTGAAAAATAGCGGAAAAATCCTTAGAAATCGGTTACGAATGAATTGGCTGTAATCGATGGTTTCTGCGTTTAGGGCGATTTGCATAAACAAAAAGCCCGACAGGGTAAAGAACAAACCGACCCCAGTGTGACCTTGTTTAATGATGCCGAACCAGTTGCTTTGTATGTCGATACCACCAAGGCCCTGATATTCGAGGTTGTAATGAAACATAAACACGATGGCGGCGGCTAACCACCGAATCTGATCTATTCTGGGGTTGTAGCTGATGTTTTTTGAGTTCATGGGCAATTGCGTTGAGGATTTTGTAATAACCTGTCTAACAGTTGTTGCGCACTTTGCGCCCATGTTAACCAAGGCATATCGCTAGAATCGGGTGCCATCCCTTGTTGGTATAAACCCAGCCAATTGTTAATCGCTTGCGCCAGTGACTCGGCATCTAATCCTTGAAAGTAATAGGCATGATCGCCAGCAACTTCGCGAAATACGGCAATATCACGGGCAATGATGGGCACTTTATTTTGAGCGGCTTCAATCAGCGGCAGACCAAAACCCTCTCCTTCTGAGGCAGCAATCAGGCAAGTACTTGCAGCATAGAGTTTGGTTAGATATTCATCGCTGATATTTTCTAACCAAAATAAACGCTGACCAATTTCTGGATGTTGTCGCATTTGTTTAATCTTTGCCGACATTTTCCAGCCTTGTTTACCAACCATAATCAAATTGACGTCGATACCCTGTTGCCATAATTGTTCAAAAGCAGCGAGTGTCTGTGCATGGCCTTTGCGCGGCTCCAAAGTACCCACCATTAAAAAGCTGGGACGTTGGGCAAGCTTGTCTAGCATGATGTCGGCATCGTCTGGCAATCCCGAGCTTGGCTGCGAGGCTGCTATATCCGCACCCAAATGAAAATAATTCATCGAGAAATCATCCGCTAACGGTGTTTCAAGACTTGTTGACCAACTGGCAAATTCATCAGCGACCGCTTTTGATATACAAATAACGCCGTCACTTTGGGCGATACAGGTTAACCATTGCTGATGGGCTTTATCTTCGTTGGCATTGAAAAATTGCGGTGCCAATACCGGTAACAAGTCATAAACAACAAAATAAACCCTCGCCCCTGCTTGCATTAATTGATGATACAAGCCTTGGTTGAAGGCATTGATCACATAGCCGCCGGCTAAATCTAAACCGAGCAACACATCTTTGCTGCTGACCGTGATTGGTGCGTTGTCAATTACATTGCTGTCATCCGGGACTGGGTAATAAGCCCATTTATCATTAGTATGGTTTAGATAAACCGGACAAACACGATAGCCAACCGGTGGTTGCTGGATTAATTCTGACAAAATGGCTCTGACCACCCGTTGTATACCTGTCTTGAAATCCTGACGGTAAACAACAGAAATATCAATATACAGTGTAGGTTTCGGCCTGTATTGGCTATGCAAGTTGTCACAGGGATTTGCATCGATACCACTTAGTAAACCACCCAGTTGTTTGGCATTATCGGCCCAGCTCAAAAAAGGCATGTCGCTAGAAAGCGGATGTTGTTTTTTTGAATAGCGCTGTAGCCAATCGTTAATCGCTTGTTGGAGATCGGCGGGATGGTTGCCTTTAAAGTAATAAGCATGATTGCCGGCAACTTCTCTAAACACCGGAATATCTCGGGCAATAATCGGTAGCTGATGTTGGGCTGCTTCAATCAATGGCAGCCCAAAGCCTTCGCCTTCTGAGGCGGCAATCAAACAAGTGCTGGTGGCGTAGATTTGTTCCAGATATTGATCGCTAATACCTTCCAGCCAAATTAAACGCTGGCCCAATTCTTTATGGTCTTTCAATTTGGCTATGATTTCGGGAATTGTCCGCCGTTGCTTATCGGGCAAGCCAAGCCAACCTTCTTTACCAACAATCACGAGGTTAATGGCTTGCCCTTGCTGCCAAAGTAGTTCAAAAGCTGCGAGGGTTTGCAAGTGGCCTTTGCGCGGTTCGATGGTACCGACCATGATGAAGCTTGGGTTTGCACGGAGCTTTGTTAATAGCTCGGCAGCTTGCGCTGAACTTTCAAGCGTCTTGTCTGAAGCCGTTGTAGAAGCGGCTATATCGGCACCGTGATGGATGACAGCAATCGGTAGCGGTGCGGTGCGTACTGGCGGGTTGTGTTGTAGCCATTGATTTACTTCATCTGCAACCGCATTGGAAATGCAAATTAAACCCGTAGCGGATTCGCTTATAGCCTTGAGCCAAGTTGCATGGACACGATTCGCGGCTTCAACAAAGAACTCGGGATTTTGTATCGGTAATAAGTCATGAATCAAAAAATTGATTGCAACACCTTGCGCTTGCCAGTTTAGATACAAGCCAGATTTGTGGGCTTCGATAACCCCGCTTGGGTAGAAATCTGGCGCATAAAAAACATCGCCCTTAGTCATATCAACCGCGACATCAACCAATCCAGCTTGCTCGATGCCCAATATCTGACAAGTGTACTTTCTGGCATATTGGTAATGCCACGCGCCACCTTGGTCGGTTAAGTAAACCGGTTCAATTCTAAAACCTGGAGGTGGATTTTTTAGTAATTCCAGTAATTGTGCTCGAACCACACGCTCGATGCCGGATTTCAAGTCATGTCTAGCAATACTAGACACATCAATTAATAATTGACGCGGCAATGGCTGGGGCGGAAAGTTTGCTGCAATTGTTTTGGCTAAACCTGCCAAGTTTGATTCGTCGCTAGGTAAACATTCGGCATCTGCTAGGGCTTGTACAACAACACTGGAATGATTGGCGGCGCGTTGATAAAAGGACTCTATGCTAAGCGCATACTGCTCCGCGCAAACGCTCGGTTGATGCTGAGTTAATAGGATTTGCTGGCCTCGAGTCGCTAACTGCTGACGCTTTAAATCATCTTGCCAGAGCGTTTCTAAGGCGGTGACCATTTCACTATCGGTAAATTGGTCAGCTAACATCCAGACCGCATCGTTAGCTAGATCGGCCATCGCGCCGTTAGCATTAACAATCGTTGGCAAGCCATAATTCATGCAATCTAAAACCGCTGCCGAGGTTTCGCCTCGCGATAAACTTCGCAGTTGTACGCCTAAATCGGCGGCGGCTAAATATTGGCGAAATTGTGCGGTATCGGTCCAACCGGTAATCACAATCCGCTGTTCGAGGCCGGTGTTTTTAATCCGTTTTAATAAGCGCTTCCCATAATCCCCCCCATCATTTTCACCAACAAATACCAATAAACAGTTTTCTTCTTTAGCTAAGCTTGATTTTAACCAGCTCTCAAGCAAACGATGATTAAGCTTGCTGGGGCCTAACAGGCCAAAACTACAGACCACAAACTGATCTTGATGCCAATTCAGCGCCTGACGCGCTTGGTTGCGATTGATTTTTTCGGCCGGTTCGCGTAGCAAGGGAATCACAGACCAGTCAAGATTAGCGGGTGTCGCTAACCATTGCTTTGCTAGACGTTGCGTGTTTTGGGAATGCACAATCACCCCCAAAGCATCCTGAATCACCTCAAGGTTGCAAGGATAATCCCATAGCACTTGATTAGGGTCTGCCGCTTGCAATCGTTGTTGTAGAGCGAGATAGCCATGACTATTAAATAAAGCTTTGTTCAAGGCTTGTGGCTGATGGCCTCTAATTTCTATACCGGCAATTGCGTGCGCCAAAAAGAAGTCATGCAACACCATGACGCCAGGGATTTCTTTAATCAGAGCAAACATCTGGCCATGAAACAGGTAATTATTACCAAAATGGTAAAGCACACGTTGATAACACTGGGCGTTTTGTTTAAACCAAGCAACGCTACGAATAGTGAAGCGCTTATCTTGATTTAATAAGCTGACTTCGGGTTGGTCGGTAATTAATTCGATCTCGTAATAACGGGCTAATGCCGGTATCAATTCGGCACTGTAATCCGCAATACCGGTTTTTTCGGGCGGCAATGGTGATACGAAAGCTAGGCGTGGGAGCTGTTTTTGTCTGTCCTCAACCGCGGTTTGTTTGGGATTGGAAACCGATTCAAAACGATTGATAAGTTTTAATAGATCAAACTGGTCATTTTCTAGCCATAAGCCGGAAGCGCTTATATCCTGAGGCAATATTTTTACAGGCTTGGCGAGTTGATCAAGCCAGCCAGCCGATAAGCTTTGAGTCAGCAACACAATATCGGGATTTAGGCCCCGTATGAAATGGCTATAAATGATTTCAGCGCATTTTAATCCCGAGCTATTGGCAACATCATGACTAGCAATTGGCATTTCAAAATTATGAATATGCTGGGCTGGAACCAACCCCGAAAAGGCATCGCGTATTGCAAAACTGCTATCTTGAAAAGCAGTGTTTAAGACCAAGATAACTTGGTGACCATTGGCATGACTCGCTATTTCCTGAATCACAGTCAACATTCGCAGGCCAGCGCCTCTAACAAGACTCACAGTTTGTAAGGCTTGCATATCAATGATGATGCGCATCAGTTCGCCCTCGCTTTGACGGCTTTTTGTAACTTAAGGTAGACATCTTCAGCACGCGGAGAAAGCAGAGATTGATGTGCCGCATCAATCATATAAGCCTTCATCCTTAGGCGATAAAGCAAGGCTTTAAGGGGTCTTTTAACCGAATTAGGGGTTATTTTTAATAGTTGATTGAAGGTATTATTTCGTAGCAACCGCAAGCCAATTCCAGCTTTCCAGAGATAGTGTCTAACTAAACGCAGCGGCTGAGTGATGCGCCAAGATAAACTATTATTTATCGCGATTAATTGATTGCTTAATTGCTGTCTTTGTTGCTGATTTTCTTGCAACTGATCGACTAAAGTTTGCAGTTGGCGATTTAATTGTTGTTCAACTTGTTGAGCTTGCTGCAACCGACCATCAAAAACTTGTAGTTGCTGATTTAATGTTTTGTTATCCGCTAGTAATCGCGGTAATGCTTGTTCTATGCGGTGATAACCAATAAATTGATAATCATCAAAAACATTAGGCTGCACAGCCAACATATCCATCAACTCTGAATGTTCTTGGGCGACATAGTAGCGATTTAAACCATCGTTATAAGCATAACAATATTGGTTTTCTATTAGCATCGGCTCCCAACTTTGATACTGGCTTTGCTGACTATTCGGTCTGGTGGCTTCGATGATTAAAATCCAAGGTCGCCATTTTTGGAAATCCATACCGAGCAGCACTTCACGCTCAAAGCCCTCGACATCAATTTTAAGAAAATGTATTTGTTGCTCTGCAAATTCCGCACATAAACTATCTAATCGGCGAACCGGCACCAGAATTTCTTCAACCGCTAAGCCTTGGTGACGATATTGGTCGGCAATTTCAGCATCGGATGTCGCCCAACCCCTGACATTAGGAACATCGAATAATTTTAACTCGCCGTTAAAATCACCCGCTGCCATCTGCAAATTAATATCTCGCGGACGATGTATTTGTAACGACGCGTAATGCTGGCTCAAGGGTTCAATATTAATACCATGCCATCCTTGATCGTAAAAGGCTTTGGTAATCGAATCATCTTCAGGATCATTAGCACCAACATCAATATAAAAGCCCTGATTGATATGTTTCAGCGCTCGCCAAACTATGATGTCCTCACCATTTTGTGCATAAGAAATGAATGTCATATACGTTTTATGTCCAATGTAGGATCTAACCAACAATTACCAATAAAATAATCGTGATTAATATTGACCACAGTAAAAATTAAGGCTAAATCACGCCATTCATAATTATTTTCAAGATGGGTATCGGTACTGACTAAAGCGGTGGCAATTGAATAAGTACCCGGTCCTAAATTAAGTGCGAAGTTAAAACAGTAGGTTAATGTTTCGCCCATCGAGACATTGTCAATAGCGCGTTTTTTGATATGGGTGTTAGTACCGTAAATAGGTTGGCCTAAGCGATCTTTAATCATGTAACCAAGCACCAACCGAGGTATCGGTTGATGTACCGCCACGGTAATTTTTAACGTTAATTGACTACCGACATTAATAATTTCGACTGGCTGATCATTGACATCAATTAAGACAATATCTTTAACACTGGCTTCACCTGTGCCAGAAATGGTTTGCAATTTGCCATCGGCTTGAATTGATTGCTTGACGGTTAGATTTTCTTTTTCGGCAATTAATGCATTGTAGTAATCCATAATTTGCTCAGGCTGTCCTTGCATGGCCAGTAATCCGGCATTGAGCAAAATAGCCCGATCACAAATCGCTTGTATCGCTAGTTTATCGTGCGAAACAATTAATAATGTCGTACCTAATTTCCGAAATTCTCGAATCCGATCAAAGCTTTTATGTTGAAAATAGGCATCCCCAACAGAGAGTGCTTCGTCAATAATCAGCACATCAGGTCGACGTGCGGTTGCAACACTAAAGGCGAGGCGCATTTGCATACCGCTGGAATAAACTCGCACCGGTTGGTCAATATAATCGCCAATTTCGGCAAATGCCTCAATGTCAGACATCAGTTCAGTGATTTCATTCACCGACATTCCAAGCAACTGCCCTGCCATATAGGCATTTTGTCGCCCTGTGAAATCCGGATGGAACCCCATGCCGAGCTCTAATAAAGCCGCAACCCGTCCGGTAATATGAACGCTACCGGTGGTAGGTTGGGTGGTGCCCGTAATAATTTTTAGCAATGTGCTTTTACCGGCACCATTGATACCAATCAAACCAACCGCTTCACCTGACTTAACCGTAAAACTAATATCTTGTAAAACCCATTTAAGCTGATGGTATGAATGATTAAATGGGGATACCCATTCTTTTAAACGTAACCAGCGTGAACTGTATTGCTTATAAGCTTTACCTATATTGGTAATAGTAATTTCGCCCATTTTTAAACTATTTTTGCCATAAAATTATAATTCATCGACTATTTCACTCGCATGATTTCGAAATAGGCGCATAGCAAATAAACATAGCATAAGAGCGATAAATGTTACCGGAAGTAAATCTTGCCAAACTGGCCAGTGTTGATTAACTAATATTTCTTGACAGGCATTGATGATGCTATACATAGGGTTATAAACCATCATCAAACGCACCGATTCTGGCAAAATACTGACAGGATAAACAATCGGTGTTAACCAAAACCAGAATTGAATAAAAATACCAAAAAACTGACCGACATCTCGAAAAAAAACATTTAACACACCCAAGCTAATACCTAAGCCAATAGAGAATGCTATTAATACAATAAAAACTGGAATCAGCGCCAAAAACACTAGACCCGGAAAATTATCGGACATTAATAAAAAAACACTGAATAGCGAAAATATAATTGAAAAGTTTAATAGCGCATTGATGACAACAATGATGGGCAAACACAATCGAGGAAAACTCAGTTTTTTTAACAGATTGGCATGTTCAAGAAAGGTTGTTTGCGCTCTGGAGACAATTTCAGAGAACAAACCCCAAGTTAATATGCCAGAACACAAATAAATACTGTAAGCAAAATCATTATCAATATTCGGTAATTTTGAATGCATAACCTGCGAAAAAATAACCGTATAGACTATAATCATCGCCAAGGGATTCAGCACTGCCCATACCCCACCCAATAAAGAGTTACTATATTTTAATTGAAACTCTCTTTGAGCACTGCCAATAATAAAACCTCGATAGCCCCACAGAGATTTAAATAATCTATTCATTATTTTATTTAGCAACGCCCATAACTATCTTCATAACGCTGAATATCATCTTCTCCCACATAATCGCCACTTTGTACCTCAATCAAGACTAAATTATCTGACCCCGGATTTTCCAAGCGGTGCTTATGGCCAGCACAAATGTAGGTTGATTCATTTTGATTCAGGTAATGTTGTTGATCATTATTAGTGACTAGCGCTATCCCCGATATGACTACCCAGCGCTCGTTGCGATGCTGGTGGGATTGCAAACTTAATCTACATCCTGGGTTTACAACCAGTCGTTTAATTTTGAAACTGGTTTCTTCTTCTAATATCGTGTAACTGCCCCAAGGTCGAGCCACTGTTCTATGCAGCTTATGGGCATCATGATCTGTTAGTTTTAATTCGGCATAGATGTGTTTTACATCTTGAGCTGAGGCCTTATTAGCCACCAATATTGCATCGGGTGTATCAACAATAATTAAGTCGTTGATACCTACCGCGCCTAACACGCGATGTTGGCTGTGGATTGTGTTGTTATGGGCATTGTGCAAAATGACGTCGCCTCTGATGCGATTGCCGTCTGAATCAGGTTCATCAAGATCCCCTAAAGCGGTCCAAGAACCAATGTCGCTCCAACCAATTTTGCATGGAACCACTGCCACATCACTGGATTTTTCCATCACCGCATAGTCAATTGAGACTGCATCAACACCACTAAAACTATTGGGCTCAAGTTTGGTCACTAGAGAGGCTTGGTGTTTGCTTAATTGCGACTGTTCGAGGCAAGTGCGGGTTGCACTGAGTATTTCAGGACAATGGATTTGCATTTGTTCGAGCATGGTCGAAACTTTGAAGCAAAACATACCTGAGTTCCATAGGAATTTTCCCGATTGCAGGTATTCGGTGGCTGTCTCTAAATTAGGCTTTTCAACGAAGCGCAGCACTTTATTGCTTTCTGCTTCGATGTATCCATAACCGGTTTCGGGAGCGTCTGGCTGAATGCCAAATGTCACCAATTTGCCGCTGGCGGCTAATTCTGCCGCTTCGCTAACCGCTTGTTTGAAAGCGATATCGTCTGTAATCAAATGATCAGCAGCCAATACCAACATAATCACATCATCACCCTGAGTTTTTTGTGTCTGAAGAATCGCAGCCGCTATAGCAGGCGCCGTATTTCGACCGAACGGCTCTAAAACGAATTCCGTTGCGATTTTCTCGTCGTTAACTTCTTGATAGTGATCAAAGGTTTTAAACAGTAATTCACCATTAGTTACGGTGAGCACTTGTTTTATGTTTGGAAGATTTGACCCGCGAACAAAGGCTTTTTGGAGAAGGCTTTGCCCATCACTTAAGCGAATGAACGGCTTTGGGTGTGTGCCCCTAGAGACTGGCCATAATCGGGAGCCAGCACCGCCACAAAGAATTGTAACCACTAAACTCATTCACATTTCCTTAATTTATCTTTAATTTATCTTACGACACCGAGCTTTTTAATTCTGACATACAATTGCTATTGACTCAATTGATATATAGAATAGTTTTGAAATTAATCAGCCATATATTAACTTTTGAAATAAATCGTTAAAAACCAATTAATAAATTACAATAAATTACAATTACGCAATAAAATGTGATCATGTGAAAAAATGATTAAAACACGTATTAAATTAATGACTGATAGCGGTGTCGCTTTCGGTACCAGTGGTGTTCGTGGCCTAGTTAGCGAGATGTCTGATGTCGTCTGCGCGGGATACAGCAATGCTTTCTTACAGGTATTACAGTTAGTCAATAGCGGACAATCGGTCGCACTGGGCATAGACCTTAGACCGTCGAGTCCCGCAATTGCTCGAGCCTGTGCCGCCGCTATTCGCCAAGCGGGTTGCGAAGTGATTTACTGCGGTAGTTTGCCAACCCCTGCATTAGCTTTGTTTTCTTTAAATCAGGGCATGCCTGCCATTATGATTACTGGCAGCCATATCCCTTTTGATCGTAACGGGATTAAATTTTATCGGGCTGATGGTGAAATCAGTAAAGCCGATGAATTAGCTATCACCGAGCATTTGGTTAATATTAATCTTACATGTGAACCTGGCGAATTACCGGCTATTGATAGCCGAGCAATTGACAATTATATTGCTAGATATACGGGTTTGTTTGATAAAGACTTTCTCAAGGGATGGCGAATTGGTGTTTACGAACACTCGAGTGTTGCCCGAGATTGTATTAAAGCGATTTTGATATATTTTGGCGCCGTAGTTATTAGTTTAAATCGGACCGATATATTTGTACCGATTGATACTGAAGCAGTTAGCCCCGAAGATCGACAACGCGGGCTGGATTGGGCAAACCAATTTTCATTGAATGCCATCATATCGACTGATGGCGATGGTGATCGGCCATTGATTGCCGATGAAAATGGCGCTTGGTTACGCGGTGATATTGTTGGTTTGCTGTGTGCTAAGTTTTTAGGTGTTCAATCCGTTGTCACGCCGGTGAGTTGTAATACGGCAATTGAGCTATCAAAGGCTTTTCAACAGGTGATTCGCACTCGAATTGGCTCACCTTATGTGATTGCCGGTATGGCGTCTATAAGCGAAGGCAGTGTGGCAGGTTTTGAAGCAAACGGTGGTTTTTTAGCCGGTCAGCATTTAAAACTCGCAAACAGCAAAACCCTATCACCATTACCGACTCGCGATGCGGTTCTCCCAGCGTTAGCTATTTTGGCAATGGCTAAACAACAAAATCTTAAGCTTTCAGATTTGCTGCTTGATTTACCCCATCGATTTACAGCCAGTGATCGCCTTCAAAATGTGCCTATGGTTAGCAGCCAGTCACTTATCCAAGCATTACAAAACAATCAAATTCCTTATCAAGAGATTTGGGGCGAGGCGCTTGGCTCAATTACTCATATCGATACAACTGACGGCCTCCGATTAAGTTTTACTCAAGGTGAAATTATTCACTTAAGACCATCCGGCAATGCGCCAGAACTTCGTTGCTACGCTGAAGCCGACAGCATGAGTCGCGCAGAACAATTAGTGCAAATCACGCTGAATTACATTTGTAACACATTGATTTTGCAATAATTTTCTTCATGCTAAAATCAAAAATTGGATTTTTTAAACAATAAAAGGTTAGTTATTTTGACATCTAAAACCGCAATTATTACCGGCATTACTGGCCAAGACGGCGCCTACTTAACCGAGCTTTTATTAGACAAAGGTTATGTCATTTACGGCACTTATCGCCGCACCAGTTCTGTCAATTTTTGGCGCCTTGAAGAACTGGGCATACACAATCATCCTAATCTGCATTTAGTCGAATACGACTTGACTGACTTAGGGTCGAATATTGCTTTAGTTCAAAAAGCCCAGCCTGATGAAATTTATAATTTAGCGGCACAGAGTTTTGTCGGGGTTAGCTTCGATCAACCTAGCACAACGGCTCAAATTACCGGGATTGGCGCGCTCAATTTGCTAGAAGCGATTCGCTTGGTTAATCCTAAAATTCGTTTTTATCAGGCCAGTACCTCAGAAATGTTTGGCAAAGTCCAAGCCATTCCGCAAATTGAAGAGACCCCTTTTTATCCTCGCAGCCCTTATGGGGTTGCCAAACTTTATGCGCATTGGATTACCGTTAATTATCGCGAAAGCTATGATATTTATGGCGCCAGTGGCATTTTGTTTAATCATGAATCGCCTCTGCGTGGCCGCGAATTTGTAACTCGCAAAATCACCGATGCGATTGCGAAAATCAAATTAGGCCAATTAGATTGTCTGGAACTCGGCAATTTAGACGCAAAACGAGACTGGGGATTTGCTAAAGAATATGTAGAAGGCATGTGGCGTATGTTGCAAGCCGAACAAGCCGATACGTTTGTACTGGCCACTAATCGCACTGAAACTGTTCGCGATTTTGTGCGGATGGCGTTTAAAGGTGCTGAAATCGAGATTGATTTTACAGGCAATGGCGAGCAAGAAATGGCTATTGATACTGCAACCGGTAAAACCGTTATGCGAATTAACCCTAAGTTTTATCGCCCAGCAGAAGTCGAGCTATTAATCGGTAATCCCGCTAAAGCCAAAGCCAAACTTGGTTGGGCGCCGAAAACCAGCTTAGAGGAACTCTGTAGCATGATGGTTAGTGCCGATTTGAGACGCAATCAAAATGGATTTTCATTTTGAAAATTTTAGTGACCGGCGCTAATGGCTTTACTGGCAAACATTTTGTGTCCTATGCCCGCAGTCATGGACATAGTATTCATCCACTAAAATCTAATTTATTAGATATTAACGCGCTTAACGATGAAGTAATCGCTGCGGCACCCGACGCAGTTGTGCATCTAGCGGCGATTAGTTTTGTTGCTCATAGCGATATAAGTGCTTTTTATAATATCAATGTGATTGGCACAACCCATCTATTAGACGCACTATTAACTTTACCGAAATTGCCTAGCCGTATTTTGCTTGCAAGTAGCGCAAACATTTATGGAAACTGTGAGACATCGCCTATTAAAGAGACCGCACAACCGGCTCCGGTCAATCATTATGCAATGAGTAAACTGGCTATGGAGTATATGGCAAGGACCTATATGCCTAAACTGCCTATCTTTTTTACCCGTCCGTTTAACTATATTGGCCCAAACCAATCTGAAGTTTTCGTGATACCGAAAATAATCTCCCATTTTGTTAGAAAAGCTTCAGCAATTGAGTTGGGTAATATTGATGTGGAGCGTGAGTTTAATGATATTGGCTTTGTCTGCGATGCCTATTTAAAGCTGCTTTTATTGTCGAAAATCGGAGAGACTTATAATATCTGTTCCGGCCATACGGTCAATCTTCGTTCCGTCATCAAGCTATTATCAGACATCACTCAACACACGCCTGAAATTAACATCAATCCTGCTTTTGTCCGCGCCAATGAAATTCAGCAATTGTTTGGCGATCCGAGTAAATTATTTGACTGTATTGGGCCGATTAAGATACCGACATTAACCGACACAATCCAATCGATAATCGATAACTATCAATCTGGTTTAACGCAATGAAAGTGGCTTTCAATGCCTCATCAATTAGCGGTTCTCTGACCGGCATTGGCCAATATGCTTTTAATTTAGCCAATGCACTGATTGACCAAAATACTATCGATATAAATTTTTTTTACCGTAGACATTGGGATAAGCAATTAATACACCAAGCAAGCAACCCCAAGTTTAATTACCGAGCCTTTATAAGAAATAATATCCCTTTTTCTTATGATTTGGATCGCATGATTAGCCAATTTGGTTTTAGCCAAGGCTTAAATGCAATAAAACCTGACATTTATCATGAGCCTAATTTTTTAGCCTTCAAATCTGATCGACCATCAGTAATTACTGTTCACGACTTATCTTGGATTAAACATCCTGAAGTACACCCTGAAAATCGGGTCAAAGCGATGAATCGATATTTTGAAAACAGTTTAAATCGTGCATCAATGGTTATCACTGATTCAAATTATATTAAGCATGAATTAGCTGACCTTATTGGCTTCCCTGATGAAAAAATTGTCTCAATTCCATTAGGTTACGAAACCATTTTTAAGCCTCGAGAATTCAGTGATACGCAACCGATATTAACTCAATATTCTCTTACTCACGGTAAATACATACTTGCAGTCGGCACAATAGAACCTAGAAAAAACTTAATGACCGCTTTACAGGCGTTTATAAAACTACCTAAAAAAATAAGACTGCAATATCCACTCGTCATTGTCGGCATGAACGGTTGGCTGAATTCGGCGCTTGATAAGCAATTACAGCCATTGATGACAACAGGTGAAATTAGGCTGCTGGGTTATGTCCCAAGACTAGATCTCGCAACCGTATATTCAGGCGCTCTTATGCTTGTCTTTCCTTCTATCTACGAAGGTTTTGGCCTACCACCACTTGAGGCGATGGCATCCGGCTTACCGGTTGTCGCATCCAATACATCCTCAATTCCTGAAGTCATTGGCGACTCTGGCATGTTAGTTGACCCTTATGATGTCGAAGGTTTTTTTAAGGCTTTTGAATTATTAATTAATGATGCCGTTACGCGAAATCAACTTTCAATCAAAGCCCTCAATCGAAGTAAAGATTTTAGTTGGGACCTATGTGCTAAAAATACCCTGAAGGTTTACCAACAAATTCATAAATCCAATCCTGATTACCCATAACCTTCAGCAACTTTTGAGCCTCCCGAGAGTCTAACGGATATATTGAATTAGCAGGAGATCTCGCCATGAAAAAGAACCTGATCCAATTTCAAAAAGGTTTCAGTCTGACCGATTTCATGAAGAGGTACGGAACA